>JBPBPZ010000325.1:0-6327 GCA_050954525.1 Janthinobacterium lividum
ATGGCTGGCATTCTCTTCATCATTTCGGCGCCTAGTGGATCGGGAAAGTCCACACTTGTAAACGAAGTGCGCAAGTTTGTGGAAGGTCTGGAGTTTTCCGTTTCGTACACCACCCGGTCGCCGCGCGGATCGGAAGAAGACGGGCGCGAATACCACTTCACCACGCGGCAACAGTTTGAGCGCATGATTGCCGCCGATGCTTTTCTGGAGTGGGCGGAAGTGTTCGGAAACTACTACGGCACGGCGCGTTCGGCACTTGCGCTCGCCGCGGAACATGGGCGCGATCTGCTGCTGGACATTGATGTGCAGGGTGCCATGCAGGTGATGACGCGTATGCCCAGCGCGATCTCGATCTTCATCATGCCGCCCGGGCCAAAGGTACTTGAGGCTCGTCTACGCAATCGCAGCGCGGCAGAACACATGACGGATGAAGCAGTGATTGATCTTCGCCTGCGGCAAGCTCGCAGTGAACTGAGCTACGTGGAACGCTACCAGTACGCAATTGTGAATGACATTCTGGACACGGCCGCGGCAGAGCTGCGCGCAGTGGTTCTGCATGCGCGCGGTGACGCCGATGCCGTGTCGCTGTCTGCATGCTGCCGAACGTCGGCTATGCCGAAGCGTCTCTCCGAGGTGTTGCAACAGTTCTCCCAGGCGTCATAGCGCAAACCTTTAGCAGATACTTTCTAAATGCCGCGCCAAGTTGCGTCGCGTGGAGTACATTGGTGCCATATGTACGGAGGCACTCTGATGGATGCACAAGATGCACTGCAGAACAAGTACAGCTTGGTGAAGGGTGCGGCGCGACGTGCGCGCCAGCTACAGTCCGGTGCAACACCCCTTATGCTGCCAACCAGCATGAAGGCCTGCCGGGTAGCACAGGATGAAATTCGTACCGGCCTGGTTCGGTACGTGGTGACCCCCTCTTCCAAAGTGATTGCACCAACCGTTCTATAGTCCGCACCAAACAGCGTCCTGCCCGGACCGCTGACCTTCTAGAATTGCAAAATGGATCTCACTGGCGAGTCGCTGCGCGGCTACCTCGATTACCTGCGCGATCTGGGCGTCTATGACCTGTACCGGCATGCCGGTCTGGGGAGTACGCCAGAGGTTGAGGCGCAGTTGCAGGCCCTTCTGCGATCCACTGGACTTGCTGCGGAACCTACCGAACGTGGCCGCCTCGCGCAGACGGCTGCTGCCACGGCTGTCCCCGCGAGCGAACCTACGTTGCGCCATCAGCCGGTTACGCCCGTGCCCCGCGTTGCGCCTGTCGCCCGCATTGCGCAGCCATCTCTGCGTCCCGCTGGTTCAGGGCCGGAGATCGTGATCGCATCTGTCGCACCTGCCCCTAATGCCCCTGACCCTATCGCTCTAACCTCTAGTTTGAACCCGTTTGAAGAAGTCATAGAGAATGAGACAGGACCGTTTGCTCCACCCTCTATGCCACTCGTCAGTTTTAACCAACTTGCTCCGCTTCCAGCTGTTCGCGTCGCGCCCGCAGCAAAGGTTGCTGCGCTCGCTGCGTTGCGCCAAACCATCGGCGACTGCACGCGGTGTCCACTCGCCTACGCAGGTCGTCACACCATCGTCTTCGCCGACGGCGACCCCAACGCGGAACTCATGTTTGTTGGAGAAGGTCCTGGGGCAGATGAAGATGCCAGCGGTCTGCCGTTTGTGGGCAAAGCCGGGCAGCTACTCAACAACATGATCGGTGCCATGGGCCTGAAGCGGGAATCGGTCTACATCGCGAACATTGTGATGTGTCGACCTCCGAAGAACCGCGCACCCGAACCGGTAGAGGCCAACACCTGCTCCCAATTCCTGCTGCAGCAGATCGACATCGTGCAGCCCAAGGTGATTGTTGCCCTTGGCGCCACGGCTGCGACCTACCTGCTTGGCGTGAAGCAATCCCTTGGCAACCTGCGTGGGCAGTGGCATGACGTGCGCGGAGCAAAGTGCGCCGTGACGTACCACCCAGCTTTTTTGCTGCGTGACCCCCGGCAAAAGGGCGAAGCCTGGAAAGACCTGCAGCGCGTCATGGTAGAGCTTGACCTGAAACCACCCGCCCGCGCCTAACGGCTCCTGCGCTTATTAGATGAATCACGTCATGAGGCTTTGACTTGCAATGCTAGCGACGAAGACGAACGAACTGACATTTCGGACCATGCAAACGCAAGCCGACGCAGATGCGTTTCGCACCCTGAACGAAGAATGGATCGTAAGGCTGTTCCGGCTGGAAGAGAAGGATCGCACGACCCTGGGCGATCCATGGGGAGAGATCGTAGCCACGGGAGGGCAGGTGTACCTCGCATCTTCTGCAGATGCCACCGTTGGTTGCGCTGCCCTGGTTCGCCTTGAACAGGGCGTGTTCGAGTTGTCCAAGATGGCAGTTGCGCCGGAAGCACGCGGCCAGGGAGTCGGCCGCAAACTGCTTACCTACGTCCTGCAGCAAGGGCGCGAGCTCGGAGCGCATACGGTCGTTCTGGGCAGCAGCACGCAGTTGGAGAACGCCGTGCATCTTTACGAGTCGCTGGGTTTCCGCCACGTTGCCGAAGCTGATCTGCCCATCCGGTATGAGCGTGCCTCAGTCTGGATGAAGCTCGACCTCCGCTAGATCACCTTGATTCTCATAGACTGAAGGTGTGGGTCAGTTTGTCGACGTAGCATTGCCGGTGCCGCTGGACAGGGCGTTTACCTATGCGGTTAACGGCAGTACGCCGTCTGTCGGTGCGCGTGTTCTGGTGCCGTTCAGCGGTCAACGGTTGCTGGGTGTTATTGTGCGCGTGCATTCCGACGCGCCTGCCGCTGGCATCGAAGTCAGACCTGTGCAGCAGGTGCTGGACGAAGACCCGCTGCTGCCGGATGAACTGATGCGCCTGGCCGAATGGATCGCGCAATACTACATCGCTCCGCTGGGTGAGGTACTGCGAGGCATGCTGCCGCTGAATGCGGAGGTGCGCCGCGTCTTGCTGTATCGCATGGCAGAAGCAGGCCGTCGCGTGCTGTATGAAGGTGCAGAGAAGGGTTCGTCCCGCCGTTCTCGCCTTTCCGCAGACGACCAGAATCGCGAGTACGCCGTTCTGAACGCGCTGGAGCATGGCGAAGCCGTCAAGTTGACCGCGCTGCGCAGCACCGGAGCGAACAAGGCCCTGCTGGAAGGCATGGTGCGCAAACGCTGGCTCACGCGGGAAGTAGAAGCTACGGACCGGGACGCTCGCCGTTTGGAAAAGATTGCCGTGCTGGTGCAGGATGCCCGTCTGCCGCGGCTCAACGAGAATCAGACCGCGATTCTTGCAGAGCTTAGCGCGGTGGGCGGGCGCATGCGGGTCCGCGACGTGCGCACCCTGCCGGTGCCGTCGTCGACACTGGCCACGTTGGTCAAGCGCGGTCTAGTGTTGCTGGAAGATGCGCCGGAAGCGTTCCATTTGGGCGGCATTCATGCACCCGGCAAGAAGCAGGCGCATGAGCATCTTCTGAACGAATCGCAGACAGAGGCGCTTGCAGGCATTGCGACCGCCCTGGCTGCGGAAGCCTTCCGCCCCCATCTGCTGTACGGCGTGACCGGCAGCGGCAAAACGGCTGTGTACCTTGCGGCGATGCGTCGCGCTTTGGATGCGGGAAAGTCGTCTCTGCTGCTGGTGCCCGAGATTGGGCTTACACCGGCCATGGCGGGCCAGATGCACGCAGCGTTCGGCGGCGAGGTCGCCCTGTTGCACTCGCAGCTATCGCCGGACGAAAGGGCAGAGCAGTGGCATCGCATTCGGCGGGGAGACGCTCGTGTGGTGGTGGGCACACGTTCTGCGGTCTTCGCCCCCGTGCAGAACCTGGGCCTTATCGTTGTGGATGAAGAGCACGACGGCAGCTACAAGCAGGAAGAGACGCCTCGCTACCATGGCCGGGATGTCGCCGTGATGCGGGCAAAGCTGCTGAACATCCCGGTGGTGCTGGGTTCGGCTACACCGTCGCTGGAGAGCTGGAACAACGCGCAGAACGGGCGATATACGCTGCTGCGCATGGATCAGCGGGTTGCGAATCGTCCCCTGCCTGACGTGGAACTGGTCGACATGCGAGCGGAGTTTCGTGACACAGGGACGGAGCACATCTTCAGCAGGCGATTGATTGAGGAAACTCAGGCGACGCTCGATCGGAACGAACAGTCCATCATCCTTCTGAACCGTCGTGGCTACAGCTACGTGATCATGTGTCGGTCGTGTGGCGAAAAGATCGAGTGCGAAAACTGCGCCATCGCCATGACCCTGCACAAACAGGTGGATGGTACAGAGTTACGAGCCGCTCCGGGCGAACGTCTGGAGTGCCATTACTGCGGGTTCCGCCGTACTGTCCCGAGTCGCTGCCCAAAGTGCGAGAGTGAACATCTCCACGCACTGGGAGCAGGTTCACAGCAGGGCGAGGAGCGTCTGCAGGAGATCTTTCCGGGCGCGCGCATCGGGCGCATGGATCGCGACACCGTGCGCGGCCGCGGCGACATGGAACGCCTGCTGCAACGGCTGCATTCTGGCGAGATCAACCTGCTGGTTGGCACGCAGATGATTGCCAAGGGGCATGACATTCACGGCGTGACTACCGTGGGCGTGGTGGGCTGCGACCACGCGCTTGGCATGCCTGACTTTCGCGCTGCGGAGCGTGTGTTCCAGCTATTAACCCAGGTCAGCGGTCGGGCAGGCCGCGGAACAGCCCCGGGCCGGGTACTGGTGCAGAGCTACCATCCCGACCACTATGCGGTACGCTGCGCCGCCACTCACGACTACGACGGGTTTGTGCGTCGGGAAATGCAGTTCCGCAGGCCCTTTCTGTACCCGCCTTTCGGTGTGCTGGCAAACGTACTGGTGCAGTCGCAGGACCTTGCCGAGGCATCTGCCTGGGCTGCAATTCTGGGGCGCTGGTTTCAGAGTGGGGCCGCGTCCGGCGTGCACATGCTGGGTCCGGCTGCAGCGCCCGTGTCTCGCCTAAAGCGGATTTATCGATTTCACCTGCTGCTGAAAGCACACCGACGAACCCCTTTGCAGGCTGCAATCCGAGGGATGCTTACGCACGCGGACTCCAAATCAATTCCTCGCAAAGCGCTGATCGTCGATGTGGATGCAATCAGCCTGATGTAGGCCGCTGCCCTAGCGGGGGTGCGGCTGGCTCGTCTTCGAGGGCCTGGAGTTCCTTGCCGGGCTTGAAGCGAACTGCGCGTCCCGGCTCGATGTCGACCTCGGTCCCAGTGCGTGGATTGCGACCGATGCCGGTTTTTCTCGGCTTCACGGTGAAGACACCAAAGCCGCGCAATTCAATACGGTCGCCGCTCGCAAGCGCTTTCTTGATGCCCTTCAGAATCTGCTCTACGGCCTGTTCGGCACGGGTGCGGGGCAGGCCGGTGCGATCAACTACGCGTTGGATCAGGTCCTGCTTGATCAAGGCTGCTACTCCTTCCGGCACGGCCGGATCCCGTCTGCCTTCTAGACTTTCATGGAATCGCTTGCAAATGGGTATGCCTTCTACCCGACATAGCGGAATTGTAGTCTGCTAAGCCTGTCGTAAGATGACGGCAACGGGCAAACGACGAGTTTTGGCCATGGAGTGAGATGTCCATCAAGAGCGATAAGTGGATTCGCGAGCAAGCCACGCAACGGGGCATGATCGAACCGTTCAGTGAAAAACAGGTCAACGACGGCTGTATCTCCTACGGCCTGTCGTCGTATGGCTACGACCTGCGCGTGTCCAGTGAATTCAAAATCTTCACCAATGTGAACAGCGCCATCATCGATCCGAAGGCGTTCGACGAAAAGTCGTTTGTGAGTGTCGAGGCAGAGAGCGTGATCGTTCCGCCAAATTCTTTTGCCTTGGCAAGGTCGATTGAATATTTCCGGATTCCACGCGACGTCCTGACGATCTGTGTCGGCAAATCGACCTACGCACGCTGCGGCATCATTGTGAACGTCACACCCTTTGAACCGGAGTGGGAGGGGTTTGTGACGCTTGAAATTTCAAACACCACCCCCTTGCCCGCTCGCATTTATGCCAACGAAGGTTTGTGCCAGATCCTCTTTTTCCAGTCGGATGAGGTTTGCGAGACCAGCTACGCAGACCGCGCAGGCAAGTACCAGAAGCAGCAGGGCATTGTGCTGCCGAAGTTATAGACGGCATGGGAACGGAGAGCCGGTTGCGCATCGGTGTGGTTTGCGCCGACCCTCTCCGTGTCGAAGGTTTGCGTGTGGTGCTGGAACCCAGGTGTGACCTGCTTCCCCTGACGGCGCCGGATACACTGCGCGAACAGGACCTGGCAATGGTGGTCATAGACACCCGAGAAGACCACCTGCCCGC
>JBPBPZ010000363.1:0-6313 GCA_050954525.1 Janthinobacterium lividum
TCCTTTTCACCCTCGATTACCGGGTAGACGACGTAAGCCTGCCTGCCCGCGGTGACCTGCTTGCGCACAAAACCCCAGACATCATCGGCACGTTCGTCGCTGGTGCGCTTGGTCACAATGGGCGTGCGGCCCGGCGGCAGTTCGTCAATGACGCTAACCTCGAGATCGCCGTAGATCGTCAGTGCCAGCGTGCGCGGAATGGGCGTGGCCGTCATCACCAGCACGTCCGGGTCACCCGCGTCGGGCTTCTTCATCAGCGTAAAGCGCTGCCGCACACCGAAGCGGTGCTGCTCATCCACGATGACCAGGCCCAGGTTGGCAAAGTCCACCTTGGTCTGGATCAGCGCCTGCGTGCCGATGATCAGCTCGGCATCGCCGCGAGCGATGCGTGCGCGGGCGCGACGCTTTTCTGCCTCCTCCAGCGAACCGGTTAACAAGGTTACTTTGTAGTCGCGCGTGGAGGGCTTCAGCAATTTCTTCGCAGACAGGTAATGCTGCGTCGCCAGGATTTCGGTAGGTGCCATCAGCACGGCCTGGTAGCCGTTCTCAATCGCGACCAGCGCGGCTTCCAGCGCAACGATAGTCTTGCCACTACCCACATCGCCCTGCAGCAGGCGGCGCATGGGCTGTGGCTTGCGCATGTCCTCGACAATCTCCCCCAGCACGCGTTTCTGCGCGGCAGTAGGCCGAAAGGGGAGGATCTGCTTGATAGCGGCCCGCACATTCTCATCCGCCACAAAGGCGATGCCCGCGCGGTCGCGCATCCGCTTGCGCTTCAGTTCCAGGCCCAGTTCCAGGTAGAACAGCTCCTCGAAGATCAGCCGTGCGTGCGCGGGCGTGGTGAAGCCCTGCAGGTCAGCCATGCCCGTCCCGGCGGGTGGAAAATGCGCCTCGCGCAACGACTGCAGCCGAGCAGGCAAACCCAGCCGCTTGCGCAGTGACGTGGGCACGGGATCGATCAGCGGAGGCCCGGCCTGCAGGTCGTCCAGCAGGCGCCACACCACCTGCCGCATCCACCGCGAACCCAGCTTCGCGCCCCACGGCGTGGTGCCGCCCAGCGACTCGTACACCGGAACGATGCGGCCAATCTCCAGCAGGGGTGCGCCATCGTTTTCGTCGCCCGGCTCCGGCAGAATTTCAAACTGCGGCTGGATCATCTTGAAGTTGCCGCTGGTCGACCGCGACGGCTCCAGCTTGCCGTACAGCGCCACGGCCTGGCCCGGCTTGAACTTGTCCTGCAGGTAGGTGCCGCGAAACCACATGGCCTTCAGCGTGCCAAGGCCCTGGCCCACGGTCATCTCGAATATGGGCATGGACTTCGCCCGCAGGATGGTCGTCCCGCGCACCTCGCCAATGACAGACGCCATCTCGCCCGCCTTCAACTCAGCAAGCGGCTTCGGATGCAGGCGGTCTTCGTAGCGAAAGGGCAGGTGGTACAGCAGGTCTTCGGCGGTTTCGACGCCGCGTTTCTTCAGCGCCTCCGCATTCCGCGGACCCACGCCCTTGATCAGATTTACCGGCGTGGACAGTTCAAGCATCTAGGCGATGCTACCAAGTGGCGACTGCACAGCCTGTGGTGTGCTTCCCAGGAGCGACGATCTGCCGGTGGCAATCCCGGATCAACTCCGTCCCTGTGGACTCTTTATAGAGCAGCCTTTGCTCACGGTATGAGGTGGGTCAGCTAGGCCAACCCACCTGGTACCAAATTTGTTCTATATACGAGCGGTACCCGACAGACCCGGTTGGCACATTTCACTATGCTCGTCCCAAGTAAAAAACTTCTGTAAGCGCACGTTCTGCACCCGCGTGTTTCGTCTTGCTGAATGGAGACGAGGTCTGCTTTGATTACCGCGCCGACTAACCGACTTCTGGATGCACTGTCCCCCGCCAGCCAGGAGCTTATCCTGCGCTCCTCCAAGCATATGCCGCTGCCCGTGCGCATGGTGCTGATGGAAGCCGAGCAGCGGCCGCAGTTTGCCTACTTTCCAACCGAGGGCATTGCCAGCGTGGTTGTTGAACTGGAAGAGGGCGGCGTGGCCGAGGTGGCCCTGATCGGGCGCGAGGGCGTTGTGGGTGGCCTGCAGATGCTGGGACCGGCACTTGCCTCGACCCGGTGCTTCATGCAGGTGGAGGGATCGGGATACCGCATTCCGTTTGCCACCCTGAAGCAGCTCTTTCTTGAGTCTGAGGAGATTCGCACCCGGGTGCTGGAGATGGTGCAACAGCAAAGTTTGACCGTCAGCCAGCTTGCCGCCTGTAACAAGCTGCACGAAGCGGAGCCGCGTCTGGCGCGCTGGTTGCTGATGGTTCGGGATCGTGTGCAGCAAGACACGCTGCACATCACGCAAGAGTTCCTGGCCCAGATGCTGGGTACGCAAAGGACAACCGTGGTCATGGCAGCAGGTGCTCTTCAACGGAGCGGCCTGGTCGCGTATAGCCGCGGCAGGATCACCATCCTGTCCGTGGAACATTTGGAAGATGCGGCTTGTGACTGTTACCAGCAGGCGAAGAAGCTCTATAACAAGCTGTACCAGCCACTAACTTCGGGCTAGACATTTGTTGAGACAGCTTTATAAGTTGCCCTCATATTTAATCTATTTTATCTATTTTGGCTTTACTAAGAGCGCTAAAGCACACAGTGGAAAGGGATTGCGGACTAAGGTCAGAAGTACCGCGTGTCCGCAAAGATACTCGCTCTGCTCAGAGACGTAGCATTCCAAACGACGGGATGCTTGCGAACTGATCAAGGGAACCTATGTCCTCCGACGTACCGAATCGCCTACTTGCATCCTTAACACCAGCCTGCCGGAAAGACTTACTCTTACATCTCCAAGCGGTGGACCTGCCTGTAAACACCATTTTGTACGAGGCTGAGCAGGAAGTTACCACTGCCTACTTTCTCAACTCCGGTTTCGCTTCGCAGGTGATCCGCCTGGGAGACGTTGGAAGTGTAGAAGTCGGTGTCGTCAGTTGTGACGGCCTGGTCGGATCTACCGCTCTGCTTGGCCACCCCATCGCTCCAGGCCGGTGCTTCATGCAGGCCGCCGGAGCAGGCTACGCCATCTCATTCGAAGTTCTGCGGCAGGTGTTTGCCTCCAACGATGAGATCCGAAATTACATCCTCGAATTTGCACAGTTTCAATTGCTGACGACCAGTTACCTGAGCGCTTGCAACAAACTGCACGAGACCGAGCCCCGTTTTGCACGCTGGCTCCTGATGGTTCAGGACAGGCTGGAAACAGACCTGCTGCCACTGACGCAGGAGTTTCTCGCCCAGATGCTTGGTTCCCGCCGCATGACCGTCACCACGGTTGCGGGTGCCCTGCAACGCAGCGGGTTGATTGAATACAAGCGAGGCCAGATCCGCATCCTGGACCGCGAAGGCCTGGAAGACACAGCCTGCGAATGTTACCGGCATATCAAGAAACTCTACGACGGTCTCTACCGCTCCTGATACTGCCAGGCATCGCAAAAAAATGGGGAGGCGCAACTTGCGCGCTCCCCTCTTCTCCCAAGTCTGCCTACTGGTATGGAGTGGACACCCCGCAGGCAGAGTTAGGCAATTACCAAGTCACACAGCACTTCACGAAACGCACCGAATTGGGACGCTTGTATGGCTGGCTGAAAGTGCCGCCTATCCGCGGTAACTTGTGTGGCTCCCGCGAAGCCAACTTCCAGGTGACGAAATCCGAGTGGTCCACAGCACTTTTCAGTGGTTTACAGGCCTACTAGCCTGTGTTGTTCCCCGTGAAAAATATTTATGAGTTATGTTCATCACCTGACAGATGAGCTTGTTTGTGTTTGACATGATCTTTGCAGTGAACCAGAAGCGAGTTCATACGCATGTGTAACCCTCTCCTCCCTTGTTTGTCGAAAGACCCAGCACCGCTGGCAACCGCAAAGCCTTGTTTCTGGGACAAGGCTTGCGTGGTTTCGGTCGGTAGCCTGGGTTAGCTGGAGGCGCTGCCCTCAAGCAGCGCCTTTCATCTCCCGGTAATGTGTCGTACCCCGTCCATCAACAAATGCACCTCAACGTCGAAGCCGGCGAGACCTCGCTGGCCGCACATGCAAACGGCTTCCGCGAACAAGTGGTTCCGCAACGGTCGCGCGACTGGCGCCTGCAGCCGGGTAGCACTTCAAGCTGACGTTGCGTCCATTTAGACTGGGTGAAGGCCACCGAAATCCAAGGACGGCCAACCCATTCATGTCTACAGTTGAACTCGATCACATTCGCAAAGTTTACGAAACCAAGGTCGCTGTCGAAGGCCTGTCGCTGCGCATTGAACCGGGCACCATGTTCGGCCTGCTTGGGCCAAATGGCTCCGGCAAAACGTCGTCCATTCGCATGATGATCGGCATTACCATCCCGGATTCGGGATCGGTCAAGCTGTTTGGCAAGCCGTTCCAGCGCGACAGCCTGCAGCGCGTCGGCTACCTGCCGGAAGAGCGCGGCCTCTACAAGAAGATGAAGGTGCTGGAGCAGATCAGCTTCATGGGCCAGCTGCGTGGGCTGTCTGCAAGTGAGGCCGAGAAGCGGGGCCGCGCCTGGGCCGACCGCCTGCAGATTACCGAGGCCCTGCCCAAGCGGACGGAAGAGCTGTCCAAGGGCATGCAGCAGAAGATCCAGTTCATCACCGCGCTGCTGCACGACCCGGAATTGATCATCATGGACGAGCCCTTCAGCGGCCTGGATCCGGTCAATGGCGCGCTGCTGCAGGACACGCTGCTGGAACTGCGCGCGGCAGGCAAGGCCATCCTGTTTTCAACCCACCGCATGGACCAGGTGGAGCGCATGTGCGACAACATTGCGCTGATCCATCGCGGCGTGGTGGTGCTGGAAGGCAGCATGCGCGAGATCAAGAGCCAGTACCCGCAGAACCGCGTGGAAGTGGTGTACGAGGGCAGCAATCAATTCCTGCAGAACCCTGCCGTGGAGTCGTCGAAGGAATATGGCGGCATGGTCAACATCAAGCTGCGCGGCGCACACCCGGATGCGCAGCCGCTGCTGGCCGATGCCGTGGCACATGGCACGCGCATTACGCGCTTTGAAGTGAAGGAACCCACGCTGGAAGAGATCTTTATCGAGCGTGTGGGAGGGTCTGTGGATGCGTAATGTCTGGCTGATTGCACGCCGCGAGTACCTGGAGCGGATTCGCACCCGGGGTTTTATGATTGCGACCATCCTGATTCCGCTGCTGATGGGCGGTGGCATCGCCGCGTCCATCCTGATTGCGAAACACGCGAAATCCAGCTCGCACATCGTGATTGTGACGCCCGACATGCACCTGGGTACCGACCTGGAAGCGCAGATGCGACGCGACACCGACAACAACATGCAGGTGAACCTGATTTCGCCGCCCAGCGCGAATACCCGTGCGTCGTTGGACCGCGAAATCAAGAAGAAGGACATTGACGGCTACATCTGGCTGACGCCCGTGCAGGGTGCGCGGCCGCAGATTCTGTACCGACAGGGGTCGTCTGCGGATCTTGCGACGCGCGAGTCGGTTGTGGGATCGCTGGAAAAGGTGCTGACCCGGGAACGGCTGATCCAGCAGGGCATGAGTTCCGCCGACGTCGACGCCATGATGAAGCCGGTCGAGATGAACAGCAGCGATGCGGAGCAGGACAACACCGGTGCGAACTTCGCCGGGGCCTATGTACTCTTCTTCCTGATGTACCTGGTCATCATGCTGTACGGCATGAACGTGGCGCGATCGATTATTGAAGAGAAGACTTCGCGCGTGTTCGAGGTGATGCTTGCCACGGTCAAGCCCGGGCACATGATGGCGGGCAAGGTGATCGGCGTCGGTTCAGTGGGCCTGACGCAGGTGACTATCTGGATGATTGCCGCAGTTTTGCTGACGGCAACACCGCTGATCTCACACTTCCTGGGTGGCGGAACCCACATCAGCCTGTCCGTGCAGCAGGTGGGCTTCTTTATCGTGTTCTTCCTGCTGGGCTACCTGCTGTACTCTGCCATGGCTGCCGCGCTGGGAGCCATGACCAACTCCGAGCAGGAGCTGCAGCAGCTGAATATGTTCCTGGTGATGCCGCTCGCGGCCTGCATGGTCGCGCTGCCGCTGGTGCTCAACTCGCCGGGCAGCATTTACTCGCGGGTGCTTTCGTTCATACCGTTCTGCGCGCCACTGCTGATGTACATGCGGATTTCTGTTTCGCCGGTGCCCTGGTATGAGATTGCAGGTTCCATCGCCATCATGATGGTGACCATCTACGCGGTACTGTGGATTAGCAGCCGCATTTACCGGGTGGGCATCCTGATGTACGGCAAGCGGCCTACCCTGCCGGAAATCAC
>JBPBPZ010000147.1:0-6213 GCA_050954525.1 Janthinobacterium lividum
CTCGCTGGGCTATCGACCACCAGCACCCGAGGCATGGCTGACAGACAACATGGGGTTTGGAGAAGTGGAAACCGCTACGCGCTTCCCACTTCTCCACATCCCCGACGTCGGCTATCTGAACTCAGAAATAGCTGCGCTACACTAACTCATCCAACGGCACAAAAGATCGGGCACGCCACAAACTCTGCTTCTTCGTGAGGTATTGCGGATTGAGTGGGCTCATCTTTGGCAAAACGGCATTGAGTTCCGTACCGTTCTCTGTTGCGAATTCTTTTTTAGCGAGGTGATGAGGTAACGCTTGGCAGCCTCCCCGTTTAGGCCTTCAGCATCGATCAGTTCTTGCGCCTCAAGTCGTTGTTCTGCCCTATGCAGACTTCGGTGGAGAGCTCTTTCGTCGTCGTGGTGCGGGAAAGTGGGAGCGCGACAGCGCTTCCAAGCCGTAGGCGAGCTTTTCCGCGCTGGTTAGGCTGGTACGGCTGCTGATCGATAGTCGTTGCCACTGGACAGAAACGCCCCGGCGATACGGGCGAGCTTGTTGACCATCGCCACTACGACGACGTTCGTGTGAGCACCAGATGCGCAATGAGCTGTCCGTCATACGCTGGCGGTCGAACAACAATCACAGCGCGCCGCTGGTAATGCGCGTGCCCATTGGCGGCTATCTGACGGGCGGGTCCATCTACTAATCGCAGTCGGGCGAAAGCATTTTCACGCACATGCCGGGTGTCCTCGTCGTCATGCCGTCGAATGCGCAAGACGCCGCAGGCTTGCTGCGCACCGCCACTCGCTGCGACGATCCTGTGCTGTTTTGAAGCATAAACGGCTCTATCGCGAGAGCTATGGCCGCGCGCCGTACCCCGGGCCGGAGTACGCTATCCCGTTTGGCAGGGCGAAGGTCGTTCGCCCTGGCACCGACCTGACGCTGGTGACCTACGGAGCCGTGGTGCCGCGCACGCTGCAGGCGGCCCAGCGGTTCGCACGCGAGCAGGGCATTGAGGCCGAAATCATTGATCTGCGCTCAATCTCGCCCTACGACTTTGAAGCTATCGCCGAGAGCGTGCGCAAGACCAGCCGCGTGATCGGCGCGCATGAGGACATGCGCAGCTGGGGCTTTGGCGCGGAGCTTGCCGCGCGCATTGCCGACGAGCTGTTCCACGATCTGGACGCCCCTGTCCGCCGCGTGGCAGGCCGCGACACCTTTGTTGCCTATCAGCCCATTCTGGAAGACGCCATCCTGCCGCAGACGGACGACCTGCTTCGCGCCATGACGGAACTCGCAGCCTTCTAGTCGCAGCCGATAAATAGTTTTATCGGAGCGCAACACCGCCGTGGCCATCTGGGTTCACCCAAGTGCAGGGCAGCGTGCCGTGCGGCAGGGGGGAGCGATGCGTACAGGTCCGTCCGGCGAACGTGTGACAGGGGCATTTGTTGTGTTTGGCAGCCTGTGCTTGGCTAGCCTGCCGCCGCAGATGTGGGCGGCCAAAATAAAGCCGCAGCCCGCGCGCAAGCTCACGCCCGCAGCCAAGGCTGACCTGCTGCTTGCGCGTTTCACCTTTGGTCCCACCACTGCCGACCGCCAAGCCGTGCAGCGGCAGGGTATCGAAGGCTGGTTCGACCGGCAGTTGCAGCCGCAAAACATCGATGACAGCGCGCTGGAGCGGCGGCTGGACGCCTATCCGGCGCTGCGCATGACGCAGGCGGACCGGCTGCAGCGTTACCCGGACCCGGCGACGCTGCGGCAACTCGCGCGGACGGGTGTCCTGCCGACAGACCCGGAGTTGCACGCCATCGTCGCCGACCAGGTGGAGATCTACGAAGCGCGCCGCGCCAACAAGACCGCTCAGGCTACACCGGGCGCGCCGGTGGTGCGGCAGGTAGGCAGTAGCGGCGAGGAGCAGCCCGTCGTCGTCCCTGGCAAGTTTGGCCAGGCACCCGCGCCGCAGAAAAACCTTGAACAAAGTACCGAGCCGATGCCGCGTGCGCAGGTGGAAACGATTCTCGCACTGCAGCCCACGGAGCGTTACCGCCAGCTGCTCAGCCTGCCGGTGGAGGACCTGATCGCCTTCCGCAAGGCCGCTCGCGGTCCACTGGCCGCGCGGGTGACTGATGGTATGTCGCCGCTGCAAAGGGAAACGCTGCTAGCGCTGGGCGGCACCAACCGCATGATCAACGCGGAAACACAGGGCTCACGCCTCCTGCGCGACATCTACAGCCAGCGCGAGCTGGAAGCCGTTATGACCGATTTCTGGCTGAACCACTTCAACGTGTTCAGCGGCAAAAGCGGTCAGGAGCCATCGCTTCTGCTCGAGTACGAAGAAACAGTACGTGCGCGCGCCCTGGGCCGCTTTGAAGACCTGTTGGCAGCCACAGCGCAGAGCCCGGCCATGCTGCTGTATTTGGACAACGCTCAGAGCACCGGTCCGGACTCGAAAGCAGCGCAGCGTTCCCAGCGCAAGGCAAAGAACAACACTGGTCTGAATGAGAACTACGCACGCGAGTTAATGGAGTTGCACACCCTTGGCGTGAACGGTGGCTACACGCAGCAGGACGTGACCGAAGTGGCCAAGGTCTTCACCGGCTGGACGTTGGAACGGCCCAATAGTGGTGGCAACTACACCTTCACTCCCAATCGCCACGAGCCAGGATTGAAGACGGTGCTGGGCAAGAGCATTGCCGAGGGCGGTGAACAGGAAGGTTTGCAGGTGCTGCACATGCTGGCCACCAGCCCGGCAACAGCGCACTTCATCTCCACGGAACTGGCACAGCGATTTGTCAGCGATACGCCGCCCGCAGCCATGGTGGATCGCATGGCTGCGACGTTCCTGAAGTCGGGCGGTGACATACGGCAGGTGCTGCGCACCATGGTGCACTCGCCGGAGTTTTTCACGGCAGCCACCGTGGATGCCAAGCTAAAGACTCCGCTGGAGTACGTCACCTCTGCAGTCCGAGCTTCGGGGGCTGACGTCACCGACCCTCTGCCGCTGGTGCAGTCACTGCAGCAGCTTGGCATGCCGCTGTATGGCTGCCAGCCGCCTACCGGGTACAAATGGGATGAGACGACGTGGCTAAGCTCATCCGCACTGGTCAACCGCATGAACTTTGCGCTGTCGCTTAGCACCAATCGCATCAGTGGCACCATGATCGATTGGACGCCGGTCCTGCAGGGCACGATGGCCACACTGCGGCCCACATCGTTGGACTTCGCAAACGACGCAGAGGCATCGCGCAAGGAGCTGCTGCTGGAAGCATCGCTGTTGCCCGTGCCGGCCAGCGCACAAACCCGTGCCGCGGTTCTTTCGCAGGGTACTGACGGCACGGCCTCACAGGCAGCAAAGCAGTTTGCAGCCACCAGCACCACGCGACCTCTGACCGACGCGGAGATGGAAGCGCAACAGCAGGACCGGCTGGATGCGATGATGGCGGGCAAGGCGAAAGGCATCAAGGGCGCGGCGCAGCCACAGCGCGGGCTGGGAATGGTGCCGATCAAGGCGGGGCCACCGCCGGCAGACAAACAGGCTGCCGCCATAGCCGGGTTGCTGCTGGGTTCGCCAGAGTTTCAGCGCAGGTAGAGGTAGATACAGCGCCTGCCGCGGAATGCAATGCAGGAACGTGTAGTTAGAGGCGGAGGAGCCATGCTTTCACGACGTGTATTTGTAAAGAACGGCGCGCTGGCGCTGGTGGGTACGGCCTCCATTCCCAGCTTTCTGGTGCGATCGGTCATGGCAGAGCAGACCGCAGCGCAGGCAACCGGCAAAAAGCTGGTGGTGCTCTTCCAGCGCGGTGCTGCGGATGGCCTGAACATTGTCGTGCCGTACCGCGAAAAGAACTACTATGCCATGCGGCCCACCATCGCGTTGCAGCCGGGTGAGGTGCTGGATCTGGATGGCCAGTTTGGTCTGCACCCGGCCATGGCAGCGCTGCTGCCGCTGTACCAGCAAGGGCAACTCGCGGTGGTGCACGCGGTTGGTTCACCAGACGTGACCCGCTCACACTTCGACGCGCAGGACTATATGGAGAGCGGCACGCCAGGCATCAAAGGCACGGAGGACGGTTGGTTGAACCGTGCTTTGCAGGCCGAGCGGCTGGACCCAAAGCTCGCCACGGCGTTTCGCGCCGTCGCCATGGGGACGCAGGTTCCGCGAACGCTGCAGGGCCGCCTGCCCGCGGTGGCCATGTCGAACCTGCAGAACTTTTCCGTGGGCGGTCGCGGCCCTGCCATCTCAGCGGTTTCCGACGCCTTTCAGGCCATGTATGCCGGTACGCGAGACCAGATCCTGAGCGGCGAAGGGCGTGAGACGTTTGAGGCAGTGCGCATGTTAAAGGCGACCGATCCCGCGCACTACCAGCCCGCGGCGAGCGTCACCTATCCGGGCACACCCTTTGCCAATAGCCTGAAGCAGGTAGCGCAACTGATGAAGGCAAATCTTGGTGTGGAGGCCGCCTTTGCCGACATTGGCGACTGGGATACCCACCAGGCGCAGGGCGCTTCGCAGGGCCGTCTTGCCAACCGCCTGCGCGAGTTCTCCGAAGCCATTGCTGCGTTCTGGCGTGACATGGGGCCTGATTCGGAACACATCATGCTGGTGACCATGAGTGAGTTTGGGCGCACCGCCCGCCAGAACGGTACTGGCGGTACCGATCACGGCCACGGTAACGTCATGTTCGTGCTGGGTGGTAACGTTCGGGGCGGCAAAGTGTATGGCCGCTGGCCGGGCTTGGACGACGCCCAGTTGAACGAAGGCCGCGACCTTGCGGTGACCACAGACTTCCGGCAGGTGCTGGGTGAAGCGGCGTTTCACGCCCTTGGCAGCCGCGATCTGCGCACTGTCTTTCCAGGTGCCCCGCTCACCCCAGCCCAGTTCTTGAAGTTCGCTTAGTGTTCAGCCTGCAGTACCACCCGGAAGCGTCGCCCGAGCCGCACGATTCGCATTATCTTTTCAAGCAGTTCGTGCCCTGATGGAGTGTCGTTTGTCACTTAGGTGGGCTCTGGCTCACATTGGTGAAGCCTCACCCTGAGGAGTAGACCTTGGGAATGCATCAAGGAACGCTGATACCGAATTCTGCTGAAGTGGAGCTGATGAGCCTGCGGCAGAGGGCTGGCGCTATCGAGGTAGAGCTTCGCACACGTCGGCGTACAGCCAGTTGTCCGCACTGTGGAACCGACTCGGCACGAATCCACAGCCGCGATAGACGCAAGCTTGCTGATCTGCCCTGGGAGGGAGTTCCGGTTCGGATCGTGCTTCAGACACGCAAGTTCTTTTACGTCCGGTCGGACTGCTCGCAGCGAGTTTTTACGGAACGCCTCCCGGACACCGTTGCTCGTTACGCACGCAGGAGCAGCCGCTCGAGCGAGGCACTCAGCTGGGTGGCACTCGCACTTGAAGGTCGCGCCGGAGCACGCCTGGCCCGCAAGCTCGGTCTGCTTACTAGCGGACCGACGCTGTTGCGCGCGCTGCGTAGGCGAGCACAGCCGGTACTCAGCCCGCAGCCGCGTGTGGTTGGGATAGATGAATGGGCCTGGAAGAAAGGTCACCGGTACGGCACGATACTCTGCGATCTCGAGCGGGGCCGCGTGATCGATCTGTTGCCGAACCGCAGCACCGAGACAGTCGCAGCTTGGCTGCGGCAGCACCCGAGCGTGCAGGTAGTGAGTCGTGACCGGGCAAGTGCGTTCGCGGATGGGATCGCAAAGGGCGCGCCGGCAGCCACGCAGGTTGCGGACCGCTGACATCTCCTGAACAACCTGATCGACACCTTAGGACGTTCTCTCGAGCGTCACCGGTATACGTTGGGCGAAGTTGCGCAGAGAACAAAACCAAGCTTCAGAACGCAGCTGATCAAGAGCGTAGAAGCGAAGCAGCTTACCAAAGCACTGGAGAGCAAGCAGCAGAACCGGGAGCGGCGACTGGTGCGGTATAAGGAGTTGCGCACACGACTGGACGGCGGCATGAATTGATCCGAGGCCGCGCGGCACATGGGCCTGCCACTCCGCACGGTGCAACGCTGGCTTTCGTATGGCGTCTTCCCGGAGCGCAAGCATCGCGTCTACCCGAGCATCGTCAACGCATACGGGTCATACCTAGAGAAGCGCTACAGAGAAGGCTGCCGGAACATAGCCCAGCTCTGGCAGGAGGTGAAGACGATGGGCTTCGAAGGGCAGGCAACTGCTGTCCGTCACTGGCTAAGGCTGCGCTTCGGCTCGCCAAAAAACGC
>JBPBPZ010000202.1:0-6166 GCA_050954525.1 Janthinobacterium lividum
GCGATACGGTCGCCACGCTCAATGGTGAAGTTAACGTTCTTAAGTATCTGCTTCGGCTCGTACCGCTTGCCCAGACCGGTCACTTCACACACCAGACGCCCGCTGACCGGCGGTTGAGGAAAGCTGAAGTGAATCGTTTCCTCGTCTTCCGGCACTTCGATGCGTTCGATCTTATCGAGTTCCTTGATGCGGCTCTGCACCTGCTTGGCCTTGGTGGCCTGGTAGCGGAAGCGATTGATAAAGGCTTCAAGCTGCTCAATGCGTTCGCGCTGTGAGGCGTAATCCTTGGCAAGCTGCTCGCGGCGCTCCGTCTTTTGCTTGACGAACTTCTCGTACCCACCCGTGTAGAACCAAACACGCTTGTTCCACACTTCGGTGATCTTGCTGACGGTCACGTCGAGGAAGTAACGATCGTGCGAGATGAGGATGAAGGCGCGCGGATAGTTGCGCAGGTAGTCCTCAAGCCAGTTGCGCGTTTCGAGGTCGAGATGGTTTGTCGGCTCGTCCAGCAGCAGCAGCGATGGTTTTTCCAGCAGCAGCTTTGCCAGCGCAATGCGCATCTGCCAGCCACCGCTAAACTCGTCGGTCTGCCGCGTCCAGTCTTCCTTGCTGAAGCCCAGCCCGCCCAGCACTGCGCCGACCTGCGCGTCCAGGTTGTACAGATCGTGCTGCTGCAGCGTGTCGCTCACCAGGGAGAATCGGTCGGCCACCACGTCATACTCGGGCGTGCCGAACTCGAAATGGGCCAGCTTGTCGCTAAGGTCATCCATCTCCTTATCCATGGCCAACGCCGCGTGAAAGACGGACAGGCACTCGTCAAAAACAGTCTTGCCGCGCATGACCAGGCCGTCCTGCGGCAGGTAGCCGATGGTGAGACCCTTGCTGCGGTTCAGCTTGCCGCCGTCCAACTGCTCGACGCCGGCCAGCACTTTCAGCAGCGTGCTTTTGCCGGTGCCGTTACCGCCCACCAGGCCGGTACGTTCGTCCGGCGTAATCAGCCAGTTGGCCCCTTCGAACAGCAGTTTGTGGCCAAATCGTTTGGCTCCGTCGGCAAGATGCAGCATGCCCCTATTTTCGCAGACACCGCGCGCCATGGTTCCTGGGGCTCGCCATCTTGACCGAGCGCAGCGACTGAAGGATCCCGAGGCACTTGGCCCTGCCTGAACGCCCATATGTTTTCTGGCAGAAAGCTCCACGCCGCATTGTCTGTCCCAGCCAGGTCGGGATCCTTCGCTGCGCTCAGGATGACGGGCTTGCTGGAACGGTCGTTGGTGACACGGTAGCCGCTGCATCTGCGGTGGTCGAGCTCGACGGGTATCGTTGAAGCATGGGCTTTTCGCTTCGCCATCTATGCCTTTTTCTGCTGCTCTTTGGTTCCGTCTCCCACGCCCAGACCCTGGCGCACCCGGGCTGGCGCGGGAACGGCATTGCACCAGCTGCATGGTGGAAGCATGCGGTCATTGTCCGCGTGGGCACCGCGACAACCTTCGCCCGGGCTGTCGCAACTATGGACCGGATGAGCGAGGCCGGTGCAGATACCCTGCTGCTGCCTGATTTGCAGCCGCCCGCTGCAGCGTCCCTGCCGTTCGACGAGCGGTTTGGAACGCCGGACGATCTGGACGCGCTGCTGCGCGAGGCGTCTGCGCGGCACATGCATGTGGTATTGACGGCCCCGCTGTTGCGCCTTGCAGGAAACAGTGGCGAAGTGCGCTTCTGGATCGCGCGCGGGATCGCCGGCTTCGATGTCGGCACGGTGCAGCCCTTCGAAATGGACACACTGGCGTTGCTGCGGTCAGCAGTGGATCGCCTGCCCGGGCAGCGCCTGTTACTGGCGCACACCTCCGTACCGGTAGTTTTCCATGGCGGACTCACGCTGCAGGTAGTTCAGGCGAACGTGCGCCCCGACGCGGGTGCCGTGCCCGCAGTGGTCGACCTTGGCGATGGAGCGGTTTTGCCCAGTCTTACGAACGCGCAACTGCCAATGGTAGATGCTTCCGTTCTGGACACAGAAGCTGGCCGTGAGCGTGTGCGGCGAATGCTGGCGCAGCGCGGGAGCACCCACAGACCGCGCGCCCGGTAACATCACGGCACATCAGGACCGTGTCTTGGTGATGTCCGGGCCCATTTGGTCCTGCACGCTTGCGGCAGGTGCTTCTGGAACGCTCTCGTCTGCTGGGCAGGGCAGGCAATGCTTTTCCAGCCCCGCGCGCAGCATGGCAAACGCTTCTTCGGGCGTGTCGGCAAATTGGAAGATGTCTTTGTCCTTCATGGCGATGGCACCCTTGTCCGCCAGCAGGTCCAGGTCGATCACGCCCTTCCAGTAGGCCGAACCGTAGATGATGATGGTCATCTCCTTGGCCAGCTTCTTGGTTTGGGCCAGCGTCAGCAGCTCGAACATCTCGTCCAGCGTTCCAAAGCCGCCGGGAAACACGACCAGTGCCTTGGCCAGGTAAGCAAACCAGAACTTCCGCATAAAGAAGTAGTGGAACTGAAAGTTGAGCGCAGGCGTGATGTACGGGTTGGGCCGCTGCTCAAACGGTAGAGCGATGTTCAGGCCGATGGTCTTGCCACCCGCTTCAAATGCGCCGCGATTAGCGGCTTCCATAATGCCCGGGCCGCCACCGCTGGTCACCACAAAGCGTCTGCGCTGACCGGGCAGTTGCTTGGCCCAGTCCGTCAGCAAGAAGGCGAGGCGGCGCGCATCCTCGTAGTACCCGGCCATCTCCACCGCGGTTTCAGCGCGTTTTCTGCTCAGGGCCGACGCGTCCGGATCGTCCGGCTTTGCGGGTTGCTCTTCCGGGGGTGCAGGGGCGGCACTGCCGGTGTTTTCAAGCACCTCCATCTTCTGTTCGGCTTCGTCCAGCCCGGCAAATCGCGCTGAACCGAAGAAGACCACCGTGTCCTGGATGCGTTCGCGCCGAAAGCGGGCCATGGGCTCCTGGTACTCGGCCAGGATGCGCAGGACGCGGGCGTCGGGGCCATCCAGGAAGTCCTCGTTCTCATACGCAAGTGGGGCTTGGTCCAGGGGGGTTGCGGGAAGGTTGCGGTTAGCCATCGGTCAGTTGGATGCTTCTTCGGCAGGGAGGCTCTGTCCGCCCCGGGATGCATCCCAAGAGTTTATGGACAGCGAACAGCGCGTGAACGGGCAGGCGACCCACTGGTGGAAAGAAGCCGTGGTGTACCAGGTGTACCTGCGTTCGTTTCAGGACACGAATGGCGATGGCATCGGCGACCTGCCGGGCATCACTCTGCGGCTGGATTACCTTGCGGGTCTGGGCGTGGACGTTCTTTGGCTGTCGCCGCACTACGATTCGCCTAACGCTGACAACGGATATGACATCCGCGATTACCGCAAGGTCATGGCCGAGTTCGGCACCATGCAGGACTTTGACGACCTGCTGGCCGGCGTAAAGGCGCGAGGCATGCGCATGATCGTGGACCTGGTGGTGAACCATACCAGCGACGAGCATGCCTGGTTCGTGGAGAGTCGTAAGAGCAGGGAGAACCCGCATCGCGATTTCTATCTCTGGCGACCGCGCAAGGCCGGGCCGCAGGGCGAACTGCTGCCGCCGAACAACTTCGGATCAGCGTTCTCCGGCTCGGCATGGAAGCTGGATCCGCTGACGAACGAGTTCTACCTGCACCTGTTTGCAGAAAAGCAGCCTGACCTGAACTGGGACAATACCGCCGTGCGTGCGGAAGTGTACGACCTGATGCGCTTCTGGCTGGATAAGGGTGTAGACGGCTTCCGCATGGACGTGATCCCGTTCATCAGCAAAGACCCAGCCTTCCCGGATGTGCAGCCGGGCCAAAGCCAGGTGGAGATCAATGCGAATGGGCCTCACCTGCACGAATACTTGCGCGAGATGAACGACCAGGTGTTGAGCCGGTACGACTGCATGACCGTCGGGGAAGCGCACGGTATCTCGACCGAACAAATGCTGCAGTTGGTCGACGAACGCCGCCGCGAGCTGAACATGATCTTCAGTTTCGACACGGTTCGCCTGAACCGCGATGGGCGCAACTGGCGGCGGTGGTCGCTGCCGGAACTGAAGGCGATCTACACCCGCCAAGACGCGGCCCTAGGTGTGCATGGCTGGAACACCATCTTTCTCTCGAACCACGACAATCCGCGGCTGGTATCGGCCTTTGGTGACGACTCGCCGGAATGGCGTGTGCCGAGCGCGAAGCTGCTGATAACCATGCTGCTGACGCTGAAGGGAACTGCCTTTCTGTACCAGGGCGACGAGCTTGGCATGACGAACTACCCGTTCCGCAGCATTGAGGAATACGACGACGTGGAGGCAAAAAATGCGTGGCAGCATGACGTTCTGGGCGGTCGCGAAAGTGCCGAGCACTACCTGCACAACCTGTCGCTTGTGAGCCGCGACCACGCGCGTACGCCCATGCAATGGGACGCGTCGGACCATGCCGGTTTCACCACCGGCGCGAGGCCATGGCTCGCAGTCCATCCGAACTACACGGAAATCAACGCCGCAGCCGCACTGTCTAATCCAGACTCGATCTACCACTACACGCGGCGGCTGCTGGCACTGCGCAAGCGCAACCCGACGCTGATCTACGGCGATTTCCAGGACCTTGCACCGGATCACCCGAACCTGTTTGTGTTCTCGCGAACCCTTGGAAACAGTCGGATGTTGGTGGCGTTGAACTTCGGCAAGGAACCAGAGGCTTTGCCGCCGACGTTTGCCTCGGGAGAAGTCGTCTTTGGGAACTATCCGGATGCCGAATTTGGCAGGTTGCGGCCCTGGGAGGCCTCTGTCCGTCTGCAATCTTTACCAAATGCATAAGTTTGTTGATGTGCAGAGTAAAAGCCGCCGCAAACCATATCGGATTGGACAGAAAGCGCAGCGGCCGAAAACCAGGGTGCATCGCTGCTTCCGGTCCGTTATCCTATAGGAATGAGTGCTTTCGCTGAAACCGTAGAGTCGCAGGACCCCACCACGCTGCCGGGCCGTGGCCAGGGATCGGACCCCCAGGGAGAGTCGGAGTTTGCAGGCAAGGCGCCCTTTAGTTCCTGGGGCCGCTATCCCAACTACGACGCCAAGGTGGTCCCGCTTAGCTGGCAGGCCGATTACCCCAGGGTATTGGAGCAGCATAATGGCATGCCAACCGGCGCGCTGGCGGTCGGCATGGGCCGCAGCTACGGTGACAGTTGCCTGTTGAAGGACGGGCACCTGCTGGTGACCACCGGCATGAACCGCCTGCTGGCGTTCGACCCGGAAAGCGGCCTGCTGACGGCAGAAGCCGGCCTGACGCTGGCGCAATTGCTGGAGTTTTCTGTACCTCGCGGCTGGTTCTTGCCTGTGTCTCCGGGCACAAAGTACGTGACGCTGGGTGGAGCCATTGCCAATGACATCCACGGCAAAAATCACCACGTTAATGGCACCTTCGGGTCGCATGTGACGCAGTTTGAACTGGTACGCAGCGACGGCACGCGGACCCACTGCTCACCGACAGAGAACCCGGACTGGTTTGCGGCTACCATTGGTGGCCTTGGCCTGACAGGTGTCATGACCTGGATTCAGCTGCGGCTGAAGCCAATCGTCTCCCGCCTGATCGACTACGAGGGAATCCAGTTCCACGGCGTGGACGAGTTTCTGGCACTAACGGAGCAGTACAAGAATGTCGAATACACCGTCAGCTGGATCGACTGCACAAGCACCGGCAAAAACTTTGCGCGCGGCATTTTCATGCTGGGCGATCACTCCAAAATCCCCGACAAGCTGACCACGTCGCCTGACCCGAAGCTGGTGTTTCCGTTCGATGCGCCGTCCTTTGCGCTGAACAGTGCGTCGGTTGCAGCCTTTAACTCGGCCTTCTTCCACAAGCAGGTGAAGACACGCGTGCGTAATCTGCAGGATTACGAGCCGTTCTTCTACCCGCTGGACAAGGTGCTGCACTGGAACCGCCTCTACGGCAAGAGCGGCCTCTTGCAGTTTCAGTACGCGATTCCGTGGGAAAGCGCGCGTGAAGGCACCAGTGCCATTCTGAACGAAGTCGCTAAGAGCGGCCTGGCCAGCTTTCTTGCTGTCCTGAAGGCCTTCGGCGACAAGCCCTCTCCGGGCATGATGAGTTTCCCGCAGCCGGGTATCACGCTGGCGCTGGACTTTCCTATCAAGCCGGACAAGAGCTTCCCGCTGTT
>JBPBPZ010000318.1:0-6103 GCA_050954525.1 Janthinobacterium lividum
GGCAATGCGCAACAGAAAAGGCGCACCTGCGTGCTGCAGGCGCGCCCCTCGAATGGCTATCCACTGGATAGGAAGAAGAGTTAGTCGCGGAAGCCGGCGGACACGGCGATCTTGTGGCGGCCCTTTGCGCGGCGGCGGTTCAGCACGTTCTGACCGGCCTTGGTCTTCATGCGGGTCAAAAATCCGTGGGTCTTCGCGCGGTGACGGCGATTCGGCTGAAAGGTGCGCTTCGGCATGGAACTGTTCTCCTGCTCTCAGGCTTAAGGACACTGAGATGTAAAGTTTGGGTGTCCAAGCGGCGGGCGAACTTCCCTGCCGACCACGGCATCGCGACTGAGTACATCAGCGCGGCGCATCGGCGGACAACGCCTTATGGTACCGCATATTCCACAAGTGCGAAAGCGTTGAAGTGGTTTGCTGGTAATAAGGCTGTCGCTCTGCACGCCGTGCTAGAAGTCGCGAACCTCTCAGTCGGACTCATCTTCCAAGTCAAAACCGGCTGCCGTCAGGGCCTCGAAGGGGATCTGCACGCCGCTTGCAACCGGCAGCCAGCGATGTTCCGCGTCGTCCGTCTCAAGCGCCGCGCCCGCCGTCACCAGGGCTTCGTCGGGTACCTGCAGGCTGCGTAGCGCTGCCAGCAGGCTGTCTGGCGCAGGGTACCGAGCTTCGTCGGAGATCACTCCGCCCGCGCCACCCACGGCGTGCTTCGATGTAATCAGGAGGCGAAACGGCAGGTCATCCCCCTCGGCTTCAGGGATGCGTCGAACTTTCAAGGCGCAAAGCATGCCAGAAGGTTAGCACCGCAGATGCGCAGATTACGGCGGCATGGCGACCTGTCGCTTCTGCGCGGCAATCGACAGGAGGGATCTGTTTCGCAGCACGCAAGCAGCGGCACTCGCGAGGCCCTTTGCGCTGCCGGACAAGCGCTTCACGGTCGCGGTACGATACTCCACCGGAGACCTTCTCGTATGCGCATGGTTGCAAAAGCTGCACTGGCGGTTCTAGTCGCGTGGATACCATCCGCGCTTGCACAATCCGCCGCTACGCTCACTATCCAGGCAGACAAGCCACTGCACGCGGTCAGCCCCATGCTGTACGGCATGATGACGGAGGAGATCAACTACTCCTACGACGGCGGGCTGTACGCGGAAATGGTGCGCAACCGCAGCTTTACCGATCGTGGTTGGGCAGGCATTGGCCACTGGAACCTTGAGAACGCCGGCAACGCCCAGGCCAAGGCAAAATACGACGCGGAGACCGGACCCACGGAAGCCCTTCCGGGCAGCATGCAAATTGACATCTCCTCTGCAGACGCGAAAAACACTGCGGGCGTGCGCAACGATGGCTGGTGGGGCATGAACCTGCAGCCCAACACCACCTACAGCGGTTCACTGTATGCACGGGCTGAGAACGGCGGCTCAGTGGCGATCTCGCTGGTCAACGACGTGTCCGGCAAGACCGCAGCCAGCACCTCCGTGACAGGCCTATCCAACGATTGGAAGCAGTACACCTTCTCGCTCAAGACCGGCAGCACACCGGCATCCGTCGACAACCACCTGCTGTTGAGCTTTGCGCAGCCAGGCAAGGTTTGGATCAACCTTGTGTCGTTGTTCCCGCCCACGTACAAGAACCGCGCCAACGGCAACCGGCCTGACCTGATGGAGCTGATGGCGGGCATGCACCCGAAGTTTTTGCGCATGCCCGGCGGCAACTATCTTGAGGGTGACCAGATCGACGAGCGCTTTGATTGGAAGAACACACTTGGGCCGCTTGGCGATCGCCCCACCCATCGCGGCACCTGGAGCTACCAGTCCAGCGACGGCCTGGGCCTGCTGGAATTTCTGGAGTGGACCGAGGATCTGAACATCGAACCGGTACTGGCCGTTTACGCGGGCTATTCGCTCAAGGGCGACTACATCCACCCGGGACCGGCGCTGAAGCCGTTTGTTGAAGACGCCATGGACGAGATCGAATTTGTTAGTGGCGGCACCGATACCAAGTGGGGCGCGGTGCGTGCAAAGCTGGGCCATCCCAACCCGTTCCCGCTGCACTATGTCGAGGTTGGCAACGAGGACGAGTTCGACAAGAGCGGCAGCTACGAAGGCCGGTTTGCGCAGTTCAACCGCGCCATCAAGGCGAAGTACCCCAGCCTGCAGGTGATCGCCACCACGCCCGTAAAGCGCACGGTTCCGGACGTCGTGGATGACCACTACTACAAGCGCGCAGAAGAGTTCTTCGAACTGCTGCACAAGTACGACGACATGCCACGCAACGGGCCGAAAATCTTTGTGGGTGAGTGGGCCACGCGCGAAGGTTCACCCACGACCAACATGGGCGCGGCGCTTGGCGATGCAGCCTTCATGACCTCTATGGAGCGCAACAGCGACCTGATTGTCATGGCAGCGTATGCACCCATGCTGGTCAACGTGAACCCGGGCGGCATGCAGTGGGAAAGCGACCTGATCGGTTACAACGCCGCCGGTAGTTACGGCTCACCGAGTTACTACGCACAGTCCCTCTTTGCAGAGTTTTTGGGAACGGAAGTAACCTCCTCGACCCTGACCGGGGCTAACCCTCGGCTGTTTACGTCGGTAACCCGCGACGCGGCAAAAAACCTGCTGTACGTGAAGCTGGTGAATGCTTCCACGGAACCGCAGCCGATCGATCTCCGCATCGACGGCACACGCGCCAACAAGAGTGCGACGCTGTGGACCCTGCATGGAGCCACACGAGCCGAAACCAACAGCATCACAGACCCAAAGCGTATTGTTCCCGTGAAAAGCAGCCTCACGGCTGGCGCAGCATTTCGCCACACTGTGCCGCCCCTGTCCGTGCAGGTGATGGTGGTACCCGCACGGCCGTAGCACCTGTCCAGGACGACCATGGACGCTACAGGAAGAACCGAAGAAAGCGGCGGCTGGGCAAACGCCCTGGCCGCCGCTTTTCCTTGCTTTGACACTGGCACACGACCTCGGCTACATCAACAGGGTGTGCTGACGCAAGCAAAATCGGCACGACGTCAAACAACCGGATGCATTGTGGAACTGCCTTCACCAGCTTTGGTGCAAGTGTGTTTTCAGCACAAATAATTGGCGGTGGAGCGTCGTGGGACGCCGGGGCGTGCGTGCTACCATCAGGTTCGTTCCACCATGCTCCACCGCTGGGGAGCGAAGTAGTTTCCAGCGATTGCACTGCTTACCGATCGGTCCTGTTACGGCATCGCCGACGGTCTTCAACAGAGATTCAAGAGTCCCCTCCGCATGATCCTTTCCCACGCGGCGTAGGCCTCCATGTCTAAATTTTGCTCGGTCTGCAGACTGTTCTGTCAGGCCAACAGTGACGTCGCCGTGCATGTTTTGACAGGCGACACAAGGGAACCAAACTGATGTCTTTTGCTCCTACCGCTTCAACGGTATTGCCCATGCAAAACGCCTGGACGCGCATTCTGGGCGCGCTGGAGATGAAGATCAACCGGCAGTCGTTCCACACCTGGCTGAAGCCCACACGCTTCTCCCACGTCAGTGGACGCACGCTGTTTGTTCGCATTCCATCGGCACAGTTTCAACATATCGGCGACCGCTACGCGGACTTGATTCAGGAAGCAATCGACCAGCAGGAAATCCCTCTGGACGAAGTTCGTTTTGTCACGGTAGAAGAAGACCCGTCCGCACCCAAGACGCGGGAAGACGGCGGCTTTGCTCCGCTGCCATCCCACTCGCCGAACGCGCCGCAAAGCCCTAATCAGCAGACGCCGGCAGCTGCTTCACTCAGCAGCAACCGCCCCGCGCCGCCACCTGCACCCGCTACGGAGCAGGCCCGCTTCGACTGGAACACCGCGGCACAGCTGAACTCGCGTTACCTGTTTGAAAACTTCGTGATCGGCAGCGGCAACCAGTTTGCCCATGCGGCTTCGCAGGCTGTAGCAGAGCGGCCCTCCAAGGCCTACAACCCACTGTTCCTGTACGGCGGCGTGGGCATGGGCAAGACCCACCTGATGCATGCCATTGGACACGAGGTAAAACGTCGCAATCCGCACAGCAGCATCATGTACGTCTCGGGTGAAAAGTTCACCAACGAGATGATCAACAGCGTGCGCTACGACAAGATGACGACCTTCCGTGACCGCTTCCGCACGGTAGACGTCCTGCTGATCGACGACATCCAGTTCCTCGCCGGCAAAGAGCGTACCCAGGAAGAGTTCTTCCATACCTTTAACGCTCTGCACGAGAGCATGAAGCAGATCGTCATTGCCAGCGACCGGCCTCCAAAAGAGCTCGCAGGGTTTGAGGACCGTCTGCGCTCGCGCTTTGAGTGGGGCTTGATCGCTGACATTCAACCGCCCGACCTCGAGACCAAGGTCGCCATCCTGCAGAAGAAGGCAGAGAGCGAACAGACGGTTCTGCCGACCGATGTGGCCATGTTTGTCGCCAGCAATGTGCGCACCAATGTGCGTGAATTGGAAGGCGCATTGATCCGCCTAATGGCCTGGTGCAGCATGCACCACGTGGAGATCACACTTGCCACCACGCAGCAGTGCCTGAAGCAGTTCATCGACACGCAGGTGCGCAAGATCACCATCGAGGCTATTCAGCGCGCCACGGCCGAGCAGTTCGGCATGAAGATCAGTGAGTTGAAGCAGAAGAACAACTCGCGCCAGATTGTCGTTCCGCGGCAGATTGCCATGTACCTGGCCAAGCAGATGACGGAAGCGTCGCTGCCCGAAATCGGCCGGCAGTTCGGCGGCAAGCACCACACCACGGTCATGCACTCCATAGCCAAAATCGACGAGCAGCGTCGCACCGACAAGGCGCTGAACAGCACCCTGAGCAAGCTGATGGAGACGTTGAACTAAGCCCTGCGCACCCATGCTGTGCAGGGCACTACCAGCACTGGCGGGCTTACACCTTGCATGTCGAAGCGTGATGGACTCAGCATGATCCCGCTACTTACGGGCGGGGTTCATGTTGAGTTTCCATGTTTTGTAGCACGCAGCGATTTGCCGTGTCGACGGCAGGTACACCGTGGGCAGGTCAAGCGTGGGCAGCAGATCGGCATAGCGCCTGCGGTTCCTGGGTGAGACAACGGCGATGTGTTTCAGCATGATCCACTTCACGCTGTCCCTGCCGCCGTCCAGCGCGCCAATGCGGACCGGCTGGAACCAGCTGCGGCGCAGGTAGCGGTAGAGGCTTAATGGCGCGGAGATATCCAGCAGGATCAGCCCTGTCGCACGTGCAAGCCGCTGGGGCAACAGCTGGGAGTAGTTGCCGTCCATTACCCAGCGCGGTGCCTGTATGGACTCGTCATGCAACCGCTCGAAATCGGCAAATGGGCGCGGCTCCCAATCCGTACCAGGCAGGTGATACAGCACATCCAGGTGCACAACCTGCATTTGGAGCCTGCGCGCGATAGCGTCCGCAAGCGTAGATTTACCGCTGTTCGATGGACCCATGATGCAGATGCGATCACCCAGCTGGCTGAGTTCCATCCTGCGAGTCTAAAGCGATGAGGACCGCCTCACAGGGATCGCACCACCTGATAACCGTATCTGCATGGGCAACACCGCAGTGCCGGGTCGCACGGCTACACTGCGGGAGTGAAGACCTTCAAGATCCTGTGTGCTGCCCTGCTGTTTTGCATCGCGTTACCTGCTGTGGCCGCCATTCCGGCGGACTGGACCACGCCGCTGGCGCCCTTTCACATCTCCGGCAACCTGTACTGGGTGGGCTCGCGGGATCTTGCGGCTTATCTCGTGGTGACGCCGCAGGGCAACATCCTGATCAATGCCAACCTTGAAACCTCGCCGCCGCAGATTCGCCACAGCGTGGAGCAGCTTGGTTTCAAGTGGGCGGATACGAAAATCCTGCTGAGCAGCCAGGCGCACTACGATCACGTGGCAGGCGCTGCGGAGGTGGTGCGTGAAACGCACGCGAAACACATGGTCATGGACGGCGATGTGAGCCAGATGCAATCTGGCGGTGCCACCGACTACGACAAGACGCTGGACCGCTTCCCACCCGCGCACGTGGATCGCGTTCTGCATGATGGTGAAACCGTGTCACTTGGCGGCACATCTATCGTCGCGCACAAAACAGCCGGGCACACG
>JBPBPZ010000320.1:0-6103 GCA_050954525.1 Janthinobacterium lividum
CTTCTGCGACAGTACTTCCCAAGAAAGACCGACTTGTCCGGTTACTCCCAGGCAGATCTCGACAAGGTAGCCTTACGCCTTAATCAACGCCCTCGACAGACCTTGGGCTTTGAAACTCCGGCTAGTAAACTTCAAGCGAGTGTTGCATCGATCAGTTGAGACCGCCCCGTTTAGAGGAGCGAACGTTTGAGGCTGTGCGCCATGCCGCCGGGTGAGGCAGAAGCGTTTTCAACGTCAGTCTTGAGTCTGATGTCCACGTAGTCGCGACCTTTCAGATGGACACCCTGTCCCAAGCCCTCCAAGTGGTTATGGGAAGTATCAGCTAGCCGTGGATATGGCCTGACCATGCAAAGCGTGGAGCGATGGATCTGTCCCACCCTCCGCACAGCGCGTTGGAAGACGCCGATGCCGCCAGCGTCTCCCACATTTCGCACCGTTCCGACGACGGGTGTATGTATGTAATTACAGCTAAACGCCTAGAGGCTTAGGCCGGTACCGTAGCCAACAGGCTTGTGAGTGTGAGCTACTGCGTCAATTGCTCTTGGAAGCCATTGCAAAGAACCCGCTTAGGTGAGGCAAACTATGTTCCAGTACGTTGATGCTATTTCCTCTATAGCGCTGATGACTGTCGCCTACGCCCTGAGAAAGAAGACCCCTCTATGTAACGGTTGAGCGGCAAACAGCCGGTTCCTGAAACGGAACGGTCGTCGCTCAACGCGCCAAGGGGAGCTGTGTTTATTTGTCCAAATCCTGAGGGATGTTGCTAGGCTGCTGTGCGTGCGCTCCCTGATCTACTGCTTTTTGGTACTGCTTGCTATGCCTTTGTTTGCTGCGGAGCGCATCCCTGTCTCTGCTCCACCAACCGCCTGCTACTCCTTGGATAGAAGCACTCGATTGTGATGGGTTGATCGGGGACCTCATCATGGTCGCCATACCGGGCAGTGTCGTTCTGTACGCCGCGTTCGATCTGCTCGCTTCATCTTGCCCTTCCGTGCGGACTTGCGGGACTCACGGTATGCAGTCCCGCCAGGGTTCGCAAAAAGTTCATCTCTGAACGTATGCGACAGGCGGACTGAGGCAAGTATCTCCAGTCAAACTCGGGAACAATACTGTCACTATTGCCCAGGAGTGTTAGAGCTATCGATGCAGAGACAGAACGGCTCAAGCAGTTGCGCAGTTAACTTCTGCATGATCTCCATTTAGATCGCAAGACATGCGCAGACAGCAAAACAGACCCATGCGGAAGCGCAAGGAAAATCGTTATACCGTTGCTCCGGCCGCACTGTAATCCTGCATCCAGTCACTCGATTTCCGGAGTTCGCCCTCTGCTCGCGACTTGAAGCACTTTGGGTTCTGTAGCCCAGGTCTGTTCCGACCAAAGATGGCATGGACCCCGTTTCCCCACCCGACGCACCACGGGATCCCCATCACCCACCACCGCGGAGGTAGTGCTCAAACGTAGCATCCGTTGTTCGTTGCTGCGGAAGGAGGCGCATACTTGCGCTTCAGGAGCTGCAAATACTACCGCTCTTTCGACTTGATCTCTGCGACAGTTCCGTATCGGCGGAATTGATGCTGATAGACTCCGCCGGATCAGAAGATGTCTCATCTCTGGCCGATACATTGCTATGGGATGTTTAGGATTTCGCCCTGGCGATTGAAGCATCTGGAGATGCTGCGTGCATACCGCTCTGCTTGGAAACGATCCATTCGAAAGCCTCCAAATTCCAGACGCACTGCAGGAAGGTCTTCAGCGTCACCGCGAACATCTGGCCAGACTCATCACTAGCCTTAAGGCTGTTGGGCTGAGTGAGGAGCAGATCGAAGAAAGCGTCTCAGTGATCGTGACCTCCTACAAAGAAGAGCTACTCCGCGCAGTCAAAGCCATGATGAGGTAAGCCGAATGGATGGGAAGCTCCATGATGAGTTCGGTCGACTGGCCGCTCTTCGCCGCTATGATGTTCTCGATACGCCCCGTGAAGCTCCCTTCGAGCGCCTCACCAATCTGGTTCGCACAGTGCTGGACGTTCCTATCTCGACGCTGACACTCATCGATCAGGACCGCCAGTTCTACAAATCTTGCGCCGGGATGGATGGGTCGGACACACCACGCGAGCACTCCTTTTGTACCCACACCATTCAGGCTCGCGAGCCGCTATTTATCCCTGACACCTTGCTCGACGAGCGCTTCTCCCAGTACCCGAGTGTTACGGGTGAGCCGTATATTCGCTGCTACCTGGGCGTGCCCTTAAAGAACCCGGAAGGCTACAATCTTGGCTCCCTCTGCGCTCTGGACGTCCGTCCGCGCGACTTCGACGCCGGCAAGATCGAGGTCCTCAAGAGTTTCGCAGCGCTCGCGGTCGATGAGCTTGAGTTGCGCCGCATCGCGCAAACGGACTCACTCACCGGAGCCGCAACTCGACGGAGCTTTTTGCTGGCGATGGAGAAGGCAATCGCCAGGCTGTTACGGCACGGCCAGCCGACGGCGCTGCTCACGATAGACATCGACCATTTCAAACGCATCAACGATACCTACGGACACCCAGCAGGCGATCAGGTTCTAGTCTCAGTGAGCCAGCAACTTCAAGGTCTCCTCCGCAGGGAGGACCTGCTCGGCCGGCTGGGTGGGGAGGAGTTTGGAATCCTTCTTAGCGACACAGACACCGAGCAGGCCAGCTCAATGGCAGAAAGACTGCGCTCCTCCCTCGATGCCGACAGAACTCCTCCCGAATCACTGCGAGTGACCGCGAGCTTTGGCTTGGCCACTCTGACGTCGCCCTACACAACTCCAGAGATGTGGCTGTCCGAGGCCGACCAGGCACTTTACGCCGCCAAGCGCTCCGGGCGCAATCGTTGCTGCGTTGCTCAAGGTCAGGGGCTGCTCAAAACGGTTTAGATGGTACTCGGGTCCAGTCCACCACATGCTACCGCCCTGAACTGACCGGAGCCGAAGGTAGAGGATTAGGACCGCGTGAAAGTACCTGCAGCTTGTTTCCCGCTACAAAGCAGTGTCGGAAGTCAGCGCTTAATCGCTTTGTGTGTTGGATAGAATCACGCGATAGATTTGGAGGCCATACTCCACGCGTTAGATCATGAAATCTACCATCTGCAGCCGGCCCGTGCATTGTTGGCGGACGCTGATACGCCCACAGCGCGGGATAAACTCCCGTCTCACGCCGTGAAGGTGGCGATTAGCTTCTGCGGGAGCGGTCCGATGATCGTCGCTCACCGTGTAAATCACACGTTTTGCAGATCGTGTGAGTGCTCCAGCGGCTTCTCAACCTGATTCGGTGCCCAAAGCTCATACTGGGTGATCTGAAGGCTTTCGCTATGCACTTGGAAGATCGATCCAACTGCGAAGGAACTGCGGAACTGCATCGCTAGGCAGAGGTCTAGAAAACAGGTAGCCCTGTCCGTACTCGCAGCCCATAGCGGAAAGAAGCTGACGCTGTCCTTCTGTTTCTACACCTTCGGCGACTACGCGGAGACCCATGGCATGTGCCAGAGCCGTGATCGATCGTACCAAGGTAGTGCGTCCCGTCTCCTGCTCCATATTCCGCACGAAGGATCGATCCACCTTGAGACAATCAAATGGGAATTTCTGCAGATAACTCAGAGAAGAGTAGCCGGTGCCAAAATCGTCCAGGTCTAAGGTGATGCCGAGTGACTTGAGGCGTCCTAAGATTTGAACGGCGGCTTCGACGTTCTCAATCAGGGTGCCTTCGGTTATCTCGAGCGACAGACATTCCGGTGGAAGCCCGTACAACGCAAGTTTCCGGCTGATCGTTTCCACAATGTGGGCGTCAGCAAATTGGCGTCCTGAGAGGTTGATCGCAATCACTGCTGAGGGCGCAATCAGTCCTTCCGAGCGCCACACTGTGAACTGCCGGATCGACTCGCGCAAAGTCCATCGGCCGAGTTCCAGAATGAGATCGCCTTCCTCTGCAATTGGGATGAATTCATCTGGAGGTATATTCCCCAGCTCTGCATGCTGCCACCGGCACAAAGCTTCGAAACCCATGATTGTTCCTGTTCGAAAGTCCACCTTTGGCTGGTAGTGCATTGCGAGAGTTTCCTCCTCAATGGCGCGCTGGAGATCGGCAGCCAGAGCGATGCGCCGTGCGGCTTTTTCGCGCAACCTTTCTGAATACACAGCACACCGGCCACTGGATTGGGATACCTCATGAGCCGCAGTTTGCGCCCGATGTAACATCTCCTCCGCAGACAGCTCGCAATCTGGGCCAACCACAATGCCCACGTTAAGGCTGAGCGATACGCGCTGGTCGTTTACATCAAAGGGCACCTGGAGCACGGCCTGCAAGAGCCCGGCGTACATGACCGCATCGGCTTCTTCTGCCACGTAATCCACCACGATGCCGAACTCGTCGGCAGAGAGTCTGGCGACGACGTCTGCTAGTTCGGTTGAAAGTGTTTGCTTCACTCGGGATGCGATAGCGATGAGAAGCAGCTCTCCACCTTCTTTCCCCAGGCTGCCACCAACTCGCTTCAGCGTATCGAAATGTAGGACCAAGGCAGCAAACTTGCGCTTGGACTCCCGTGCAGTACGCCACCGTCTGTCCAACACTTCAATCAGAGAAGCACGTGTGTGCTCCCCTGTAAGGGGGTCCGTTCTCATTCGTTCGGTAATGTCAGACAATGAGCCGACGACACGAAGCAGAACCCCATCTGGGCTACGCACAGCCACGGCTTGGCTTTGCACCCAACGCCAGTTCGAATCCTCGTGTCGTACACGGTACTGCAACCTATAGCCCGCAGCGGCTCCGTTCTTCAGGGCATTCGCAGTTGATCGAACACTAGCGACGTCGAGCGGATGCACACGTTTGAACCAGTCTTCCAGTGCCACGTAAGAATCGTGTTCCTCCAGGCCGACGATGGCTCGCATTCGGCCTGACTTGAAAAGTTCATCTGTAAGGCAATCCCAATCCCAGATTCCTTCTGTCGTCGCTTCGGTCGCCAGCTTGTACCGCTCGTTCATGAGCAGCACTTCCTCTTCAGCGCGCCGGATTTGTGCAGGGAAAAGCCGTTGCTCAATCAACGTAAAAGCGAGTGTCGCAAACCGCTGGAGCGCAGCTTGGTCTTCCTCATCGAAACTTTCGCGCGGCTTTTGATCGATGACACAGAAGCTTCCAAGCGCCATACCGTTCGGTGCGATGAGCGGGGCACCTGCATAGAAACGGATGTGCGGATCTCCGGTTACGAGCGCATTGGTGCGGAAGCGGTCGTCCAGAGCCGCGTCGAGAATCACCATGGGCTTCTCATGAAGGATGGTGTAAGCGCAAAAAGAGACGTCGCGCGAGGTTTGAGTACGCTGAAGTCCGACGGATGATTTGAAAAACTGGCGGTGCTCATCGACAAGCGAAATGAGAACGATCGGAACATTGAACATCGTTGCCGCTAAAGCGGTCAGATCATCAAATACTGGCTCGGACGGAGTGTCCAGGACGCAATACGATCTAAGCGTCTCGATGCGCTGTTCTTCATGAGAGACCGTCACATCTGCCGCTTCTATGTCCACACCACAACGAACCTAACCACAATTTATGTGAAACACAGCCGACAGCTTGTAAACCACGAGCTGTGGAGAGGCCGATGTCACCCTACGAGACAGCACCTGCTAAAGCTAATTGAGCTCACAGTCCAATCCGCAAACTTGTTATCGGCGGGAATTGTGATTCGGCGAGCGCCGTAGATCGATCCTTACAGGTCGGCTTGTCGGAAGTACTTTGCCTCTCAGCCCAAAGAATGTTTGTGAAAGCTCCCGCAGCTTCTTCGTTCTCAAAGAGGGGCTCCTTTTGATGAAGCGCTCCGCAACCCCGCTCTCCGTAGCAGCACGACGCACGAGTTCTTCCGATATACCATCTTGTGCAGCACCAGAAGGTGGAAGAGGTAACTGAGTGCTTCTACGAGATGGCGATCTCTCTGTCAACGTCTCGTAGTTCAGCTTTCTCCGTGACGATGGCTGATTATGCCGTGTTTGCCTTAGATGCTAGCCGCTGATATTCCTGGTGAATCAAGGTTGCACCGTACTTACGTTCAAGTCGCCGGACGGCGAAGTGCCCTTCGGCTAGCTGTTGAAAATGGT
>JBPBPZ010000012.1:0-6059 GCA_050954525.1 Janthinobacterium lividum
GACCGGCCTACACCATGCTTGGCAACCACGACTACCAGTACCTGCCCGCGACCGTGAACAAGGTGGAGGCGGAGCTGGAATATGCCCGCACCGGCAAGGGCGTGGACGGCAAGCCGACTCGCTGGCAACTGCCCGCACGCTGGTACACATTCGACTTCCCGGCGCGGAAGCCGGTCATGCGGTGCATTGTTCTGGACAGCAACATGCCCTCTGCCGACGGCGCCGCGCGGCACGGCGCGAACTTCACCCTGACACCTGCGGACCAGGCAGAGCAGTTGCAGTGGTTCCAGCAGCAGTTGGCACGCCCGCGCGATCTGCCGTTCCTGACCGTCATGGCGCACCACCCCATCTATTCCAACGGACCCCACGGTGACCACCCCGTGCTGGTGCGCGACTGGGCTCCGCTGCTGAAGCAGCACAAGGTGGACCTGTACATGGCGGGCCACGATCACGATCTGCAGGTGCTGCAGTTTGACGGGGAGCCGACGACGCACTTTCTGTCAGGTGGGGGCGGAGCGGATCTGTACGTCCTGCAGAAAGACGGCCTGGACCGCGGCCCCTACGCGCAGGAGGTGCACGGATTCAGCCACCTCTCCGTCACGGCGCAACAGCTTGAAGTCCGCCACCTGGACGCGGACGGACGCTTCCTGTTCGGCATCGGACGTGACCGGCAAGGCAAGGTGAGGGAACTGACAGCGTGATTCTGAATGGCGCTGGGAATTATGTGGAAGCAGGCCCTGTGCTGTCGTAGGCTAGGCTTTGCAATCGCCATTGCAGGAGATCCACCTTGGCCAGCACCGCCCATCCAGCCGCACTTGGTTCGTTGCAGCAAACCCCTACGCGCGCCGTCGCTCGTGAACGCGAAGCTGCCGGTGTGCCCTGGTACATCTGGACCGGCGTGGCGGGGATCACGTCGGCTTCGATCGGAGCGGCGTGGGACGTGGCCTGGCACCGGTCGATTGGCCGCGACAGCTTCTGGACGCCCGCTCACCTGATGATCCAGTTATGCGGCGTGCTGGCCGCCGTGGTCGGCCTGTGGCTGGTGTACGACTGCACCTTCCGCAAGGACTCGAAGTTGCGCGCATCTTCGGTCAACGTCTTCGGCCTGCGTGCGCCGCTGGGCGTTTTTCTGGCGGGCTGGGGCGGCATTGCCATGATTACCTCTGCGCCATTTGATAACTGGTGGCACGCGGCGTACGGTCTTGACGTCAAGATTGTGAGCCCGCCGCACACCTTGTTGATCCTGGGTATCCGGGGCGTTTCGCTGGGTGTGTTCTTCCTGATCCTGGCCACCATGAACCGCGCCGCTGCAGAGGGCGCGCGCAGCTTTTCCACCCTGCAGAAGCTGCTGCTGTACCTGGGCGGACTTACGGTCGGCGGCCAGATGTTCTTTCTGCAGGAATACACGTGGGACATCGGCTTGCACCGCGCCCTGGCCTACATCGCGCTGGCCATTGCGGTCCCGGTGGTGTTCGCCATGATCTCGCAGGCATCGCGGTTTCGCTGGGCGGCCACAACGGTGGCGGCGGTTTACACGCTCTACCTCATGGCAGAAATCCTAATCTTCCCGCTGATCGGTGCTGAGCCGAAGCTGGGTCCAGTCTTTAACCCGGTCACGCATCTGATCCCGGCAAAGTTCCCCGTGCTGATCATCGTCCCCGCGCTTGCGCTTGACCTGCTGTGGCAGCGGACCAAGACCTGGAAGTTCTGGCAGGTGGCGCTCGTTTCCGGCCTGGTGTTCACCGCGGTGCTGTTCGCGGTGGAGTGGCCGTTTGCAAAGTTCCTGCTTTCAAAGGCGAGCGAAAACCGCATCTTCGGCACGATGTATTTCGACTACAACTCCGCCGCCGAGGGCTTCGACCGCAGGCGTCTGTTCTTCAAGCCAGACTTCGGCTTGACCCTGTGGCTCGGTCTGCTGCGGGCTACGGTATACGCGGCCATCTCCACGTGGGTTGGCCTGCTGTTTGGCCGCTGGATGCGCGGAGTGCAAAGGTGAGGGGAGTTCTCGGAGGGGCATGGCTTCAGCCATGCCAGAACGCGTGCAGTACCCAGACTGCCTTTAGCCGCCAAGGTCTGCTTCGAAAGCTGACCTCGAGAGCTAAAGCCCCGTTCCGGGGAACCGGAATGTCGACACAGCCGAAACTGTGTCTTTCCGAAAGCAATTCCGCTGTACGGCTCCTGCTGCTTATCTGCCTGCTGCTTGCAATGCCGGGTGCCGCACACGCGCACATCGGCAGCAAGGACGTCTTTGAGCAGGTAAACGCCGGTCCATACCGCTTGTTCGTCACGGTACGCCCGCCCATGGTGATCCCCGGCGTGGCTACCGTCGAGATCCGTACATCCGGCCCGCAGGTACAGCGCTTGCAGGTGACGCCGGTACCCATGGTGGGCGAGGCCAGCAAGCACCCGCCCACGCCCGACGCCATGCACCGATCAGCGGTCGATCCCGCCTTCTTCACCGGGTCGCTGTGGCTTATGTCGCAAGGCTCGTGGAAGGTAGTGGTCGCCGTGGATGGCGAGCAAGGCTCAGCCAGCACCAGCGTGCCGGTACCCGCGCTGCCCCTGCAGGTGCTGCGCATGGACCGTTCGCTCGGGTTGATTCTTGGCCTGCTGGCTGTGTTGCTGGTCGTGGGCATTGTCGGCATCGTGGCCGCGGCTGCGCGTGAATCCCGCCTTGAACCCGGCATCACCCCCTCAGCGGATCGCCGCCGCCGGGCCCTGTTTGCGGGCGGCGCGACCCTCGCGGTCATGGCTCTTGCCATTTGGCTGGGCGGCAGGTGGTGGGACGTGGAGGCGGCAGACTACTCCGCCGACATCTACCAGCCGCTGGCTCTTCATGCCGCGCTGGCGGGCAGCACACTTGACCTGCGTCTGGGCAGCTATGATTCGGCTTTGAAGCCGCGCCGCAGCCGCCTGAACACGGACCTGCTGCCGGATCACGGCCACCTGATGCACCTGTACGTCATCCGCGAGCCAGAGATGGATGCCGTCTACCACCTGCATCCAGATGGCGTCGCGCCGGGCGAGTTGCAGACGAAGCTGCCTGACCTGCCGCCGGGCCGCTATCGACTGTTCGCGGACATCGTGCACCGGAGCGGTCTGCCAGAAACCCTGACTTCAACATTGGAGATCCCGTCCGGCTTCCATGGCGGCCCGCTCGACAGCGAAGATGCCGCCGCATCGCCTGCGCCGCTGTCTGCTGGTGAACTGAGCACAACGGACAAGCTACCCGATGGCTACAGCATGGCCTGGGACAAGCCGGCCACACTGACTGCGAACGAACCCGTCATCTTCCGTTTTCGCCTGCTGAACGCGCAGGGTCAGCCTGCTACAGACGTTGTGCCGTACCTCGGCATGGCTGGTCACGCGGCGTTCGTCAAAACGGACTGGAGTACGTTTGCCCATACGCATCCAGAAGGTTCGGCTCCCATGCCGTCCATGATGGTGGCCAATGGCGGTTCCGGCACAATGGACGGCATGAACGCGCCGGGCGAAAGCTCCAGCCCGGTGTCGTCCACGGTCGAGTTCCCCTATGGATTCCCGGCAAGGGGCCGCTACCGCATCTTTGTGCAGATGAAGCATGGCACAACTGTGGAGACGGGCACCTTCGACGCCGAAGTAAGATAGCGCCCGTCATGCTGCCCTACTGCGTGGGCAGGGCGAAAGTGTACAGCGTGTCGCCCGCGGCCATGGTGACATACTGTTTGCCCTTGACCTGGTAGGTCATGGGTCCGCCCAGGCTGTTGGTGCCGGGGCGCGTGTGCCACAGGGTTTTGCCGTCGGTCGGGTCCAGCGCCAGCAGGTTGCCGAGTGAATCGCCGGTAAATAGCAGGTGGCCGGCGGTGGTCAGAACGCCGGTCTGCACGCGGCTCTCTCCCGCTTCGCGCTGCCAGCGGACTTTGCCGGTCTGCGTGTCCATCGCGACCAGCAGGCTCTTTTCCGAGACGTTAATGGCAGAGCCGCCCTGGTGATCTTCCGGCAAACCCTTGGCGTCCAGCGCGGAGTACCAGAAGCTCCAGCCCTCTTGCCCGTTCAGGTAGAACAGCCCGGTCTGCGGGTCGTAGCTGGGCGGGTACCAGTTGGTGACGCCGTTTGCCACGGCGTGGACCAGCGCGCCGCCGGGCATGATCTCCTTCTGCGGGTCGCTGATGGGCTGACCCTTCGTATCCAGGCCCTTGGCCCAGTCGGTCGGGATGAACTGCGAGGTCAGCAGGTGTTCGCCTGTGGTGCGGTCCAGGATAAAGAAGTAGCCGTTGCGGCTGCCATGCGCCAGCAGCTTGCGTGGCGTGGTTTTGCCGTCCGCGCCCTTCCAGTCTGCGTCGAACAGCACCGGCGTTTCCACCGCGTCCCAGTCATGCGTGTCGTGCGGCGAGGGCTGGTAGTGCCACTTGATCTTGCCCGTATCCGGGTCAATCGCGAGGATGGAGCAGGTGTAAAGGTTCGCCCCCTTGCGCACGTCGCCCGCCAGCACCGGGTGCGGATTACCCGTGCCCCAGAACATCAGGTTCAGCGCCGGATCGTACGTGCCCGTAACCCACAGCGGCCCGCCGCCGTGCGCTGCTGCCTCGGCGTTGGGCCACGTCTCGAAGCCGGGTTCGCCAGGCTTAGGAATGGTGTGCAGACGCCAGATTTCCTTGCCTGTTGCCGGGTCTAAGGCGGCCATGAAGTGGGGCACATCGGCCACATCGCCAGAGGTGCCAAAGATGATCTTGCCCTTAATAGCCAGCGGCGAAGTGGCAATGTAGTAGCCGAACTTCGAGTCGGCCATCTCGTGATCCCACACCACTTTGCCGGTTTTCGCGTCCAGCGCGATCATGTGTGCGTCGGTGGTTCCGAAGAACACCTTGCCGTCCAAAAAGGCTACGCCGCGGTTCGCAATGTGATTGCCCTCAGACGGGCGGTCGAACTCCCACAACTTCACGCCGGTCTCTGCGTCGATGGCCCAGACCTTGTCCGGCACGGTAAGAAACATGGTGCCGTCGATGACCAGCGGCGTGCCCTTGATGCCGAGACCCTTGGTCGAAAATGCCCAAGACAGCGTCAGTGCCTTCACGTTGCCCGCGTTGATCTGGTCCAGCGTGGAGAAGCGGCGGCCAGAGAAGTCACCGTTATACGTGGTCCACTGTTCGCTGACAGACGGCAAGCTCTGCGAGACGGGCGTCGTGGAACGCTGCGCGGGCGCCCCCAGGGCGAAGGCCAGCAACGAAAACGTCAGGCCGCGAAGTCGTCGCTGTGCAAGCTGCGTACCCACGCGGGCCACGCTACTGGAGAGTTTCGAGGTACGCGAAGACGTCATGGATGTCCTTATTGGTGTAGCGCGGCAGCAACTCGCGATGCGCGCGTAGCGGATCGTCCGCGGTCAGGCGGTTGCCCTTTGCCGCGTCAAAGGTCCGGACGGTGCCGTTCGCCTCGCGCAGCGTCGATCCAAACTCGTCCGCATGCAGAACTTCGCCGTGTACGGTTTGGCCGTTGGCGGTGGTTACCACGCCAGTCGAGGGGCCGGCTTTGGGCGCAAGCATCAGGCCTTCCAGTTCGGATGGATCGTGCCGCTTGGCAATGCCCTTGAAGCTGCCGCTCACATCGTGGCAACTGGCGCAGTTTGCCTGAAAGTAGACCTTGCCTGCCGCCGCGTCGCCCACCGCAAGCTGCCCGCCGAAGGCGCTGGCACCCAACGCGGAAGCACGCATGGTGGCATCGATCCGTGCGTGCACAAAGGCAGCAATATCGGTGGTCTTGGGTCCAAGCAGCTGCGGAAAAGCAGGCATGCCCTTTTCCAGCCGGCCCACCTCGAGCACCTTGCTGATTTCGCTGCCTTTGACGTCGTGGCGGACCAGCGACGACACCAGCAGGTTCGGACCCATGCCGCCACCGGCGTTGGCGCCGTGACAACCCGCGCAGTTGGTCTGGAACAGCGCCTGCCCGCGAATGACCTCAGGCTGCTTCAGGGCGTCGGCTTTGGGGTTGCGGGTAATTTCCTGCGCAACTGCCACTGCCAGCAACGAAGCCGCACAGCCAGCCACAACGATCGACCGGTAATGATTCCAGATGAGCACGTTCGA
>JBPBPZ010000064.1:0-6037 GCA_050954525.1 Janthinobacterium lividum
ATCATGCCGGGCGGGTGCCCGGCGAGGAATAACCATGGCATTGACGAAGCAGAAGAAAACGCAAAAGGTTGCTACCCTCGCGGGTGAGTTGCAGACGGCAACCGCTGCCATCATCGGCACTTTCACAGCCATGACGGCTGATAAAGACTTTGACCTGCGCAAGACGGTTCGCGGTGCAGGCGGTAAGTACCACGTGTTGAAGAACAAGCTGGCGCCAAAGGCTGGCGCGGGTACGCAGGTTGAAGGTGCGTTGGGTGGGCTCAAGGGCGTGAGCTCGATCGCTTACACCTCCGGTGACCCAGTTGCACTTGCCAAGGCGCTCTCTGCCTGGGTCAAGGACAATGCACAATTCACGTTCAAGCTCGGCATCGTAGACGGCAAGGTCCTGAACGTCAGCGAAGTGAACGAGCTCGCGACTATGCCTGGCAAGGAAGAGCTTTTCTCGAAGCTCCTGTTCCTCATCAACGCACCTGCGACCCGTCTGGCTACTGTTCTGAACGCTACCGGTCGCAATCTGGCTGTAGTTCTTGATCAGGCAGCCCAGCAGGAGAAGTTCGAAGGCGCAGCCGCGCCGGTAGCAGAGGCAGCGACGCCCAGCACGGCGCCTGACGCGGATGCGGCCGCAGCTTCGTCCGAGGTCGCGCCAAACACGGATGCCGACCCGGCGCAGCCTGAGGCTGGCTCAGCATCGCAGGCTGAATCCGCCTCCACCGAGCCGCCCGTCGAAGGGTAGCTCCGGCTTACAAGTTCGCTCCAGATCTTGGGGGTGCGCAGTCTGGGCGCATCGGAAACCCCTGGGAAGGAAGAGCAGCCAAGGCAGCAGGAACGCTTTGGAAACGTAATCAGCACGACCAAATTTGTAGTACAAGATCGAACTCACGGAGAATTACCATGGCAGACATCCAGCAGTTGGAAGACCAGATTGTTAGCCTGAGCCTGCTCGAGGCTTCAGCGCTTGTGAAGAAGCTTGAAGAGCGTCTCGGCGTTTCCGCAGCCGCAGCCAGTGTTGCTGCTGCTCCTGCAGGCGGCGGCGCTGCCGCTGCTCCCGTCGTTGAAGAGAAGACCGAGTTCACCGTCATGCTGAAGGACGCTGGCGCGAACAAGATCAACACCATTAAGGCTGTCCGTGAAGTGACCTCCCTCGGGCTGAAGGAAGCCAAGGATCTGGTTGATGGCGCACCCAAGGCCATCAAGGAGAACATCTCCAAAGATGAGGCTGCGGCGATTGCCAAGAAGTTTGATGGCGTGGCAACGGTCGAAATCAAGTAATTTTCTTCTGAAAGGCTCCCGGCGTAAGCGCCGGGAGCCTTTCGGCTGTTTGTCTCTTGCATTTCAACTGCCAACGAGCTATTCTTTTCATTGAAGACTACTCAGCGTGTGAATGCGTAACGGCGCGATAGTTGATCCAACACATTCTGAAGTTCTCCGGCTCATATGTAAGCCGGCCACGGTAGGCCTCGGGCGGCGGGGGCACACAGTGCAGTCAGGTTTCAAGAGCGGCAGCAACCCTGGGGCGGGTCAAACCTCAAAGGGCGGCACCTATTTATACAAGTTATGTTCTGGTGCAAAAGTCGGATCTTGCGCTCATGGGTACTTTTGTCCCTGTGAGCCCTTTCACGTTTCAGCAGTGCGCCCATACTGAGGCCGTGAGTTCGTTCTGTCCCTAACGCAGATAGCACACTTTTCCTAAGCTTCGCACCACACTGGGCATTCTGCCCAATCAGCGCTTGCAGGGTCTCTCACCGAGGTAGAGCCTCTGCAGAAGACAGGCGCACATCACCCACGGTACAGCCGCACACACGGCATGTTCCGGCTCTGGTTATGGTTCCGTAGATGGATGCGGAAACCCGGTTACCAGAGGCCTCGGCATGAACAAGGGGAGTCTACAACGCATGGCAATTACCACTGAAACGCGCGCGCTCCGCAGCCGTCTCGATTTCTCCAAAATCCCAACCGCAATCCAGATCCCCAATCTGATCGAGGTCCAGCGCCGCAGCTACGAGCGTTTCCTCCAGATGGACAAGCTCCCCCAGGAGCGTGAGGACAATGGCCTGCAGTCGGTCTTTACCTCTGTGTTCCCGATCTCCGATTTCCGCAATGTCTCGGAACTTGAGTTTGTCGATTACTCCATCGGCAACTGGGAGTGCAAGTGCGGCTATATGAAGGGACTGAACCATCTTCGGACAGCCTGCCATAACTGCGGCCACATGGTCATTACCGACCCGTTCCACGCTGGCGATGTGCTTTGCCATTTCTGCGGAACGTACAACAAGAACACGCCTGATTTCTGCACCAAGTGCGGCGATCCAGTCGGCCTGCAGCTGAAGTACGACCAGGCAGAGTGCGAAGAGCGTGGCATGACCTACGCGGCACCGCTCAAAGTCACGATCCGTTTGAAGATCTACGACAAGGATCCGGAAACCGGTGTCAAGACCCTGCGCGACATGAAGGAGCAGGAAGTCTTCTTTGGCGATATCCCACTCATGTCCGCCAACGGCACGTTCATCGTCAACGGCACCGAGCGCGTCATCGTTTCGCAGCTGCACCGCTCACCCGGTGTCTTCTTCGAGACGGCAAACAACCGTACCTACTTCCTCGGCAAGATCATTCCGTACCGCGGCAGCTGGGTCGAGTTCGAGTACGACCAGAAGAACATCCTGTACGTCCGCATCGATCGCAAGCGGAAGTTCCTGGGAACCATCTTCCTGCGTGCGCTCGGCCTGCGTACGGACGAGGAGATCCTCAAGACCTTCTACACCGCAGACACCATCACCCTGCGCGACGGCAAGATGTTCTGGAACGTCACGCCCGAGGGCACGGCAACCAACCTGACCGGGGTAAAGCCAGCCAATGCCCTCGCCGGCACAGATGGTACGGAGATTGTGGCCGCAGGCCGCAAGATCTCGACTTCGCTGCTTGCGAAGCTGCGTGCAGGTGGCGTGACCGAAGTAGAAGTTGCGAACAGCGATCTGGACAGCGGCATTTTCGCGTCTGACGTTGTCGACCTGACCACGGGCGAGTTGCTGTATGAGGCCAACCAGGAAGCCACTGCCGACAAGCTGCACAAGATTGCGCAGACCGGCTGCACGGGCTTTGAGGTCTTCTTCCCAGAGAAGGACGACGTCGGTAACATCATCACCAACACGCTGAAGCGCGACTCCGTCCGCAAGCCTGAGGAAGCTCTCATCGAGATCTACCGCAAGCTGCGCCCGGGCGATCCGCCAACGCTAGATACCGCGACCGCGCTGTTCGAAGGTATGTTCTTCGATCCACGCAAGTACGATTTCTCGCGTGTAGGTCGTCTGAAGTTCAACATCAAGCTGTACGAGAGCCAGGACGCAACCAACCTGGACAAGCGTACGCTGACGCCTGAAGACTTCTACGGCACGATTCGTTACCTGCTAAAGCTGCGCCGCAACATCGGCCTCGTCGACGACATTGATCATCTTGGCAACCGCCGCGTCCGCGCCGTGGGCGAACTGATGGAGAACCAGTTCCGCATCGGCCTCGTCCGTATGGAACGCGCCATCAAGGAAAAGATGAGTGTGTACCAGGAAATGTCGACAGCAATGCCGCATGACCTGATCAATGCCAAGCCTGTCATGGCCGCGATCCGCGAGTTTTTCGGATCGTCGCAGCTGTCGCAGTTCATGGATCAGACCAACCCCCTGTCGGAGATCACGCACAAGCGTCGCCTCTCCGCGCTTGGACCGGGCGGTCTGTCACGTGAACGTGCGGGCTTTGAAGTTCGTGACGTGCACCCGACCCACTACGGTCGTATCTGCCCGATTGAGACGCCGGAAGGTCCGAACATCGGCCTCATCTCGTCGCTATCGTGCTTTGCGCGTATCAACGAGTACGGCTTTATCGAGTCGCCTTACCGCAAGGTCAAGGATGGCCGTGTAGTCGATTACGTCGCCGTCATCAACGCCGGTGAGAGCGGCATGCGCCAGGGTGATCCAATCGAGATCAACGAAGCGCACGCGCTCAAGCAGCAGCTCGCGAAGGATGGCAAGCGCGTTCTCGAGACCGAGCCATTTTCCTTCTACCTGTCCGCATGGGAAGAGGATCGCCACACCATCGCCCAGGCCAACATCACCCTGGACGAAAATGGCAAGCTGACGGAAGATCTGGTCAACGCACGTCGGCAGGGTAACTTCGTCCTGGTGCCGCAGGCAGAGGTCGATTACATCGACGTTTCGCCAAAGCAGCTCGTCTCCGTGGCTGCGTCTCTCGTGCCGTTCCTTGAGCATGACGATGCGAACCGCGCTCTGATGGGCGCCAACATGCAGCGGCAGTCCGTGCCCCTGCTGGTGGCCGAGGCGCCGTTTGTCGGAACCGGTATGGAAGGTGTTACTGCGCGCGATTCCGGTGCCGTGATCCTTGCACGCCGTAACGGCATCATCGATTCCGTCGACTCCGAGCGCATTATTGTGCGTGTCGAAGGCGAGCACCACCCCATGCAGATGTCGCGTGAGGTTGGTTCGGATATCTACCAGCTCACGAAGTTCAAACGCTCCAACCAGAACACCTGCATCAACCAGAAGCCGATCGTTCGCAAGGGCGACCGCGTGGTCAAGGGGCAGGTGATTGCAGACGGTCCGTGCACGGAACAGGGCGAGCTTGGCCTTGGCCGTAACGTGCTGGTCGGCTTCATGCCGTGGCGCGGTTACAACTTCGAAGACGCGATCCTGATCTCGGAAAAGCTGGTCCGCGAGGACTACTACACCTCGATCCACATCGAGGAGTTCGAGATCGAATCGCGCGACACGAAGCTGGGACCAGAAGAGATCACGCGCGACATCCCCAACGTGTCAGAGCATGCTCTGCGCGATCTGGATGAGTCGGGCATTATCCGCATCGGTGCAAAAGTCGGTCACAACGATATCCTCGTCGGTAAGGTCACGCCCAAGGGCGAAACCCAGTTGACGCCGGAAGAGAAGCTCTTGCGTGCCATCTTCGGTGAAAAAGCCGGTGATGTACGTGACGCTTCGCTCACGTGCCCTCCGGGTATTGAAGGCACCGTCGTCGACATCCGCATCTTCTCGCGCAAGGGCCAGGAAAAGGACGAGCGCGCCAAGAGCATCGAGCAGGAGCAGATTGAAAAGCTGGAGAAGAACCTGGCCGACGAAATCCGCATTCTGACCGATGAGCGCCTGAAGCGCCTGGAAGCCATCCTGGGCGGCAAGGAAGTGCAGGCTGACCTTCACGACGAGCGCACCAATAAGAAGCTGCTCTCGAAGGGCGATAACCTGGACCGCGAGACCATCGAGCTGATCAGCACCCGGAATCTGAAGCGTATTCGCTACGCCGACAAGGATCCGCGTGTGAATGAGCAGATCGACGAGATCGAGGAGATGACCTCGCGCCAGATCGATGTCTTGCGCAAGATCACCAACGACAAAATCGGCAAGCTGCAGAAGGGTGATGAACTGTCGCCTGGCGTCATCAAGATGGTCAAGGTGTACATCGCGATGAAGCGCAAGCTGTCTGTCGGAGACAAGATGGCAGGCCGCCACGGGAACAAGGGTGTGATCGCACGCATTCTGCCCGAAGAGGACATGCCGTACCTGCCTGATGGGACGCCGGTTGAAATTGTTCTGAACCCGCTCGGCGTGCCTTCGCGTATGAACGTCGGTCAGATTCTTGAAACGCACCTTGGCTGGGCCGCGCACAAGCTGGGCAAGATGATTGCCGAGCAGGCAGCACAGTTTGAGACTGCCGAGGAGATTCGTGAGCTGTTCCGTGCACGATTCAAGGACACGGCGGCACTCGACCAGCTGCTCGAGCTTGACGACGAAATGACGGTGCGTGTTGCGGCCGGCATGAAGAAGGGCATCTGGTTCGGCACGGCGGTGTTTGACGGCGCGCGCGAAACAGAGATCAAGGCCCTGCTTGCAGCGGCAGAGTTGCCCTCCAGCGGTAAGTCCGAACTGTTCGACGGCATGACCGGCGAACCTTTCGAACAGCCCGTAACGGTTGGCTACATCTACATGCTGAAGCTGTCGCACTTGGTGGATGACAAGATCCACGCTCG
>JBPBPZ010000255.1:0-5956 GCA_050954525.1 Janthinobacterium lividum
CGGACTCCGTCCTTTGCTTGACGTCGGATCCAGAAAGCCCATCAGATCAGTTCACACAGGTCCTGACTGGCGAATATCGTGAACCATGCAGCCGAACAACCGAAGATCTATTTACCATAGGTTATACGTCTGGAACTACCGGCAGACCAAAAGGCGCCATGCTCAGCCATGGAAATGTATACTCAAGCATTTCCGCGACTGCAACGATGCATGTCCGTCATGCAGGTGATTCCGTACTGTCGTCCCTGCCCTTCTCGCATGTGTACGGCAACATCGTCATGAATGCGGCGTTCCTTGCAGGCACACGGCTCGTCGCGACACCTCGTTTCGACCCGGCCGAGGCGATCCGCCTCATTGCGCAGGAGCGCATCACCCTCTTCGAGGGCGTGCCAACTATGTATTACCAAATGCTCGTAGACAGTGCGATGGAGACGGGTGACTTTTCGAGCCTGACACGCTGTACTGTGGGCGGTCAGACTATGCCAACTGCGAAGATTGAAGAGGTGGTTGCCCGACTGGGCTGCCCTCTGCTTGAGCTATGGGGGATGACCGAGGTCAGCGGTCCGGCGGTCACACACTCACCGTACTGGCGGCCCAGGCATGGGTCGATAGGTCTCCCAGCGCCAGGTGTGGAGGTGCGTATCGCCGACCTCCACAACCCCGCACAGGAGGTGCCCCTGGGAGAGCCCGGTGAGCTCTACATTCGCGGTCCATCTGTAATGGCCGGCTACTGGCGAAATCCCGTCGCAACTAGCGCCACTCTTGACGAAATCGGGTGGCTTGCCACCGGAGACATGGCACGTCGTGACGAGGACAGTTATTTGTTTATTGTCGATCGTAGAACCGATCTGATTATCACCGCCGGATTTAACATCTACCCCGCTGAACTCGAGCGAGTGATCTCTGCACATGAAGCCGTCGCAATGGTGGCAGTCGTTGGCGTTCCCGATGAGGAGAAGGGAGAGCTCGCCGTAGCGTTCGTGGTTCGTAAGAGCAGCACGCAGTGCGACGAAGCAACACTCCTTGCTCATTGTAAGTCACAGCTTGCAGCTTACAAAATGCCTCGGATAATAAAGTTTGTTGACGATCTTCCAAAGACAAGTACAGGCAAGATAATGCGCCGGACGCTGAGAGAACGTATTAAAGACGATAGAGCGCAAACTGCAGAGAATGGAGAAGCATCGTGAAGATCAACTTCCTCGACGATTATACCATGACGATCTCCGGTCAGCCGGAGGCCTCTACAGCTACGTTTGAGGCATACAATCCAGCGACTGAAGAGGTGATTGCGAGGGTTCCTGAGGCGAGTCAGGAACAGCTGGAAAAGGCCGTTTCCGCGGCGAAGGCGGCTTTTCCGAAATGGGCGGCAACGCCGCTTCGGGAAAGACAGGCTCTCGTTTCCCGCATTGGAGATGTCATAGACGAGCATGCGGAAAGCTTCATGCAATTGCTCACCAGAGAGCAAGGAAAGGCGCGGAAGGGAACTGAGTGGGAGATTCGCGGCTCCGTCATCTGGTGCCGCGAGATCGCGACGCAGGAGCTTCCTGTCCACGTCACGGAAGCGAGCGGCACTCGAAGTGTCGAGACGCGCCGCGTGCCTCTTGGTGTGATCGGTGCCATCACTCCCTGGAATTTTCCTGTCCTGCTTGCAATTTGGAAAATCGCGCCCGCACTTGTCGCAGGCAACACGATGGTTCTGAAGCCATCTCCCTACACCCCACTCTGCACGCTGAAGCTCGGTGAACTGCTGCGCGACGTTCTACCGCCTGGCGTGCTCAATGTTGTGTCTGGTGGAAATGAGCTGGGATCCTGGATCACGGCCCATCCAGACATCAGAAAGATCAGCTTCACTGGTTCGACACAAACCGGTCGCAAGGTCATGGCGTCGGCTTCGCAAAATCTCAAGCGGCTAACTCTCGAACTTGGCGGCAATGACCCCGCGATCGTTATGCCGGATGTCGACATCAAAAAGACTGCGGAAAGCTTATTCTGGGCTGCATTCCAAAACAGTGCGCAGTTCTGCGTGGCTGCAAAGCGGATCTACATACACGAAAAAATCTATGATGAGATGGCTGCAGCGCTTGTAGCTTACGCAAAGACTGTAAAAGTCGGGGATGGATCGGAACAAGGTGTTGATCTTGGACCCATCCAAAACAAGATGCAGTTCGAGAAGCTTAAGGAGCTGTTTGAGGACTCGAAGGCTGCTGGACAGCGGTTTCTTCTAGGTGGCGATATAACGGCAACCAAAGGGTACTTCGTTCCAGTTACGATTGTTGATAACCCCCCCGAAGCAAGTCGTGTTGTAGCAGAAGAGGCGTTTGGCCCGATCCTTCCTCTGTTGCGGTTCAGCGACATCGATGACGTGATCTCACGCGCGAACGCGACGGAGTACGGGCTTGCTGCCTCAGTTTGGGGAAAGGACATAGACGCTGCACGTGGCGTGGCTGAGCGCATAGAAGCCGGAACGGTGTGGGTGAATGAAATTCATACCTTCTCGCCGCACATTGCGTTCGGAGGCCATAAACAGTCCGGAATGGGGATCGAGAACGCCCTGGAGGGCCTCGCAGAATATACAAGCGCCCAGACTATTGTGGTTAATAAGGCACTTTGATCGCATTGGAGTTACAGCTTGACCATACTTAAAACTTCAATAAAGCCAAAGGAGCCTGTGTTCCTCGCCAATGCTTCTGCAAACCAGGGTCTCGCGTCGACACTTCGCTCCAAAGTGGCGTCTGCGGCACTTGGCGGGGGGGCACGTGCCCGCGACAGACATGTTTCCCGGGGCAAGCTTCTTCCGCGTGAGCGTATAGCTCGCCTCCTAGATGCTGGTTCGCCCTTCCTCGAGATCGGCCAACTTGCAGCAAACGGGCTATACAATGACGAAGCACCTGGGGCGGGAGTAATTGCAGGGATTGGTCGCGTCAACGGACGCGACTGCATGATTCTAGCCAACGATGCGACCGTAAAGGGGGGCGCCTACTTCCCGATGACGGTGAAGAAGCACCTTCGTGCCCAGGAGATTGCCCATGAGAATAGGCTGCCTTGCCTATACCTAGTGGATAGTGGGGGCGCCAATCTTCCCCACCAGGCAGAAGTGTTCCCTGACCGGGATCATTTTGGCCGCATTTTTTACAATCAGGCCCGGATGTCAGCAGCCGGCATCCCTCAAATAGCCTGTGTCATGGGAAGTTGCACTGCTGGCGGCGCCTATGTTCCAGCGATGTCAGATGAGACGATCATTGTCCGCAGCCAGGGGACAATTTTTCTTGCCGGACCGCCGCTTGTTAAAGCTGCGACTGGGGAGGTGATCTCGGCTGAGCTGCTTGGTGGTGCCGATACCCACGCGCGTAAGTCTGGCGTCGTCGACCATGTGGCCGAGAACGATGAGCATGCCCTGCTGATCGTACGCTCTATCGTCGCGACGCTAGGCCGGCAGCTTGTTCCCGATGTCGATGTTGCGGAACCCCGGCCACCACGTCTCGATCCGTCCGAGCTTTACGGGATCGTTTCGCAGGATGTTCGAGCGCCTTACGATGTGCGAGAGGTGATAGGACGCATCGTGGATGACTCTGAGCTCCATGAATTCAAATCGTTGTTCGGTGCGACCCTTGTCTGTGGGTTTGCGAAAATCTGGGGTATACCGGTCGGTATTATTGCCAACAATGGTGTTTTATTTTCTGAGAGTGCTCAAAAGGGTGCACATTTTATTCAGCTCGCCTGCCAGCGGCGTGTGCCGCTTCTCTTTCTTCAAAATATTTCTGGCTTCATGGTTGGTGGAAAGTATGAAAGCGAAGGTATTGCCAAGCACGGTGCCAAGCTTGTAACTGCGGTAGCCACCGCCAGCGTGCCGAAAATAACTGTTCTTATTGGCGGGAGTTTTGGCGCTGGGAACTACGGTATGTGCGGTCGTGCTTACCAGCCACGCTTTCTGTTCACTTGGCCGAATGCCCGTATCAGTGTGATGGGCGGCGAGCAGGCAGCTTCAGTGCTGGCCACTGTTCACCGCGATGCGGAGACTTGGACGCCTGAACAAGCTGAGGCGTTCAAGCGGCCTATCCGGCAGCAGTACGAGGATGAGGGTAATGCATATTACGCGACCGCACGGCTCTGGGATGATGGGATTATCGACCCTCTTCAGACACGCGATGTACTCGGGCTTGCCTTCGGTGCGACACTTAACGCACCAATCCCTGCAAGTGCCAACTTCGGCATCTTCAGAATGTGAAAACGGGCAGGTTAGAGATCGAGCAGACTTTAGGTTTTTGGGTGGTTTGAAGTGATTGGTAGTTTACTTATTGCTAACCGCGGAGAGATTGCACGACGTATCATTCGCACAGCACGTCGTCTCCACATCCGGACAGTCGCAGTTTACTCAGATGCCGATGCCGGTTTGCCGTTTGTCCGTGAAGCTGATGTAGCTGTGCGGATAGGGCCTGCCCCCGTGCGGGCAAGCTATCTTCTTGGCGAAAAGATGCTCGAAGCAGCTCGTGAGACTGGAGCTGAAGCTGTTCATCCTGGCTACGGATTTCTGTCTGAGAACGCAGAGTTTGCTGAGGCAGTTCAAGCGGCGGGTCTCGTCTGGGTCGGCGCTCCGCCGTTGGCTATTCGGGCTATGGGCCTGAAAGACGCAGCGAAGCAGTTGATGCTGCAGGCCGGAGTGCCAGTTACGCCAGGCTACCTGGGCGAAGATCAATCTGAAGCGCGGCTGGCTGTAGAGGCGGAAGCGATAGGCTGGCCTGTCCTGATAAAGGCGGTTGCTGGCGGCGGCGGCAAAGGGATGCGCCGCGTTAACGAGAAGGCGCAGTTTGCAGACGCCTTGGAGAGCTGCCAGCGCGAGGCTGATGCGTCTTTCGGAAATAGCCATGTCTTGATCGAGAAACACGTGCTCGATCCGCGCCATATCGAGGTTCAGGTTTTCGGCGACACGCTTGGTCAGGTCGTTCATCTCTTTGAGCGTGATTGCTCGCTGCAACGCCGGCACCAGAAGGTCATTGAAGAAGCGCCTGCCCCCGGCATGGATGCGAGTACGCGAGCCGCGGTGTGTGATGCTGCTGTAAGAGCGGCAAAAGCCGTTGGCTATGTTGGCGCGGGCACAATCGAATTTATTGCTGACGCATCGGAAGGTCTTCGAGCAGACCGCATTTACTTTATGGAGATGAACACTCGACTTCAGGTCGAGCATGGGGTCACCGAGGCGATAACCGGTCAAGACCTAGTTGAGTGGCAACTTCGTATCGCATCAGGGGAAAGCCTGCCCTTGCGTCAGGACAAGCTTGAGATCAACGGGTGGGCTATGGAGGCGCGTCTTTACGCAGAGAACCCAGCCACTGGCTTCCTTCCCTCCATTGGTCAGTTGCGGCGGCTACGTCTTCCCTCGGATATACGAGTCGACAGCGGCGTCGAAGAAGGCAACGAAGTCTCGCCTTTTTACGATCCCATGATTGCCAAGTTGATCAGCCATGCCGCAACGCGAGCGGAAGCGGCAAGCCGGTTGGCGCGAGCCTGCAGTTCCATTGAAGTTTGGCCTGTCAAGACAAATGCCGCTTTCCTTGCCCGCGCCGCTTCATCTAAAGAGTTCCGTGCCGGCAACGTGGACACAGGGTTCATAGAACGTCATGCGGCAGACTTGGTGCCGTCTAGTATTCCCTCCGAGAAGACTATTAGTGCTGCGGCTGCCGCTCTTCTGCCGGCAGAGAAAGATGGCCCACGGTCTGCCCTTAGAGGCTTTAGACTCAATGCTGAGGCTGACTACCGTGTCGCAGTCGAGATAGCTGGATACAGGTACTTTGTCGAGCGTGTGACAGCTGGCACGGCTGCGGACGTTGATGGAGAAAGCGTCCTGTTCATGGATGGGGAAAGCTGGGTGTTCAGGGCACCTGTCGCTGACGATGAGGTCCAAGAAGGTGCAGCCTCGGATGAGAAAGTCCTGGCAGTCATGCCGGGCCAGATCATACAT
>JBPBPZ010000221.1:0-5930 GCA_050954525.1 Janthinobacterium lividum
ACGGTATGCCGCCAAAGCTTAGTTGCGTATGCGCCGCCATTGTCGCGGCTGTTGCAGGTGCCTGTGTCCACGCCCAAACGGTTCCCATGCCGAGCGCTTACCCGGTCCCGCTGCGCACCGACGTGCCGCGACTGCCCGCGAAGCAGCAGGCCAGCATGGATCGCGACCTGATGGAGACCTCCATCTCGCAACTGCACGCGCTGTACGCGAAACATCGCTACACGGTGGAGCAGGTGACGCGTTGGTACCTGGACCGCATTGCGCGGTACAACGGAATCTATCGCTCGGTGCAAACGGTCGACGTGGAAGGCGCACTTGCGACCGCGCGGCAGCAGGATGCGGACAAGCACGGCGCACGCGGGCCGTTGTGGGGCGTGCCCATCGTTATCAAGGCGAATACGGCGGTGAAGGGCCTTCCGGATACGGACGGCTGGGAGGGTTTCGCGATCCCAGGCCATGCCTTTTTTGCGCCGAAAGATGCAGCGGTCGTTGCAAAGCTGCGCGCTGCGGGAGCGGTCCTCCTGGGCATCACCAACATGCCCGATTTTGCTGCCAGCGACACGAACCGGTCCACCGCCTTCGGGCGTACCGGGAACGCGTACGACGTCCGCTTTTCGCCCGGCGGATCGTCGGGCGGCACGGTCACGGCGGTGACTTCGAACGAGGCTGTGCTGGGTACGGGCACGGACACCGGTAACAGCATTCGGATGGTTGCTGGTACCAGCTCCGTCGTCGGCCTGTTCCCGACGCGCGGGCTGGTCTCCATTGCGGGCATTGCGCCGCTGGACTGGCTGCTGGATAACACCGGTCCCATCGCACGCAACGTGACCGACGCCGCCATTGCGCTGGACGTGATGGCCGGTGAAGACGCGCAGGACTTCAAGACCGCCGGAGCAGCCACAAAGGCGCAGCCCGGGCCCTATACCCAGTACCTGAAGGCAGATGCACTGCGCGGCAAGCGGTTCGGCGTACCCGCCTTCCTCCTGCAGAGCAAGCGCACGCCGCTGCAGCCGGAAACCAGGGCCATGCTGATGCAGACCATCGATCTGCTGCGCAAGGCTGGCGCAGAAGTAGTGATCGACGACAACCTTTTGCCGCTGCCGTTTCTCGACGCCGAGCGCAAGGTCAACACCGGGCCGTACCGTCGCGACGGTGCCGCGCAGTGGCTTGCGGGCTACGGCCCCGCCGAGTATAAGTCCGCAGCGGAATACAAGGCAGCCACGGGGCGCAGCCTGCCGCCCGTGTTTACCGGCGTCAGTGGATCGCTGGACGACCTGGTGGATGCCGCCGCTGCGCCTGTTGTGGCCCCTCCTGCACCAGTGACAGAAGGTGCGCCTCGGGGCGCGAACCGCAATCGCAACCTGCCGCCGCAGGTCGTGCTGAAGGATGACCCGCAGGCGCAGACCAACTACTTCGGACCGCGTGACGCGATGCTGCAGCAATATGTCGATGCGCTGGACCGCTTCCACCTGGACGGCCTCGTTTACCCCACGGCGCAGATGCCGCCACCCGACGAGACCGAGCCGCAGGACGGCAGGCTTTCCGGCGGCCCGCACTCGGAAACCGGGTGGGTCAACAAGATCGGTGTGCCCGCCATCGCGCTGCCCGCCGGGTACTATCCGACGGGGCTGCCGTTCGGGCTTGAGATCAGCGCTCGGCCATGGCGCGACGGCGATCTGCTGGGCTGGGCCTACGGTTGGGAGCAGGCGACGAAGCTGCGGCGTCCGCCGGTGCTGGTCGAAAGCGGCCTGACCACGGCAGGGCCTTACAAGCAGTAGGGTGCGTGACTGGTATCCTCGAAGGGCCATGCGTAACCTAACCGGAAGCCAGATTCGCGAAGATTTCCTGCGCTTTTTTGAGGAAAAGGGGCACCGTCGCGTGCACTCGTCCTCGCTTGTGCCGCACAACGACCCCACCCTGCTGTTTTCAAACGCAGGCATGAACCAGTTCAAGGACGTCTTCCTTGGGGCGGACCAGCGCAGCTACAACCGCGCCACCACGTCGCAGAAGTGCGTGCGTGCGGGCGGCAAGCACAACGATCTGGAGAACGTCGGCTTCACGCGCCGCCACCACACCTTCTTCGAGATGCTGGGCAACTTCAGCTTTGGCGACTACTTCAAGCAGGACGCCATCGCCTATGCGTGGGAACTGCTGACCTCGCCCGACTGGTTTGGTATCGATCCGAGCAAGCTGTACGTCACCGTGTTCGAAGGTGACGCGCAGGTACCGCGTGACTCCGAGGCCGAGCAGTTCTGGCTGGGCGTGGGCGTGCCGCAAGACCGCATCTTCGGCCTGGGCGCAAAGGACAACTTCTGGCAGATGGGCGAGACCGGCCCCTGCGGCCCGTGCAGCGAAATCTACTACGACCTTGGCCTTGAGGCGAGTGAGACGGGTGAAGACAAGCCCTTCGGCGAAGACGATCAGCGCTACATGGAGATCTGGAATCTCGTCTTCATGCAGTTCGATCGCACCGTCACTGCGGGTGGCGCGGCAGAACTGATGCCGCTGCCAAAACCTTCGATTGATACCGGCATGGGACTGGAACGCATTGCCTGCGTGCTGCAGGGTAAGTTGTCGAACTATCAGTCCGACCTATTCGTCCCACTTATCGCGAAGGCGATCGAACTTACTAAATTTACCGGTATGGATGCGGAAGAAGGCGCTGTCAGCGATGCGAAGGGTGCGGCCTCGCTGCGCATCATTGCGGACCACGCGCGTGCCGCTACTTTCCTGATTGCCGACGGCGTGAATCCCGCGAACGAGGGCCGTGGATACGTGCTGCGCAAGATTCTGCGTCGTGGCATTCGGCATGGACGTTTGCTTGGGCAGGAGCAGCCTTTCATGCACGAGATGGTGCATGCGGTTGTCGGCGAGATGAACTTGGCTTACCCCGAGCTTGCTGATGCTGCAGATCGTGTCAGCAAGACGGTGCTGCAGGAAGAACAGCAGTTTGCGCGTGCGCTTACTACCGGATGGCGTGAGTTCGAGGAGATACTCGCGATGACAATTTATTCGGAAGAGAACTCGAAGAGATACCGCGAGATCGAAAGCAACCCTCCAAGTGCTGCCGTGAAGAAGATTCTTGAAGAGCCCTATAGCGAGTCTGAAGGAGGCATGCGCCGTCAAGCTGCTGTTCTTCAGGCTGCAGGCCACAGCGTTGTGCTTCAAGGAAGAGACACGTTTCGGATTTTTGAAACTTTTGGCTTGCCGTTGGACTTCATGGAGGATGCTGCTCGTGACGCGTATGTAGCTTTCGATACCGTCGGTTTCGAGCAGGCAAAGGAAGAAGAGCAAGCCCGCGCGCGTGCCTCATGGAAGGGCGGTTCGCAGAAGACCGCAAGCCCCGCCTACCGCGAACTCGCCAAGACAGACTTCCTCGGCTACACCGGGCTTCGTGCAGACGATGCGACCGTGCTGGCGCTGGTGAAGGATGGGGTGGGCGTGCAGGTTCTGCAGCCCGGCGACGAGGGTGAGGTGGTGCTGGACCGCACCAGCTTTTACGCTGACAGCGGCGGCCAGGTGGGCGACACCGGCTGGCTGTATCCCACGGACCACACCGGCGCGCTGGCTGACGTGCATGGCTGCACCAAGCCGGTGCAGGGCGTCTTTGCGCATCGCGTGACGGTACGCCGCACCATCACCGTGGGCGATACGCTGGACGCTGTGGTCGACGGCACGGAGCGCGCCGCCACCACGCGCAACCACACCGGCACGCACCTTCTGCAAGCCGCGCTGCGCGAGGTGCTGGGCACGCACGTGAAGCAGGCCGGGTCGCTGAACAATCGCGCGCGGCTGCGCTTCGACTTCTCGCACTTCGCGCAGGTGGCCGACGAGGAACTGCAGGAAGTCGAGGACATCGTCAACCGCGAAGTCCTGTCGAACGCAAAGGTAGAGACGTTTGTGGACGTGCCCATTGACGTGGCCGTGAACGAGTTCAAGGCGACCGCGCTGTTCGGCGAGAAGTACGGCGACAAGGTGCGCGTGGTGAAGATCGGTGACTTCTCCACGGAACTATGCGGCGGCACGCACACCGGTGCCACGGGTGAAATCGGCCTGATCAAGCTGACCGGCGAAAGCTCCGTATCGAGCGGCATCCGGCGCGTGGAAGCGGTCACCGGAACGGGTTCGCTGCGCGAGTTTCGCCGCGACTTCGATGTGGCCAAGGTGGTCGCTTCGTTGGTCGGTGGCGCGACCGACTCTCCCGCTGCAGCGCTGCAGACGCGGCTCTCGCAGCAGGATGAGGAATTGCGCAAGCTGCGGCGCGAACTGGACCAGGCGCGCATGAAGTCGGCTTCGGCCTCGACCGAAAACGCCGCGGACTCTGCCGTCGAGGTCAAAGGCGTCAAGGTGCTGGCACAGAAGGTGAGCGGCCTGGATCGCAACCAGATGCGGCAGCTTGTGGACACGCTGCGCGCCCGATTGGGCAGCGGCGTGGTCGTGCTTGGAGCGGCTACCGAGGACGGCAAGGTCGCACTGATTGCCGCCGTGACCAAGGACCTGGTCGCAAAGGTGCAGGCAGGCAAGGTGGTTGGCGCTGTGGCTGCCAAGGTGGGCGGCAAGGGCGGCGGCAGGCCCGATCTGGCTGAGGCTGGCGGCACCGATCCTTCGCAACTGGACGCGGCGCTGGCGGGTGTGGCCGATGTTGTGGGGTCGCTGCTGGGGTAACGCTTTGCGCTTCGAAAGCTCCTGATTCCTTCATTCCCCGAGTAAGCGGGGTACCGCTGCAGCTACCCGCGACCGATTGCCTATGTCGGGATGGTTGCTGCTCGATAGACTGGGAGCGGTTTGGCCTTAGCGTCCTCAACCCGATGCCTCCACCTGGCGGCCTGCCTGCTGCTGGTGGCGTCGGTGTGTGCCCAGAAGAAGCCCGCAGCGCATGGCAAGAGGCCCGTGCCGCAGACACCATGGCAGGTGGCGGAGTCGGCTCGGCAGCAACTGCTCGCAATTCCGGTGGAGGGGCGAACGCGTGAGGACTACAGCACGGTCATGGACGCGTATCGCCTCATCTACCACGACAGCGCAGGCGATCCACATGCAACCGAGGCCATCTTCGACGTGGCCCTGTTGCTGGGAGAGCAGGGCAGTGCCCTGCATGACGCCAAGGCCTCGCGCGATGCGATTGGGCAGTTCGAGTTTTTGCGGACGCAGTATCCTCACTCGCAGTTCCGCACCGCGGCTCTGCTGCAGGAAGCGCAGATTGCCGCACAGGACTTGCATGACGTAAAGCTGGCCCGCGCCAAATACGCTGCTTTTGTCGAGGAGTACCCGCAGTCCTCACACGCGGACGAGGCTCAGGCGGCGCTGAAAAGCCTGCGTGCCGGTGTGCTGCCCGCTGTTGCAAGACCGCAGGGTACTGGCAACGCGATGGAAACCGTTGCCACCAGAAGTGCGGCGGCTGCTTCCAACGGCGTTGCCGCGTCTGCGGTTTCGCCGGAACTGCATGCAGAGGCCAGCCTGGCCGCGTCGCAGGGCACGGTGCAGCAGCCTGTGCCGGTAGTATCCGCCGTGCCGGCGGGGTCGCCGCTGACGCAGCAGGGAGGTGCAAGTGGCAGGCCGCCCCGTAGCTCGACAGTAAATACGGCAGTTCCCGGCATGGTGGGTGAGCCCGTGCAGGATGCTGCGGCGAACGTACCCGCACACACCCGCAGCGGGCTGGCGACCGTGTCGGCGATCCGGCACTGGTCCACGCCGACGTATACGCGCGTGGCCATCGACCTTGGCGACGAGGTGCAGTACGAAGCGGCGCGTGTGCCGTCGCCGGACCGCATTTACTTTGACCTGCACGGCACGCGGCTAGCGCAGGAACTTGCAGGCAAAAGCTTTACCGTGACCGACGACGGATTTCTGAAGCGCATCCGCGCGGCGCAGTACTCCAACGACATGACGCGCGTCGTGCTGGACGTGAACGACGTGACGGAATATTCGGCCTT
>JBPBPZ010000142.1:0-5856 GCA_050954525.1 Janthinobacterium lividum
TCGCCCTGCGCTACCCGGTGCAGGTGCTCTGGGGCCCCAAGCGCATCCTGCTGTACAACGACCTGTGGATCCCAATCAATATGGATCGACACCCTGAGGCACTGGGGCAACCGGCCGAGGAGTTCTGGGCGGCGGCATGGCCTTTTGTCGGAGACGAGGTAGAGGGTGTTTTTGCGACGGGGTTTGCGACGGAACACTTTCGCGAAATGATCCCGGTCCTGCGCAACGGGGCGGTTGAGGATGTCTGGTGGGACTACACCTACAATCCCATCTTCCATGAAGACGGATCGGTCGTGGGCATGCTCAATATCAGCAAAGATGTAACGCAGCAGCGCACGGCAGAGTTGGAAAGAGCGCGGGCAGATGAGGCACTCCGCGCGAAGCAGGCTGAACTGGAGCGCTCGTATGTAGAACTGCATGCAGAACGCGCGCGCCTGCTCTCTGTTCTTCAGCAGGCACCCATGTTTTTTGCGTTGGTAGAAGGGCCGTCGCACAGGTTCACCATGGTGAATCCTCAATACCTGAAGCTGGTGGGCGAGCGTGAGGTGCTGGGCCGTACCGTGGCCGAAGCTCTGCCTGAGGCCACGGCGCAGGGATATGCGGTTCTGCTGGACCGTGTTGTTCAGACCGGCCAGACGTTTACAGGGCAGGGAGCAGCTTTCACGATTGTCCGCCATCCTGGTTCTGAACCAGAGCAGAGGATTCTTGACTTCACCTTTCAACCGCTGCGCGAGGCGGATGGCAGCGTTGGTGGTGTGATCGCCATGGGCGTCGACATTACCGACAGCAAGAAGGCAGAGCAGGCGCTGGTGCAGAACGAAAAGCTGGCGGCAGTGGGACGACTGGCTGCCTCCATCGCGCATGAGATCAATAATCCTCTGGAAGCTGTTACCAACCTGCTCTATCTGGCACGGACTTCTTCCGCCTCTGAGGAGATCAACGAATTTCTGGGCATGGCTGACCAGGAACTGCGGCGCGTCTCTGCAATTGCAAGCCAAACACTGCGATTTCACAAGCAGGCCTCGCAAGCGGTCGAGATCACTGCGGATGCGCTTCTGGAGTCGGTTCTGCATATCTACAGCGGGCGCATGACCAACGCCCATGTCATCCTGATAACGCGTATGCGGGCGACCCAACCCGTGCGCTGTTTTGAAGGTGAGATCCGGCAGGTGCTGAGTAACCTGGTCGGCAACGCCATCGATGCGATGAGTGGTTCTGGCGGAACCCTGCGCCTGCGCAGCCGAAATGGCCGAAGCTGGGTCACAGGAGAAAGAGGCCTGGTACTGACTGTTGCGGATACAGGCACAGGCATGTCCCAGGCGACACTGGCAAAGGTATTCGAACCATTCTTTACGACTAAAGGGATTGGCGGCACAGGTCTTGGCCTCTGGATCAGCGGCCAGATCATCGAACGCCATGGCGGGACGCTTCGGGTACGCACATCACAGGGACCGAAACATGCCGGAACGGTCTTCACCCTGTTTCTGTCGCAGACCGGAATTACAGGTTGATTTGCACATTTGCCGACACGTGCATCGGTGCCGCGGTTGACGCCGCAAGTCGGACTTGCTACCCTTTGAAGGTTTGGTGGTATTCTCCGAGGTTTCCACTCCCCGACGGGAAGTGGTCTGCTAAGGCGGGTTCGCATCAGGTCGTATGGCTTGCTTCATCTAGCAGGCATGTTTGCAGTTACGCACAGACTCTGTTCGTGAAGCGTCCCCTGCACAATCTGCCATGGGTGTAGGAGTCGAGCCGACTGGCAGATACTGCTCCGGGTAAGGAGCTGTAAGCAAGCCCAGGAATGCTGCTTGTTTGATGGAAGTACAAGTCAGTTATGTTGACAGAAGTTCGTAGTTTTAGGAGAAACCGTGCCTACGTTTCATCAGCTGGTTAAAAAAGGTCGTACTGCGCCGAACTACAAGACGGCCAGCCCGGCATTGCAGGGATCGCCGCAGCGCCGCGGCGTGTGCACCCGTGTGTACACCCAAACACCCAAGAAGCCCAACTCGGCACTGCGTAAGGTCGCGCGCGTTCGCCTGACGAACGGGATTGAAGTTACTTCCTACATCCCGGGCGAAGGCCACAATTTGCAGGAGCACTCCATCGTGTTGATTCGTGGTGGACGTGTGAAGGATCTGCCAGGTGTGCGTTACCACATCGTGCGTGGCACGCTGGATTCCGTCGGTGTGGCCAAGCGCAAGCAGAGCCGCTCAAAGTACGGTGCAAAGCGTCCCAAGGCTGCTAAGTAATCAGCACGGGATGTGCTGATTACCCGTAGCGAAGCGAAGGGTCTGCAACAAGTCTGAAGTATCCAGGTCCAGCCGCTTGAGAGGTTCACGGCGCTGGAGGAAGAAGAGAGAAGAATGCCTAGAAAAGGTCATATTGCAAAGCGCGAAGTTGCGCCGGATCCGGTGTACGGTTCCGAGTTGGTTACCAAGTTTGTTAACAGCATGATGTGGGGCGGCAAGAAGTCGACTGCTCAGAAGATCTTCTACGAGAGCATGACCAACCTTGAGCAAAAGGGTGGCGACGAAGCCCTGAAGCTGTTTAAAAAGGCCGTGGAGAACGTCAAGCCCCTGCTGGAAGTGAAGAGCCGCCGCGTTGGCGGTGCCAACTACCAGGTGCCGATCGAAGTAAACCCGGAGCGTCGTACCTCGCTTGCTATCCGTTGGCTGGTCAGCTTTGGCCGGTCGCGTGGCGAGAAGGGCATGGTCGACAAGTTGACCGCTGAGCTTCTGGATGCAGCAAACGGCCGTGGCGCCGCGATGAAGAAGAAGGAAGATGTTCACCGCATGGCCGAGGCCAACAAGGCTTTCGCCCACTACCGCTGGTAACTCTGACGTTTCCTCGTTGTTCGTTTTTCTCGTTGTTCGTCAAGTACCGGCGGCCTGCTTCAGGTCGCCGGTACTTGCACGAAGGGGTATAGGCGAGAGACAGGCCGAACCAGAGCAACGGGATCAATGAATCCGAACGAACAAGGCACCACACAGCGGAAGCTAGTTCCGCAGAAGAGACAAACACCGTGGCACGCACTATCTCGCTTGAAAAATGCCGCAATATCGGCATCATGGCCCACATCGACGCCGGTAAAACCACCACCACCGAGCGCATCCTGTTCTACACCGGCGTTAATCACCGCATCGGCGAAGTGCACGAAGGCACCGCCACCATGGACTGGATGGAGCAGGAGCAGGAGCGCGGCATCACCATCACGTCCGCCGCAACTACCTGCACGTGGAACAACTACCGCATTAACATTATCGATACGCCCGGCCACGTGGACTTTACGGCTGAGGTGGAGCGTTCGCTCCGCGTGCTCGACGGTGCGGTTGCCTGCTTCGATGCGGTTGCCGGTGTGCAGCCCCAGTCCGAGACGGTGTGGCGTCAGGCCACCAAGTACAAAGTTCCCCGTATCTGCTTCATCAACAAGATGGACAAGAACGGCGGCGATGCTGAGTACTCCACAGGCACCATCCGCGAACGCTTAGGCGCAAATGCCGTCATGATTCAGATCGCCATCGGCGCAGAGGCGAAGTTCGCCGGCGTGGTCGACCTGGTCGAAATGAAGGCGATCTTGTGGCACGACGAGACCATGGGTGCGAAGTACGACGTGGAAGAGATTCCCGCCGACCTGAAGGAAAAGGCTCAGACCTTCCGCCAGCAGCTCATTGAGGCAGTCGCGGACTCTGACGACGTCCTGCTGGAGAAGTTCCTCGAAGGCGAAGAGCCCACGGTGGAAGAACTGAAGAACGCCATCCGCAAGGCCACCATAGGCATGAAGATCTTCCCGGTTCTGATGGGTTCGTCGTTCAAGAACAAGGGTGTGCAGACGCTGCTGGATGCGGTTGTTGACTACCTGCCCAGCCCCCTCGACATCCCGCCCATGATCGGCCACGATCCGGAAGATCCTGAAAAGGAAATCATCCGCAAGCCGGATGACAATGAGCCCTTCTCCGCTCTCGGTTTCAAGATCATGACCGACCCGTTTGTTGGCCAGCTGATCTTTATCCGCAACTACTCCGGAACGCTGAAGACGGGCGATTCCGTCCTGAATCCGCGTACGCGCAAGACGGAGCGCATTGGCCGTCTGCTGAAGATGCACGCCAACAAGCGTGAAGAAATCACCGAGATTCTTGCCGGCGATATCTGCGCGGCAGTTGGACTCAAGAACCTGGTGACGGGCGACACCATTTGCACCGACAAGGCGCCGATCGTGCTCGAATCGATCGACTTCCCCGAGCCGGTAATCGAGGTTGCCGTGGAGCCGAAGACAAAGGCTGACCAAGAAAAGATGGGCATGGCGCTGGCCAAGCTGGCGCAGGAAGATCCTACCTTCCGCGTCCGCACAGACCAGACCAACGGCCAGACCATCATCTCCGGCATGGGCGAGTTGCACCTTGAGATCATCGTCGACCGCATGATGCGTGAGCACAAGGTGGAAGCCAACGTCGGTAAGCCGCAGGTGAACTACCGCGAGACCATCCGTACCCCGGCCGAAGCGGAAGGCAAGTACATCCGCCAGTCGGGTGGTTCGGGTAACTACGGTCACGCCAAGATTCGCATCGCGCCGAACGACACAGGCAAGGGCTACGAGTTCACCAATGACACCAAGGGCGGATCCATTCCCAAGGAATACGTCAAGCCCATCGACCAGGGTATCCAGGAAGCCATGGCCGGCGGTGTTCTGGCGGGCTACGAGATGGTGGACATCAAGGTGTCGCTGTACGACGGCAGCTACCACGACGTCGACTCCAACGAAATGGCGTTCAAGATCGCCGGTTCCATGGCGTTCAAGGAAGCCGCTCGCAAGGCAAAACCGGTTCTGCTTGAGCCTGTGATGTCAGTCGAAGTCACCGTGCCTGAGGACTACATGGGAACCGTCATCGGCGACCTGAATTCTCGCCGCGGCCGTATCGAAGGCATGGAAATGGTTGGCGGTGTACAGGCCATCAAGGCCACCGTACCGCTCAGCACCATGTTTGGCTATGCCACCAACCTGCGTGGATCCACGCAGGGCCGTGGTAACTTCTCCATGCAATTTTCACAGTATGAAGAAGCGCCGCGCAGCGTCTCGGAAGAGATCATTGCCAAGGTGCAGGGCCGTGAGAAATAGCCTGTAGCAGAAGTAAGTAGATAGGGCCGCCCACGGGCGGCCCTATCTCCTTTGCTCATCTCCTCCTCGACCTCGGCCATCTCAGCCCATGAGATCACCTGTTCACAAGCTAGAACGCGCTGCAATGGCCTTAAGTGTCGCTGCTGTGCCCCACCCGCAGAAAGCTTCTCTGGCTTACAAGCTAGTCAGACCTAGGCTTGCTAGAACCGGCAACACCGCAGCGGACCCTGCTGGCACATTGCTGAACTACTACGCAATCGTTCAGATATTTTCTTGCACCGTCGCAAGAAACCATGTAACTTAGAAGAGTTGGTCTGAAGGCCAGCCGCATTTCGCAGATCTTTGCGTATAAGAGAGTAGAACAGCATGGCTGCACAGCAAAGAATTCGCATCCGCCTGAAGGCGTATGACTACCGCGTTCTTGACCAGTCCACCGGTGAGATCGTCGAGACGGCAAAGCGCACCGGAGCACAGGTCGCAGGCCCCATCCCCCTTCCCACGATGAAGAACAAGTATTGCGTGCTCCGTTCCCCTCACGTCGACAAGAAGTCGCGCGAGGCGTTCGAAATCCGTACGCATAAGCGGCTGATCGACATTCTCGAACCGACACAGCAGACAGTGGACGCGCTCATGAAGCTCGACCTCCCTGCGGGTGTTGACGTCGAAATCAAGACCGTAACCAAGTAGCTAAAGATCTTCGGTAGAACTACCGGCAGTGCCTAGCTTCCGCAGGCATGATGAGG
>JBPBPZ010000177.1:0-5850 GCA_050954525.1 Janthinobacterium lividum
TTGGTCGCCATTACGCCGTCTCCAGCTCAGGGTTCGGATTGGACACGCCCGCGGTATAACTGGTCCGCGGACGGTAGTTGAGGTCGGCAAGCACCTGGTAGCTGCGCTCTTCCGCCTTGAGCCGGGCAACCCGGCTTCCCTTGTCGTTCTGATTGCCGAACACGATGGCGTCTGTCGGGCAGGCCTGCTGGCATGCCGTAATTACTTCCCCATCCCGAATGGCGCGACCTTCTTTGTCTGCGTCGATCTTCGCTGCCTGGATCCGCTGCACACAGTAGGTGCACTTCTCCATTACGCCGCGGGAACGCACGGTCACGTCTGGATTGCGCATGAACTTCAGGCTCTCCGTATCGTAGTCCGCGTAGAGCAGGAAGTTAAAGCGACGCACCTTGTACGGGCAGTTGTTCGAGCAGTAGCGGGTACCCACGCAGCGGTTGTACACCATGGTGTTGAGCCCTTCCGGCGTGTGCACCGTGGCACCGACCGGGCAGACCTGCTCACATCCAGCGTTTTCGCAATGCTGGCACATCATGGGCTGGAAGTGAGCTTTGGGCGCATGCAGATCACCTTCAAAATAGGTGTCGATGCGGATCCACTGCATGTTACGGCCGATCTTGACCTGTTCGCGCCCGACCACCGGGATGTTGTTCTCGGCATAGCAGCTCACAACGCAGGCGTTGCAGCCGATGCAACTGTTCAGATCGATGGTCATCGCCCAGGCGTTCTGGATCTGTCCGCTGGATTTGTCGGTATGGTCGTACCGCCACGCGTCCGGGAAAAAGCTCTCGTCCTTCTTTGGCGTTTCGGCCAAGGGATTGAAGCCTTCCTTGTGGACCCGCGTACCTTCCGTGGACGGCCCTTCACCCTTGGCAAACCCGGGATGCTCTTGCGCCTCGCTGAGCGTCTCCGTGCGGATGATGCCGCGCTCCATGGCTTCGTGGCCTGGCAGCGAGTGTGCCCCGGTGAGCTCCGGCTTTTCCAGGTCGCTCTGCGCCATCTTTCCGCGCGTTTCCATGGAGTGGACGCTGGTCACGGAGACATCGTAGGTGCCCGGAGCTTTGGTCGCCTTTGCGCCCGCCTGGAACCACGGAGCATTGATGCTGCGCAGGCGGTTCGCATCGCAGCCAACGTACTGGCCAACGCGGCCAAACCAGCGGCCAAACCCGAGGTGAACCATGATCACGCCGTCTGGTAAACCAGGCTGCATCAGCACGGGGAAGGTGACCTTTTGGCCGTTGCTCTCGATCTCGATCAGGTCGCGCTCTTCCACCTTCAGTGCGGACATGGTTTCCATGCTCAACAGGGCGGCGTTATCCCAGCTGAGATGGGTGATCTGCTTGGGAATTTCCTGCAGCCATCCGTTGTTTGCGTAACGGCCGTCGTAGAGCGATGGGTCTGCCTTAAAGGCGATTTCGTACGCACCCGTACCCGTGGCAAGGGCGGTACTGAGAGGCGTTCCTGCACTTCTGGCGGATACGTTCTTAGGCGCGAAAGCTGTGCCTTCGACCCAGCCATCATGCAGGGACTTCTGCCAGGCCGTAGCGTCTACCGTCGCTTTGCTATTCGCCGGTGCCGCAGAGGTGCTGTTGGCGGCTACGTTTCCTGCTGTGCCCTTGCTGTAGCTCTTAAAGTTGGCCTGCACCACTTCGTATGAAGTCAGTTGCGGGTTATCTAGGAGGGTCTGTAGGACGTCATGGGCCGTGCGTCCGCCATACAGCGGATCAATCATGGGCTGAATGATGGAGACAGTGCCATCGTATGCCCGGGTATCAGACCAGCTCTCAAGATAATGCGCTGCGTTAATGTGCCAGTGCGATTTCTGTGCCGTCTCGTCGTAGTAGGGTCCGAAATGCGCCGTGAAGGGCACCCGAGCCAAAGCATCACCGAAGTGGAGGTCGCCGGGCGCGCTATAGACCGGATTAACACCCAAGATCACTAGGGCTTTCACCTGACCGGCGCGCATGGCACCTACCAGGTTCTGGAAGTCTTCATTCTGAATGGACGGGATTGCGGCCACTGTTTCGGTGTAGACGACGGTAGAGCCAACTGCACCAAGTTGTGCATTCAGGGTGTGCGCTGCGGCCTGGACAGCAGGCGAGCTCTGCTCTCCCGCAATCACAACGGCCTTAGATCCAGACTTCTTCAGGTCGGCAAGTACTGCCGCGAGGAACTTCTGCGCGGGCTCGGACCCGTTGAAGCCTGACCCGCTGGTCAGCGCCGCGGCAAACTTCTCGATATCGCTCGGCTTGAGTCCCAGCCGGTGCTCGGCCTTAGCGCCAGTGACCGTGGGCATGCTCTCAACAACATACAGCCGGTTCATCGGCTTGCCAGCAGTGTAGCGATGCCGCTCTGCGTAGGCTGCTGAAAGCGGTAGAAAGCCTGGGAATGCGTTGGACGAGAGGAAATCTGCGTCAAGCGAAAGAATTACGTCAGCATTTTCGAGGCGGTACTGCGCGTCGTAGAAGTCACCAAATGCCGCCTTGGACGCTACACGTGCGCCGTCGCGGTTGATCGGTTCCCACTGCACGAGCTTGGCCTGTGGGTACTTGGTTTGCAGCTGCTTCCACTGGGCGGCAAGCGAAGGCGAAACGATCGTCTCCGAAAGGAAGACCAGCCCCTGTCCGCCTGCGGTGCTATTCGCCACAGCGCGCACGGCATCGCTAAAGCCGCCGAAGTCGCTGTTGATCGCCTGGCCTGCGGCAATCTTCACTACGTGCGCAGAACGGTCCGGATCGTACAAGTCGAGCAGGCTGGCCTGCGTGAAGATGTCGGAGCGGCCTTTGGAGACGGGGTGCTCGGGATTGCCGTCAACCTTTACAGGGCGGTACTCATGCGCTTTGACCAGAACGGGGACAGCACCGGTTGGGAATGGGGCTGCTGTGGCAAAGAAGTTAGGACGCCCGATGACCAGGTCTTCCGGCTGCTTGATGTAAGGGTAGATCTGCTCGTCAGGCTGCTTGGTGCAACCGGTCATGCCAGCCAAGGCAAGTGAAGCTCCCATGACCTTCATGAAGCCGCGGCGGCTTACGCCGTCCGTGAGCTCAGATGCCTGCCTGGGGAACTCTTCCTGCAGCATTTCTTCAAAGCCCGGTGCATCCGCCAGATCGTCCAGGCTCTGCCAATAGCGCTTCCCGCGCTTGCCGTCAAGACGTGCGCGAACTTCGTCCAGCGTCAACTTTGCTGGCTTGATCGATGTCACGACCGTGGCGCCGTTCATGCTTTTTTCAGCCATTCCGTTCCCGTTCCTGCTGTTCTCGAAGGTGCTCATCGGTGGCATACCTCGCAGCTCTGCAGTTCGTGCGGAGTGCGGATGCGGTACTTATCCGCAAGGTAGGTTCCCAACGCTTCCTGCGAGGTGAACTTGTGATAGCTGGCTGGCAGCATTGCCATCGGCGGCACATCTGTGTACGTTTTGCCGGCACCATTCTTTGCGTTCGGCTCAAGCTGTACACCGGTGCTCTGGGATGACTGACCGTTGGAAGCACCGGCTAATCCGTTACCGGGCTGGAAAACCGGGCCATTTGAGATGCTCGGCGAAGCCGTGGCATTCGGAGGTGTTGCTTGCAGCATGGCAATCTGAGGATTGGCCGTGCCGGGATCCTTTGTGGTGCAGGTAACACCCTGCGCCGTTGGAGCGGCCTTGCCTGTTTCCGCACACCAGACCGGCTTACCGGTAGATGGTCCAGCCCAGGCCATGTTGTAGATCTCGCTGGTTGGGCGGAGATTCTTGGATGGGTTGCGGTGACAATTCAGGCACCACTCCATCTGCAAGGAGTTCTCCATGTACATGATGGGCATTTCATCCACACGTCCGTGGCAGCTGGCGCAGCCAATGCCCTTGTTTACGTGGATCGAGTGATTGAAATACACATAGTCCGGCAGGTCGTGGACGCGAATCCACTTGATCGACTCACCCGTCGCCCAGGAATGACGCACCGGTTCTAGCATCTGTGCATTGGTCCAGATCTGAGCGTGGCAGTTCATGCACGTCTTCGTCGGGGGAATGCCGGAATAAGCGGTTTTCTCCACGGAAACATGGCAATACTGACACTGAATGCCGAGGCCTTCAACGTGGTGGCGATGCGAGAACGGCACCGGCTGGTCGGCTCTTTGCCCCTGCCGTGTTACCCACGGGGAGCGCTGCAACTGGTTCAACGCTACGCCCAGTGCGACCACGATCAAGCCCGTCAGTACCAGAGCGGCACGGGCCAGAGCGTTCGAACTGCGGTCAAAAACTTGCGCCATGAGTGCGTCCTGCTTCCTCTTGTCCGTCGAAAAGCCGGTTCTGTGCCGTCTTCGATGAGTGGTTGCTACTGCCAATCAGAGGAGAAGTCTGCCAAAAAATTCTTTTCTTCTGCGCGCTAACCCGATCTATCAGGCTGCGTCTTATTCCGATTGACCTAGTCAATATAACAGCGCCTAGTGCGCCAGATTAGCGTCTCTGCTGCATCCAAAGCTACTTTCGTTTGAGCGACTTCGATAATCGGCCCTGTGAAAAGCCTGACTTACACAACCTATCGTGTACGGATCTGCAAAGCCTGTGTGCGACCACAACATCTACCTTCTCGCGGGTGTATCCGGCTTGTAAATTGCGTCCACTTTGGTCCGATTTCCGAACCGGGAACTGTGTCCTGTACCGTGCACAGCCTGCACCCCACTCGAGCGAACGAAGGCAGATATAACTAGCTGAGATGCCGCGCCCAACCGCTAAACGAAAGCCTGCCTACGACACCACAGAAGCGATTGCCGCGCTTTCTGCTGCAGACGTAAAGCTGCGCCGGTTGATCGAACGTGCCGGGCCGTTCACCTTGCGGATTTCTGCCACTCTCTCACCGTTCGAGTCGCTTGCGGAATCCATCATCTACCAGCAGCTGCATGGCAAGGCCGCGGCTGCTATCCACAAGCGGATGATTGAAGGTTTCGAGGACGTTTGTGGGGTTGGCGTGCACCCTTCGCCGGAACACCTGCTGGAGTGCCCCACGCCTCAATTGCGCGCGGCGGGCCTTTCCGCGAACAAGACACTTGCCCTGCGCGACCTTGCCGCAAAGACAATCGACGGCACGGTGCCCTCACTCGCACGCATACGCCGCATGAGCGACGAAGCCATCATTGAACACCTGACACAGGTGCGCGGCATTGGCCGGTGGACCGTGGAGATGATGTTGATCTTCCGTCTGGGCCGCCCGGACGTTCTGCCCACCAGCGACTACGGCGTACGCAAGGGCTTCGCCCTGACCTTTGGCAAGCTGAAACCGACGGACAAGGTGACGCCCGCCGACCTGCCCAAGCCGGCCGAGATGGAGAAGCGAGCCAAGAAGTGGCACCCGTGGTGTTCCGTCGCTAGTTGGTACCTGTGGCGCGCCTGCGACCTGGCCAAACCGGCTGCTGTCGCGAAACAGCCCGCCTAAGAGCGGCGGCTATGGGACACTAGAGCGGACATGGGCTTTCTGCTGCTGATCACACGATCGTTTATCAACACGTTCGGCATTACCCAGCCGAGCCCGGAAGGCGAACGCCGTGCGGCCTACTTCATTGGCGGGCTGTTGGCATTGATTGTGCTGGGCATGGTGGCGCTGCTGGCTGCGTTTATTTCCGTGCGGCGATAACGCAGCGCTCCTTATGACGTGCTCTGCCCTGCGGCATAGATGACTACACCGTCGGCTCGTCGTCCGAAACATCGATTGTCCGTGGTGGAAGTGATATGCCGGTCATGGCATACGCGTAGGGAAACGCGGTCACTACCGAGATCAGGATCTGCAGGGTGAGCAAAGGCAGCGACGGCCCCACGGCAGAGGCAGGCATGCTGCGCCGCGTGAGATAGCCAATCGCGAATGCCGCCAGGTTGCTGCA
>JBPBPZ010000185.1:0-5848 GCA_050954525.1 Janthinobacterium lividum
TTTGGATGATTTCATCTTCCAGTTGAGGACACTTGATGTTGATTGCTCCTCCATACTCCTTGAATATTGGTAAGGATGGTGAGCGTGCAACTCTTCCTTGTCCACCGGGATCGCCATGGGAGGAGTTTACGACCCACGCACGTAATTGCTGTAAAAACGACTGGTGTTCGGAAAGATCCCGTTCGCCAGCTTGCAGGTCTTCGAAGTAAGCCGATATCCGCTGCTCTGGAACACCGACTCGTAACAGATCCTCCAAAGCAAGCGCCAAAGAGCTGTGGTCCGAAAACTGCACGATCATAAATGATCCCTTCTGTTGAGGCACAATGTGCCTTCTTGCGGAAGACGCCTACTAAGCGTCGGCTCTTCAAAATGCTTCAGACATCCAATGGTTTTCGCAGAATTGCGCCCTGTCATCTAGGTAGATGCCTTAACTCCGCGTAACGTTCAACAGGCAACGGATCTGGCGCATGAAAGCGTGGTTTGCTGACCTTGGTTAGATGACGTCAATAAAGAGTGAAGGATTGAGCAACAGGTAGTGCTCGCAACCAATGGGTTAACAGCGATGGTTTGGTATTAAGACATCTCGGGCCGCCGAGCACGGGAACGCCCACACGTAGGCGGTTGCTGGGTAAAATCGGTGGATAGATATGGATCAGCCCGGCAACAGCAGAAGCATTCGTCAGATCGCCGAGCGCCTGGTTGTTCATGAGACCGCGCCCGAGACATCAGGGGCGACCACGCCTGCGGCGGCCCAAGTGTTTGAAAAGCTGTCTCGTCTGCTAGGAAAGGTGATTGGGCTAATTGGTTACCGGGCCCTTCTCGCGCGTGCACTGAGCATGGCAAAGCGGGAAACGGAAGCTCTGGCGACGGTCACCATTACAGACAAAGGTGCTCTCGAAGGCCTTACCAGTGAAGCCGCGGAGGCGTCTCTTGTGCTGATCGCACATTTGATCGGGCTAGTCGTGATGTTTCTGGGCGAAGCTCTAACGCTGCGCCTTCTGAACGATGTGTGGCCTGACCAGGTCGCCTTAGACATGCATTTCGGCGAAAGGAACAGGGAATGATCCAGCCCAATAAAGTACAAATCAAGCAGCTGCCAACCGGAGTTCCAGGCCTCGATGAGGTTTTAGGCGGAGGTGTGCCGGAGTTCTCGTTCAACATCGTTGCGGGTGCTCCCGGTTGTGGCAAAACCACGCTGGCTCACCAATTCCTCTTCGCCAATGCTACGGAGGCACGTCCGGCAATCTACTTTACCGTGCTTGGCGAACCGGCCCTCAAGATGCTCCGGTATCAGCAGCAGTATCCTTTCTTCGATGTAGACAAGCTAAACACGGCAGTTCGTTTCATCAACCTGAGCGAAGAGTTATTGGAAAGCGGGTTGAACGGTGTCCTGGAAGCAATCAGAAAAGAACTGGAGGATTGCCGCCCCAGCATCGTCGTTGTGGATTCGTTTCGTAGCGTGATGCGCGGCAAAGCCACGGGCAAGCAGGAACGCAAGGTGCAAGGATTTGTGCAACGTCTGGCACTGCTGCTCACCACATCGGAAGCAACGACCTTCCTGATCGGTGAATACTCCGAGTCGGAGCAGCAAAGCAACCCGATCTTCACGGTAGCCGATGGTATTATCTGGCTCTTCCAAGAGGTAGAGCGGAACTCCGTCGTGCGGAAGCTCCAAATCTTGAAGCTGCGAGGGCAGATGTCCGTGCCGGGACTGCATACCTTCCGCATTACCGGGAGCGGTCTTCAGGCTTTTTCACGAACTCTTGGGCTGACTGGAAAGAAGAAGAATGTCCCTGAAAGGAAGCGCCTTTCAACCGGAATTCCCGCCCTCGATAAAATGATGAGCGGAGGCATACCGGAAGGCGACAGCATACTGATTGCGGGAGCTTCAGGTACGGGGAAATCTTTAATTGCGACGCAATTCATCAATGCGGGACTTCGCGAGGGCGAGCCGGGAATCATCGCTGTTTTTGAAGAGCGTGCCGAGGAATACGCCGGTCGCGCCGCCAGCTTTGGTCTCGATCTGCAAACGCCCCTGAAGGACAGCCGTCTGGAAATCATTTACCTCCGCCCGCTCGATCTTTCAGTTGACGAGATGATGCAGGAACTCATCGATGCCGTCCAGAGAACGGGCGCAAAGCGGATGGTGATCGATTCACTGGCCGGCTTCGAGATGGCGCTGGCACCCGGTTTCCGGGCAGATTTCCGTGAATCGCTTTATCGCATGATCTTCGCCCTTACCGGCGTCGGAATTACGGTCATGAGCACACTTGAGATAACGGAGACGTTTACCGAACTGTCATTCAGCAGCTACCAGATCTCGTTCTTGACGGATGACATCATTCGTCTTCGATATGCGGAGATTGGGGGCGAACTCCGCAAAATCATGATGATCGTGAAAATGCGCGGCGCTGCTCACAGCAATCAGATACGCGAGTACACCATTACGCCAGAGGGGATCACCATCGGGGAATGCCTGTCGGATCACGAAAAACTCATCACCGGTATTCCCAAACGTCCAGTACACCTCAATTCGAAGGCACTCCCCGCCAAGCGCAAGAAGGCATCAAACGTTTCAAATGAAACCAGAGCCGGCAGATGATACGAACGAAAGTGCGAACTTGCTGGACGCAATCGAGGCGAATGAGGCGCTAACCCTCAGCCTCCTTCGACAGCACGAGCTTACCGAAGCGGCGGAGCTGGCGAACACCTTGCTCCATGCTGAAATAGCAGCGCGGCAAAAGGTGGAAGAAGCGTTGCTCAACAGTGAAAAGCTGGCTTCTGCGGGACGTATGGCGGCTGTCTTGGCGCATGAAATCAACAATCCCTTAGAAGCTGTGACGAACCTTTTGTATCTAGCTCAAACCTCCGATGGGATTCCTGGCACGGTCCACCAGTACCTCGTCGATGCGGACAGTGAATTGAGGCGAATTGGACATATCACCCGCCAGACTTTGGGATTTTATCGGGACTCTGCTGCGCCAATTACGTTCAACGTGACTTCTTTGCTGGACTCTGTTCTTGACGTGCTGCAGGCCAAAATTGTCTCCAAGAGGGCTGTTATTCAAAAGCAATGCGTCCCCGATCTCAAAATGAGTGCTTTTCAGGGCGAGATGCGGCAGGTACTTTCGAACCTCGTCATGAATAGCCTGGATGCTGTCGCTGAAGGGGGCACGGTCACGATGCGAGCGGCGGTTTCGAAGCAGGCGGCAAATGGGCGTTATGTGATTAGGATCACGGTCGCAGACAATGGACTTGGTATACGCCGAGAGGCCTTCCCTCAGATCTTTACACCCTTTTTCACTACAAAAGGCACAGTTGGAAATGGCTTAGGACTTTGGGTCAGTAAACAGCTCATAGAAAAGCACGGTGGCCGGATCCAGGTGCGCTCATGCGTGAACGCACCACGACGTGGAACAACATGCTCGGTAGTTCTACCGCAGAACACAATGTGATCGTCATATCCGTTGATGTTCAGCGTATGAGGCTTAGCTTTTTCACATTATCTGGCGTATGCATGCTCCCATGCGCGCGCTTGCAGCCCAGTTCATTTGTCGCTCTTCAGGCTGACATACCGTTGCGTACTGCTCACGGTCATTGTCGAGACTGCACGCACAAACCTCGTCATCGGAGAAGCGTGACCAGCACGCGCCCTGTCCCGTTTACGCCAAAATAATCTGAACATCCTTGCGCCCCATGATGTGAGAGACAACACGCTACGACGATAGTTAGTGCTCAAGATCGCTGCTCGTCCGAAAGACACTGCCGGCTTCTACTTTGAGGGTCAGACGAAATCGCCTTATAACTCGAGCGGTTCGTACCTCAAATCGCATAGCGTCAGTGTTGCTTTCCGGGCAGGTCCAGCCGCCTGACGAAGGCCATTTCTACAGCCGCGGTTATAAGACCTATATCGCCTAGGTCTCTTCTATGTCGGGCCTTGTCGTTCGTGGGTACTCAATGGCGTACTTGGGATGCCTGAACGGTACGCATCTTACTGGTTGAGGTATCAAGTCATGCGCTTCAATCGCACCCTAGCAGTCTTTGCTTTAAGCACGATCGCTACTATCGGCTTCTCCCAGACTTCGAACAACACCCAAGGCGGCGGGCAGCAGGTCGGGACGAACGGCGACGCACAAAGTGCCGGCAGCGCGACCACTACGTCGGGCTCTAAAGGACACAAGCAGAAGAAGACCAGGATGCACAGTGGTGCGAGCGTGAACAATGGATCATCCATGGACAACGGATCTTCCTTAAACAACGGCACATCCATGGACGGTGGCACCATGCGGAACAACAACACGATTCCGAATGGCAGTTCCTTGCCGAACAGCACGACGCCCATGAACGGGTCCACACCCGGCACTATCTCCCCAGGTAGTGGGTCAGCTAATGGGTCAACGACGCCGCAACGATAAGGATATGGTTACAGTGCAAGGCCGGGCTACGAGCCCGGCCTTCTGCATTTCTCTACACTGCGATCGTCGAGAGTTGTGGACACAGCGGAAGCCCCGGTCCGTATCAGTGGGCTATGTGCAAGCGGTCCAGCACCGACTTTGCGAAAACGTCTGGGCCCACTGACGCGGGCATCAACGAGAGCCGCGGGTTTCGAGCGACTTCATACGATCGGGTGCACATCAGCAACAGATGAGCATTACGGCAGTGGAACACAGCGAAGTTGGACGCCTCTACCCACTCCAAGACCTCAAGTGTTTGACAGAACACGATCAGGTTAGGGACCTCAGCGAGGATGTAAGCCCGGTATGCTTCTGCATTCGTGACCGATGCCGCTGAGCAACCAAGGTACTCTAGGATTTTGACTCGCGTTGCCAGCAGCATTCTGTCATGGCCATAGCAAAGGACAGTAGGAAGCGCGGACGGACGGTCAAAGGGTCGTGGAAAGGGAGTTGCATCGCCTGTTCGCATCCCTCCAACTTGGCAGACACCCATACGTCGATAAGAGCGGTAGCGAGCAGAAGCGCCGACTCTTCTGCTCATTGTTTACTCAACAAAGCAATCGATCAGATTTATGGACCTGCCAAAGAATAGCCGGAGCAGCCATAAAGACTGAGCAGGCTTTTCTGGTCAGCATGGAGGGTCAGCTGCTCTGGCCCTAAGCCCCGATCAGTAACTCGGCTTGCGCAGAGAGAATCCAGTAGCCGTCAGAACCTCGAAAGGAACTTGTACGTTGTTTGCAACCAACAGCCAACGATCCTCGGCCTTTTCAAGTTCAATGGTAGCTTTTGCGTTGGACAGCAGATCAGCTGGAAGCCGCAGATCACTCAACGCCCGGAGTAGTTCAGGCAATGTCGAATAACGAACTTCTTCGGCAAATGGACTTCCAGAACCGGCGACGGTATGCTCGGAAGTGATCTGCAGACCATATGGAGACGAATCTTCATCGGCTGCTTTACTGCGTCGGACCTTCAAGGTGCAGAGCATCAAGGGAGTTTAGCACCGGTGCTGCACGATGGTGCGCACTGCACCGCTCAGAGGACCACAATCACTCTACTGCTTGCCAGCGATTTCAAGACCATTCGCAATGCTGTCGACGTTGGCGTTCTCAAGGGTAGTCGTGCCACCTATGCCCGGATAATTCTTGAAGAACTGATCGAACACCTCTAAGCTGCAGAGTTGCCTGACTACGAGGAAAACTGCTTCCGTGGACACCTGGTGGGGCACGAAGCCATCGCGCCAGACTTCGCTCTGCTCGTCGTTGATTCGTTTGAAGTTCAAAGTGCTCATGAACTGAAGATACTCCCAAGCTGAGTATGCAGAGCGCGGAACCGCTCATATCCGGCATCTATCCCGCCCAGTGCGGCCAGCGCCAGTACACAACCTGCATTTACTA
>JBPBPZ010000229.1:0-5825 GCA_050954525.1 Janthinobacterium lividum
ACAACGGCCTGCAGACCAAGATCGAACAGCGCTTGTCACACGGTCTGTCCTACCTGGCGACTTACACCTACTCGAAGACCATGACGAACGCCGGTGATCTTCTCAACGGCGGCAGCACAAATGGGTTCCGCGCACCGTACGTACCCGGATTCGGCACAGCGGTCGACTGGGGTCTGGCTGCTTTCGATATCCGCAACGTGTTCCACTTCAGCGGCGGCTACGAGCTGCCTGTTGGCCGAGGTAAGTATTTCCTCGGGAAGTCAGGAAAGGTCACAGAAGCAGCCCTCGGTAACTGGAGCCTACAGTACCTGGTGACCCTCCAGAACGGCCAGCCGGTGTCTATCTCCTGCCCAATCGGTGTCACAAGCGGTACAAGTTGCAACGCATTCCGTGTCCAGGGTCAGGATCCAAAGCTGGGCATCAAGAGAGTGGCTTCTGGTAATTCATCCAACCTGTACTGGTTCAACAATCCTGCAGCATTCCAGCAGCCCTGCCTCTACGGCTTCAACGGACCAAATACAAACGTAGCTGGTGGTTGCGCACCACTGACCGGACTGCAAGCTCTTGGTGGTGGCCCATCAACAACCTACGGACCGCCGTTCAAGCGCTTCGACCTATCTCTCTTCAAGAACTTCCAGTTTACTGAGCGTACTTCGCTCCAGTTCCGGTCCGAGTTCTTCAACATCCTCAACCATCCGAACTTTAGCGCCCCCGGATTTGGTGGCAACGGCGTTGTCGCAATCGGCAACTCTCTCAACTTCAAAGATGCAACCAACTTCGGCCGCATCGGTTCTACGCGTGATGCTCCTAACGACCCGCGCCAGATCCAATTCGCTCTGAAGCTCTACTACTAATCCTTCACTCAAGTCGAAAGAACAGTGCGCTGCTAACCGGCAGCGCACTGTTCTTTGCATGAGGGAAGAGCGTACTCTGTTGCCGAGGCCAGCTGCATGTCAGACCACTTGAACAGGACAATCAAATCATTGTCCGGCCGCAATCTGGCCAACCATGTTGGAAGAACGCGGCGGGAGTTCCTCGGCGACGTGGCCGGTCTTGCAATTGGTTCCGGGCTCACCCTGGGCAGCCCTTTGCTTCGCGCGCAATCGAAACTAAAAAAGAGGAAGGTTATCGTCATCACCTTTGGTGGGGGTGCCCGAGATCAGGAGACCTTTGCACCGGAAGGACAACACAACATTCCGTACATGCTGCGGGAGCTTGCACCCCAATCGACCTTCTTTACGCATGTCACCAATGCGGGGATTCTTGGTCACTACGTCGCAACTGCCAGTCTGACAACAGGTGTCTACGAGAGCATCAACAACTTCTCCATCACCCCACCTGAAAATCCAACGGTCTTTGAGTACTTTCGCAAAGACCTGAAACAACCCATCTCAAGCACGTGGGTAGTCGCACCCAGCAATGGATTTAACAAGATCGGCGAGAGCAGCCATCGTTCATACGGACAGGGTATGGGCGCGGGCGTCATTCTGCCAAAGCAGTTGCTTGAAGCGGCAAACGCCGGCAAGTCAGCTGGCTACAGCCACTTGCTGCAGGATAACTACGAAAATCCGCTTGAGATACCGCGCATCGGCGGTGGCGAGATGGAGCTTCACCAACTCGATCGCATCTTGAAGCTCTCTGTGGATGACTTCGCCGCACACGCGCGAACGGTTTCCAGTCCCGACGAGCTTTCCATGTACATCGCGAAGCGCTTAATGCGTGAGGAATCACCAAACCTGCTCTGGATAACCATGCATGACATCGACATTGCGCATTCCGGGGCATATTCACTTTATGTCGATGCGATCCGTCGAACCGATCGTCTGTGCGCCGAGTTGTGGAAGGCAATCCAGGCGGACCCTGAGTACGCCGGAAACACCACGCTCCTGATCTTGCCAGACTTTGGACGGGATGCCGACACAGATGTCGGTGCAAATGGATTTCAGCACCACCGTACTGGCGGTCCGGCATCGCGGACGACATGGATGATGGCACTCGGTGCAGGCGTGCGGCAAGGTGTGGTGCATGACAGGCCAGTGCAATCCATTGATCTGGTCCCAACTCTCGGCTCCATGATGGGTTTCTCCGCGCGTTACTCACAGGGCAAACCCATTCCTGAGTTGCTCTAACATGCTTCCTCTTCAACTCACCGAGGCAAATTTTCTTTCGTACCCACCCCAGGCAAAGCAGCTTGGCCTGAAGTACTTGCTTGTGCTGCGTCAGCTCCCACTTTGCTTTTTACCAAGCCTGCTGCGCGAGTTGATCGTGTACGACTACGGCTTTCCTGCAGAACGCGTTGCAATGGATCGGCAGTTGGGAGTACTGGCTGCGCTTACACCACAGCAGCTTTCTTTATGGTTTCAGGAGTTCGCAGCTATACGCCTGACGACTCAAGAGGAAACAGCCGACTGGGTAGGGCAGCCGACGCACTTTACCGAGGACCTCTCGGCCTATCTGTGGGCTACCCACCAGATGGACGCCTTCCGCATGGCTGCCACTACCTACAGCAACCGTCTCAGTAAGGCTGAGCCACCTGCGTCACTACCGACCGCACGCCTTGGCATCGTGGTGATCGGTAAAGGTGTCACCTCTTACGATGCAACGCTTTTTACCAATTTGCGTCAGCACGGCACTTACTTCAGCAAGGTCGATCCTCAAGGAGGGCTGGAGCATTTGCTGTCAATCATGGCGGCAAGGGCACGCCTGCATCCGACCGAATACGCGCACTGGTACGTGGACGGTGCCGCATCCGCGCCACACGATGCCTGCCTTACGTCAGTTTCGTACGCAAATCTTGCGCCCGCGAGAACAGTTCTGTTGAAGCGCATCGAAGCAGAGGTCGGCAAACCTGGCATGGGCCCGGAGCAACTGCGTTCGTACCTGATGCGGCTATCGCCTGCGGATTTGCATATGGCGGGCGACGCTCTTCTGGACCGCTTTCAAATCAGGCTGCTCACTGACGGTTCAGGAACGCAGATCTTCAGCACGACCTTTGTGCAATGGACTGCGCGTGAAGTGTTGCGGCGTGCGCAACCACTTAGCCTGCTGGTGCGTTACGCGCCGCGTCAGCGTCAGCGACCCATGCATGAATTGCTTTCTTCCTCTGCTGACCCGACGGAGTTGGATCCGGTCGGCTCCCTGGTCGATGGAGACATGGGAGCCTACTACCAGTGGATCGATCAGCAGCGCCTACCGGGAGCCTCTTACTCATCCTTTGTGGTCTGGTTTGAAGGTCACTCGCAGGCACTTGCAATCGGGCCCGCTCTGGCAAAGAACTCCGAGTCAACCTCTATCGTCAACCTGAGACAACTGGTTTCATTAGCGACAGGCTAATCCGTCCGCATGGCTCGTAGTTCATTGAGCGCGATTAGAACTGTACGTCGTAGCAAGGTGCAGGGTGGCAGCAGTGCAGTGCTAGCATCGAATTGCGTCGCACGTGCTAACAGAATCCTGACGCCGAGTTCATCCAGAATGCATAGAGCTTTTCGAACCTTTTACGCTGCCACGCTGGTGGTTTGCGGCAGCGCAGCATTGTTTGCACAAAAAACACCTATCCAAATCACAGCCGATCTAACAGAAGGTGCACGCCACCTGTACCACGCTGAAATCGACATACCGGTTCAGCCTGGCACGGTCGACCTCATTACGCCCCGCTGGATCCCTGGGACGCATGCACCCGGTGGTCCGCTGGCCGACATCGTGGGCGTGGTGTTCACCGGCAACGGACAGGTGCTGAAATGGCGTCGCGATGATGTAGAACTGGCGGAGTTCCATGTCACAGTGCCTAAGGGTGTCAGCACAGTGCACGTGCATCTAGATTCCATTGTTCCCGGCCGCGTGACCAGCAAGATGTCGGTGCTGGAGTGGGAATACCTGATGATGTATCCCGCTCATGTGCCCGTGAAAAATATTGCGATACAGCCTTCTGTCACTGTTCCCGCAGGTTGGGGAACTGGTACGTCGTTAAAGCCTATCGGCCCTGTTTCTACACCTGCTGTCACTGGTGTGGATGAGACGGCGCATGGACCTGCATCTGGCGCTGTCACCACAAAGTACATGGTTACCAACGTGGAGCAACTGGAAGATTCTCCAGTCATTACGGGCCTGTACTTTCATGAGTTTCCACTGGCACCCGAGGTCACGCCAAAGCATTTTCTTGACGTCGTTTCGGACGATCCAGAAGACTCGAAGATGCGGCCAGAAACTCTTGCAGAGATCGGCAATCTGGTACGTGAAGCCGATGCAAACTACGCTTCGCATCATTACAACGAGTACCATTTTCTGCTGACGCTTTCGGATCGTGCAGGCGGCCAGGGCCTGGAGCATGGTCAGTCCTCTGACAACGGTGTGGGCGAGAAGGGTTTCGCCGACGACGCGCACCAGCTTGGCGAATCGGACCTGCTGGCGCATGAGTTTACGCATTCGTGGAACGGAAAATACCGCCGCCCGGCCCGCCTGGCGCAGCCCGACTTCAACACGCCGCAGCAGGGCGACCTGATGTGGGTGTACGAAGGCATGACACAGTACTGGGGCAATGTTCTGGCAGCCCGTTCCGGCTTAAAGTCACAGGAGCAGTACCGCGATCTGTTGGCGTTATCTGCAGCACAACTCGACAACAAACCGGGTCGTGAGTGGCGTTCGACGGAAGACACTGCAATTGCAGGGAGCTTGATTCGCGGCGGCAATCAGAACTGGGTCAACTGGCGTCGTGGTCAGGACTACTACCAGGAAGGCGAACTGGTCTGGCTGGATGCGGACGTCACAATCCGTAAACTGACCGACAACAAGAAGTCCCTGACTGACTTTGTCAAAATCTTCCTTGGTAAAGGTGGCAACACCGGACCATTGATCGTTGGCTACGAATTCCCGGAAATCGTTAAGGATCTGAACGAAGTGGTGAAGTACGACTGGGCCACTTTTCTGCACGACCGCATTAGCAACATCAATCCTCGAGCAGACCTGGACGGCATTGAACATGGTGGTTACAAGCTGGTGTACCAGGATCACCCAAACCGCAGCGAGCGGACACTGGGCGCCGCAAACAGCCGTCGCGGAGGCGGCCTGAACGTGTGGTATTCGCTTGGTATGCGCGTTGGCGCAGACGGCACGGTAGGCGACATTCGCTGGAACGCACCTGCAGACAAGGCAAAGCTGGCCCCGGGCGAAAAGATCGTGGTTGTCAACGGCCAGGTGTTTTCAGCTGAGACTTTACGTGCAGCTGTGATCAAGGCGAAGACAGACTCGACGCCAATCCACCTGCTGGTACAGCAGGAGTCCGAGGTAATGCCAGTGGATATTGATTACCACGATGGCGAACGTTACCCTGTGCTGGTCCGGGTGGAAGGATCACCCGCGTACCTGGACGACATCACAAAGCCTCTCACCACGCCGCAGACAGCGCCTGCTAAAACAGCAACTGCAACAAACTAAAGCAGTGGTAATTTCTCACCGAAGGGTGCAGCCGACTGGTTGCACCCTTTTCATGCCCTGAATGCTCCGGGAAGTGTGCAGCTTGCCCACCATGCAAGTTTAGGCGAAGATAAGGCGAAGAGAGTGCGCCATGCCTTCCGCCGCTACAGTTCGCCTGCAGATCGAGCAGAGTCTTCAAGATCGTGTACCCCTGGCCCTTACACCCCGTCCGCAGGGTGTGCGCGAGACCATAGCCTGTGGCATTCCAGCACTGGATGACCTGACGCGCGGCGGTTTTCCTGTGGGTGCACTGGCAGAGTTGGTAGGGCCAGCCTGCTCTGGCCGCACCACGGCAGCACTTTCTTTCCTGGCCAACGTGACGGCAAAAGGCAATGTGTGCGCCTGGATTGATGTGT
>JBPBPZ010000213.1:0-5814 GCA_050954525.1 Janthinobacterium lividum
CAAAGTTAAAGTCTAGCGTCTCCGCGGTCTGCCGGGTACCCGCGCAGCCGCTACGACAACTTGTGCCGGTGCCGAGTTGGATGTGTGGAATTCAACTTTCGACCATGTTTCTTGCTGCGATGTTGCAGCGACGGCACTATCGCTGGGTTTTGCGGTAAGCGTCCACCTGCGCTGCATGTGCTTTTAGATCGGCTGAAAACTGCGTGTGTCCTGCCCCATCGGCGACGAAATACAGGTTTGGGGTAGCGGCCGGATGCAGTGCAGCCCGCAAGGCCGCCATTCCCGGTGAGCAGATAGGCCCGGGCGGCAGGCCGCTATGCATGTAGGTGTTGTACGGGGAATCGCGATGGAGATCGCTTCGGTGAATGGCACCACTCCACTGCCCCGCCAGCAGAGCCGTGTAGATCACCGTTGGATCCGTCTGCAGGGGCATGCCAACGCGCAGACGGTTTTCAAACACGCCTGCTGCCAGGCCGCGTTCGTCATCAAACCGGACTTCTTTTTCGACCAGAGATGCTAGTGTCACTAACCGCCCGCTGTCGCCCGAAACGCCCAGTTTCAGCATCGCCGTGCGAAAGCGGCGCACCATCGCCTCCTGCATGCTGCGTGGTGTGGCGTGCCTGCTGAACAGATAGGTTTCCGGATACAGGTAGCCTTCCAGGGAACTCGCACCCGGAGCCCATGCGGCGATCAGGTCTGTGTTGCGGTGTGCCGCATCCAGGAAAGCCTGGCCTGAACCCAGCCCTGCCGCCTGCACGGCTGCGGCAATGTCATACAGGTTGAAACCTTCAGGGATGGTGACAGCCCGCGTATACACATCGCCACGCTGGATGCGCCGGTACACGGTCAGAGCGCTGGCAGGTTCGGCAAAGCGATACTCCCCAGCCTTCAAGCTGCCCCTTTTCCAGACCCGCACCAGGAGAAAGGCATACCGGTTGCGCACCACGTGTGCCGCGGCCAGCCTTTGAGCCATCCCGCTGCTACCGACACCCATTGGCAGGTCGAGAAAGGTTTCGCCAGGCGGAGTCACTGGCGCGAACAGCAGAAATGCTCCCGCTGCGGCTCCGGCCAGCAGAAGAAGCAGAAGGATTCTGACAACTTTCACCTCTCAAATTTCTCACACGAAACAGGTGCAGCAAGGGGCTGCGAATGCCAAGGTTCTACACAGCTTTCGTGACCGGCTGTTCCGAAACGGGACAAGGCTTCGATTTCTCTTGATTCCTCTTGCCACCACAGCGCGGATAAGGCGAATATAAGGCGAAGAAAACGAGCTAAGATGGAAGCTATACCCCCCGTGACCTTGCCTGTGAGGCGTAAGACCTCCGGCCCCAATTTGCCCCCGAAATCGCGTTGACTCAAGGTTCCGCTGCCCGATAGAGTCGGGCAACTTGATCGATGGGAAAGAGATACCGCACGCGGTGCGGACGACCTACAGGATTTGCGCGGGCATGACCCTATGCCTTCCAGGCGCGCAGTCCTGTGCAACCTCAACAGATTCGCCGCAACGGCAGAATGGCCAAAGAGCCAGTCGCGCGGAGAAGCAGCTGCCGGGGACCAAACCTGAGCTACAGGCGCCCCGGTGATTCGAAGGTAGGAAACAAATGGTGTATTCGCGCAGGGACTTGAAGGTGTGGGTCAGCCAGGGCGTTTGCACTTGCTGGAAGAGCGTGTATCCAAACACGAACGCACCGTGCAGCGCATGAAAGGCGTGGGCGGCGGCTTCAGTGTTCTGTTCACCGTCTTCCACGTTGCGATGGACTTGATGAAGCGCTGAGAGAAATCTGCAGTGCTGATGCTGTACACGGAGTCGCGCTTTCATGTGCGGCTCCTTTTGTTCCTTTAGGAGAAAAGAGTGAACTTCTTGAAATTATTTCTACGTGGTATCGCAATCCTGCCCAGCTTGTTGCAGGGCATTGAATCCATTTATGGCGCGAAGTCTGGCGAGCAGAAGAAGACTGCGGCGCTCGAAGTTGTTAGCGCTGCCATCAAGATGACGGATGCCGTCAGCAACAAGACCATCCTGAACGCGGACGGGTTTACCGCCGGCCTTGGCACGGTCATCGACGGTGTTGTCGCCTGCCTGAACGCGAGCATCTGGTCGAAGTAAGCTGCTGACGGCATGTCGAAGTCATCCTGAGCGAAGCCGAACGATCTGCTGTTTGCCCGGGCTGCACTGTGGCCCGAGAGGAAAGCAGGTCCTTCGACTGCGCACTGCGTGCTTCGCTCAGGATGACGGTTCCTTGATTACGCCTTGGCGTGACTCGCAAGCTCACGCCTCGCTGTGTTTCGTATAATCGGCCCATGGCGGCGACACCCCTCGTGGGCGTAGTAATGGGTTCCAAAAGCGACTACAAATACATGGCGGCGGCGGTGCGCACGTTGGCCGAGTTCGACTTGGCACACGAGGCGCGTGTGGTATCCGCGCATCGCACGCCAGACCTGCTGTGGCAGTACGCAAGCGAAGCACGGGGCCGCGGCCTGCGCGCCATCATCGCGGGCGCGGGCGGCGCGGCCCACCTGCCGGGCATGCTTGCGGCGAAGACGATTGTGCCGGTGCTGGGTGTGCCCATCCCGGCAACGGCACTGCAAGGGATGGACGCATTGCTGTCGATCGTGCAGATGCCGAAAGGCATCCCCGTTGGCACGCTTGCGATTGGCGAGGCAGGTGCCGTCAATGCCGCCCTGCTTGCGATCGCGATGCTTGCAACAACCGATGCCGCCTTGGGTGATCGTCTGCAACAGTGGCGCGCCGCACGGGAACAGGCTGTGCTGGCTGAGACACTGGATGAAGTTGAGGAATCTGCGTGACCGCCCTGCCAGACGATCTATTAGCGAAATATGAGGGTGCGGTTCTGCCCGGTGCCACTATTGGCATCTTTGGCGGCGGGCAGCTTGGCCGCATGATGGGCATTGCCGCGCGTTCCATGGGCTACAAGGTGCATGTGCTGGATCCCGATCCGGCATGCCCGGCGGGCTACATCGCGGACACCGTGATTGAAGCCGGTTGGAACGATCGCTGGGCCGCGGCGAACCTTGCGCGGGAGTGCGCGACCGTGACGCTCGAGATTGAGCAGGTCTCCATTGTCAGCCTGGACGAAGCCGCCCGATGGGCACCGGTACGTCCCGGCGCAGGCATGCTGGCCGTCATTCAGGACCGCATCGAGCAAAAGGACTGGCTGGCGAAGCACGGCTTCCCGACAGGTCCATACCGTGCCGTGCGTTCACAGGATCAACTTGAGGAAGCAGTTAAGCAGCTGAACGGTCCGGTGTTCGTGAAATCTGCGACCGGTGGCTATGACGGTCGCGGGCAGGCAAAGCTTGGCTTCGGTGATGAGCCGGTAGATGCTGCAGCGTTGCGTCAGGCCTGGGAAGACGTTGGCTCATCCGCGTGCGTGGCGGAGCTTGCGCTCGATCTCGCAAAGGAGATCAGCGTCATGGTGGCGCGTTCGCCACATGGCGAAGTCAAGGTCTATCCCCCCGCAGAAAACTTCCATGAAAATCAGATTCTTAGTTGGAGCGTGATCCCTGCAGGCGTGCCGGATGAACTCGCCGCACGCGCGCAGGACATTGCCAAAGAAATTGCCGACACCTTTGCACTGGAAGGTTTGCTGGCGGTGGAAATGTTCATCACCACCGATGGCAAGCTGTTCGTAAACGAACTGGCACCGCGCCCCCACAACAGTTATCACGGCAGCGAACGCGCCTGTACAACAAGCCAGTTTGAACAGGCCATCCGCGCGGCGTGCGATCTGCCCTTGGGTGACGTGTCGCTGGTACAACCAGCCGCCATTGCAAACCTGCTGGGCGACATCTGGCTGAATGAAGATGGCAGCGAGCGGCAGCCCGCCTTTGACCAGGCACTTGCCGTGGACGGCGTCCGCCTGACGCTGTACGAAAAGCTGAAGCCGCGTAAAGGCCGCAAGATGGGCCACTTGAGCGCCGTGGGATCCACGGCCGCAGAGGCGCGTGATCGTGTGCTGGCGGCCAAGGCGCGACTGTAGACGATCGTGCCTGGACTGAACACAACACCCGCCGTTGGCCTCGACTTTGGTACCACCAACAGTTCCATCGCGCTTGCCCACGCAAACGGCGCAACGCAGTTTGTCGACTTCCCTTCCGCTGGTTCCACAACGCGATCATCGCGGTCGGTTCTCTACCTGCAGAAACGGTTGGGCGCGCGAGCAAAGCCTGCATCCGTGTGGACCGGCCCCGAGGCGATTGACCGCTACCTGGAGACCGACGGGTTTGACGACGAGGTGCAGGGCCGCCTGATCCAGTCGCTGAAAAGCTACCTGGCCGCGCGGTCGTTCACGGGCACGGAGATCTTCGGCAGGCACTATCGCCTGGAAGACCTTCTCGGCAAGCTGCTGACGGACCTGCGCATGCACTCGACAAAAGCCTTCGGCTTCGACGTGACGCGTGCGGTTGTGGGTCGCCCCGTCATGTTCGTCGGTGCAGAGAACGAGGACGACAACGTGTTTGCCCAGGAGCGGCTACACACCTCGTTGCAGGCCGCGGGCTTCGCCGACGTTCGCTTTGTCATGGAGCCAGTCGCTGCAGCCCACGCCTACGGCGCAGACCTCCAGCGGGAAGAGACGATCCTGATCGGCGACTTCGGCGGCGGCACCACGGACTTCTCCCTGTTGCGCATGGGTAGTGGCGAACCACAAGTGCTGGGCACCACGGGCGTGGGGCTGGCGGGCGACGCGTTCGATGCCAAGATCGTGCGGTATCTGATTTCGCCCGCGCTTGGGTCTGACTCCATGGCGCGGTCGCTGAACAAGACACTGCCCGCTCTTCCCGCGTGGGTCTATGCCAACCTTGAGCGCTGGCACACGCTGTCGTTCCTGCGCACACGGTCCGTCATGGAGATGCTGCGCACCACCCACAAACGCGCTCTGGAGCCGGAGAAGATCGCAGCGCTGACCGCTGTCGTCGAGCATGACCTTGGCTATCGCCTGCACCAGGCCGTGCAGCGCGTGAAGGTCGACCTGTCCTCACAAACTGAAACTGAGTTCGTGCTTGACACCGATCTGCTGCACCTGCGAGCACCCGTCACCCGTCAGCAGTTTGAGAACTGGATCGCACCGGAACTGCAGCGCATGGAACGCAGCCTGGATCACTTGTTAGCCACAACGGCGACCCAGGTCGATGGAGTGGATCGCGTGTTCCTAACCGGCGGCACATCGCTGGTTCCGGCCGTGCAGCGTGTATTTACAAACCGTTTCGGGGGCGATCGTGTGAGCACGAACGACGTATTTACTTCAGTGGCACACGGCCTGGCCATGAGTGCGCGAACTTCGTAAGGCAGTGCTGCGAGGCTGAGGAAAGCATGGAAACTCTTCCCTCGCCCGGCAGAGGCGCTTACTTCGATTTCGATTTAGCAGCGGCCTTCTTCGCAGGCGCGGACTTCTTTGCCGCAGACTTGCTGGCCGTCTTCTTCCCTGCAGACTTCTTGACGCTCGACGAATCATTCTCTGGATACACGAGCTTGTTGAAGTTGCTCTCTGCACCTTCTGAGGTCACGTCCTGGTAAATCAGTTCCAGGCCGCTCGCATCGAACTTCTCGAAGAACTCGCCCCAGCCAATCTCTTTTAAAGCGCCATCATTGTGATTTTTGGCTTTGGGAAACATGAACCGCAAAATGCCGGGTTCGCCTTTCTTCTCAGTGCTGGCAACCTCACCGGGTATTGCGCCGCGTGATTCGGCCCACTGCTGAATTTCGTCATGATCTTTGGTCGTTTTCGAAAGCGCCACGGAACCACCTCCACGACAAATCGGATGGTAATTTCGGGTGAGTGGCGTACACGGCTT
>JBPBPZ010000200.1:0-5813 GCA_050954525.1 Janthinobacterium lividum
GCGCTCAGCTTGGGAGAGCCGATGCGCTCGTTCTCTCTCATTGTGAATCTGTTCCGTCCGGGATCATGGACACGAGCCTTGAAAGCTTTGATCGGCATTTTGCCGTGAATGTTCGGGCATCGTGGCAGCTCATTAAGCTTTTCGCATCGCAAGTGCCTGAGTCTGGTGGCAGCATTGTCGCACTGACAAGTGATCACACCGTCGGAAACGTTCCTTACGGCGCAAGCAAGGCCGCCCTAGATCGAATCGTTCTCTCATGCGCTCGTGAGCTTTCGCATCTCAGAATCCGCGCCAACGTAATCAACCCAGGGCCTGTCGATACTGGGTGGATGAGCGATGGTGTACGAGACGCGCTCAAGCAACACCACCCTAGCGGCGAACTTGGCACGCCATGCAACTGCGGCGATCTTGTAACTTTTCTGCTCTCACCCGAGGGTTCTTGGATCAACGGGCAACTCCTCAAGTCCGATGGTGGATTCTCTGCCTGACGGTCGCACCGGTGCTCGTCGAATGGAGTAGATCCTGATGGTTCGTGTGTTTGCCAAAGCAAAGAGCAAGGCTGGCTGTGAAGATGCATTGCGAGCCATCCTGCAGAAGCTGATGAAGTCTAGCCGAACTGAAGCTGGAGTTCTTACCTATGACGTGTTCGAGTCCAAGGAACAAGGAGAGTTTCTGTTTCGTGAGGAATATGCCGGAGCCGAAGAGTTCGAGGCTCACAAACGGTCACGTCACCTTCAAGTAGCCGTTGCACGCGCGGCCCCTTTTATGGACGGTCCATTGGCTCTGTGGATCGTCGAGCCTGTGTCTTCGGAAAACTTGCCATCAGATATTTCCTCGTAGGTCAGACCTTCGGCAACAGAATCTCGGAATCGCCGATAACGCCGTTTCAAGGCAGTTGCATGTCATGGGAGCTTACGAACCCGAGCTTCTCGTAGAGAGATCTTCCGTCGTTCGAGGCAGACAACGTGATTTTGTCGAGCTGCTGGTCGGTCGCCCAGGTAAGGATCATCGTCACCAAACTCCGGGCTACTCCCCGCCGACGGTGAGCAGGCTCGGTGTAGATGTTCGCGATGTGCCCCAGGCGACCACCTCCACAGCAACCAGGCACTGGACCCAAGTCACGGATATGAATACCCCCGCTCGCCACAACTGTTCCAAGATGGAGGACGAGCCAACCGACGTAACTACGGTCTGACAGGATCTGATGGAACCAGGGGACGCTGGCCTCGAAGATCCGCGAAGTCTCATCATCGGAACTACAGCCCATATCCCGAAACATCTGCGCACGGTGCTTTGCGATGATCGTGGCGTCGGAGGCGGTCGCTAGTCTGAACGAGTAAGGCGGCGGAAAAGCATCCATTTACCTAAAGTACGGGGTCAGGCAACGCCTGAAAAGCCGCGGTTAGCTGAAGGGTGACCACTGTCGCCGACAACACCGTACATAGGGAACTACGCCCGGGCACTGGGGAGCGACCCCGGGCTTTGTAGACTAATTTACATGGCGCCAGCGATCGAAACGGCTCGTCTCAAGCTCATTCCGCTTCAGCTAGAAGACGCGAAACAGACGCAACCACTATTTGGAACGTGGGACGTGGTGAAGTACCTGAACGGCAATGTTCCATGGCCTTATCCCGCAGGTGCAGCACACGCCTACTACCGTGATGTCGCAATACCCGCAATTGAGCGTGGTGACGAATGGCACTGGACGCTCCGGCTGAAGGAGGCAACGAACCAGATCATCGGCGGTGTCGCGTTACACAGACATGAAACAAACAATCGTGGCTTCTGGATGGGCGCAGCCTGGCGAAGACGCGGTCTGATGTTGGAGGCCGTGGAGGCAGCGACCGACTACTGGTTTGAGTCACTCGGATTTCAAGAGCTACGTGCTCCGAAGGCGAGCGAGAACATCGCATCGGTACGAATCTCTGAGAAGACCGGGATGCGTCTGCTAGCCAGACAGGATCAGTCCTTCGTATCCGGCATACTCCCGGCTGAGGTCTGGGTCATTACCCGTGATGAATGGCTGCGACGCAAGCGATCTGGAAGGCAAAGTCCATCATGATATGTCCGCGGGAACTTTCCCATAACCCCGTTTTGCGCGAACAGCCGCATTGCTGGCCAAAAGCCGACTTGCGTTACCTGTCCGTGCGAACCGCGTAGCCTTTCCGAATGCGCCGCTCTCCGGGATCGGTGTTCCGGCGCTCTATCGCGGTCGCGGTGGTGTGGGGTAGAGTTTCTTCATCCATGTCGGAGGTTTCCTCGATGATTCGACCACGGCCTCACTTCAATGCGTCGTACACGGTCCACATATCGCCTACAAACAACGAGTTCGGCACAGCTATGTGGGCCGCGGCGGATTGTTGGATCACCGAAGGTTACGAGCTTCAGAGAATAATCGGAATGCTTTACGGCTTCGCCCCAGAGCGCATAGATCTCCAAGACCAAGAGCTCGCGACCGAGCGCTACGACGTAGCAATGGTGCCCCCGAACGGCATGGGTGAAGAAGCTATGAAGGAGACAATCCGTACCGCTCTGCAGCGCCACTTGAGCCTTCTTCTTATAACAGATCATCGTCGTAGAAATGTGTACGTCGTGACCGCGCCGGACGGCCCAAAGGCTCCACTTAAAGCGGTGGAAGATACTGGGACAACAATCCACGTTGGTGGGGGCGGAATCAACATGAGAAGTGGATCCATGGAGGATTTCTGTCTCATGTTGGAGGGAGATCTTGACCGTCCCGTGATCGACGAGACTCAGCTCCAAGGTTGCTATTCCGTTGAGGTGAGACGAGAGGACAAGACTAGAGATCAATTCTTTGAGCAGCTACGAAACGAGCTGGGTTTGCTCGTCTCGTCCGCCGAGCGCGATGTCTCATTGTTGGTTGTTCGCCGAAGGTAAAGGCTCGCTCTATCCCGTCCCTGACCAGCTGTCTCCCAACGTCCCATCGACAGGCGACGTCGATGCTGTAAACGCGTTCGTCTTCACCTATTGCACTGACTTTCCGGGATCACGAACGGTGTAGTAAAGCACGCACTTTAGGGAGATTCGAACTCGCCCTTCCAGCCAAATGCCCATGCCGGTGATTCACCGCTTCCGTTCCAAGTAAGCAATTGCCGTCCACTTCGAACGTCATACAAGGTCGCCTTCGTTGCATTTCCATGAACAGGCCCCCACAGCAATGCGACTCTCTCGGAACCGCCAACGAATTTCCAGTGCCAAACCATTTGCTCGCCTGTGAACACCCGCTTTCTGCCACGGCTTAACACGGCTACCGATGTGGCGATCGGATAAGAGGTGCAACAGTTCGCAACGAGCACTGACCATCCAATGGTCTGTCTGTCGCCTGCGACCGTAGCTTCATCACACCCGACTTGAAGGTGCTCTCTTGGCTGTCGCTTTGTCGTCCCGTCTTCGTAGACGATCAGGAGAGTTCCGTCCTTCCCGCAAGAAGCGCGCTTGATGGTCTGGCCAAATGAGGTGCAAGTTACCAGAAGAAAAAACACGCTGACCGTGTAAAGCCATCCCATACGCTCACAACGCTACCAGCTTCTGCGTACCTTTACAGCAACTGAAACCGTTGAAGGAAGGTTCCCACTGAGTGATCAGTACGTAAATGGCTTGGCGACCCGCGAAACGGTGTCATCAGAAATGCAGGGCCGTTCTCCCGAAGCCCTATACGGATCCGAACGCTTCTCACTAGGAGGTCAAGATGCTTCCGTTGTTTCTCTTCAACACGCAAGATGCTCGTCCAATCCAAATTGATCTAACGCAACCTGGAATAAAGCGATCCTATGAAGGCGAGCCAGGCCGAATGTTCAGTACCCCGCCGACACCATCTCCCTACCACTTGGAGTATGGCTTAACAGAGTGCGTAGTGTCAGCCGCTGGTAGCGTACTCTTTACTCTTGCTGTCACAAACGTTGGAGATGACGAGGTAAAAGTCCCGGTCTCCTTGGACCAGAAAACCGTGTACGCCTCTGGTCACCACGAAAGGGTGTCTTGGGTTGTTGAAGCGCAAAATGAAGCGCCGCCAGGAACGGAAGGTGTGATCCGTGTTCTACAGGGTTCGCGGGAAGACGGCGAGTACTCATTACGCCCAGCTCAGACTATAGCGGTTCGCTTCTTAGAGATCAGACCTACGTTGCCCATCAAAGCCGGAGACAGGCTAGCGCTCACCATTACAGAGAACCGGCTTCGTGATGATCGGTTCGAACGACAGAGCTACAGCGTTCTGCCCCGATTTCTACCGGACCAGTCTGCTTCATGCAAGTAGACTGCGCGTGAAACGGTGTTTTCGGCAACTGACGAGGTCGCTGCTTTCAGCAGACCAACTTTGCAGCCCAGCGGGCTCTAAGGCACCCTAACGGCTACCTCTTCAGCGCCGACTCGATTGCCGAAATTACCTGTTGCGAGTCCGGCGTCACGGCCGACTCAAAGCGAGCGATCGGCTGTCCGTTGCGGGCGATGAGGAACTTGGTGAAGTTCCACTTGATTTCGCCACCGACCTTGGGCGCTGCGGTGAGGTATTGGTAAAGCGGAGTCTTATCGTCGCCTTTTACCGAGACCTTTGCCATCATCGGAAATTTCACGTGGAACTTGCCGCTGCAGAACTCTCGGATCTCTGCATTGCTGCCGGACTCCTGGTTGCCGAAGTTGTTCGCGGGTACACCGACGATCACCAGGCCCTTGTCCTTGTACTTCTCGTAGACGGCCTCGAGCGCGGTGTACTGCGGCGTGAAACCGCACGCACTGGCGACATTGACCACCAGCAGAACCTTGCCCTTGTAAGCACCCAGAGTGGTAGGGTCACCGTCAATGGTGCTTAGTTTGAAGTGGTAGACGGGCGCGCCGGCATCGGCCACAGCCACGCCGCTGAATAACAACAACGTCAACATCAGGTAAATCTTCCGCAAGGGTAGCTCCAGAAACTCTTATGGCTCAGTGTAGCTGCGCGGGTGATTCATTCAACAGCGCGGGAGCGGGGTATGCTGGCGCGTAAACAGCGCTTGCAGCAATGACGGGCCAAAAGAAAGCGCTACGGATCCCTTGCCGCTAAGAATGCTCAGTGAGCCTCCTAAGCCACAGCTGCAACGGCCGATGGTCTGCGCATGACCTCCGAGCATCGCGATGGAAGTTGCGTGCTGTCTTTCTTCTCAAGTCGCCGGGCTCCTGATCGGTAGCCTTCAACATCTGCCATCCACTCCGCCGTGGATTTATCTACTTCGTGCTGGTCGAAATCGGCAGTCGCGGCAACAACACAGAAAAAGCGATCCAGACGTAAACGAAAAGTGCTATGTCGCTTACGTCCGGCTTCACTACTACGCCTTTGGTGGGACTACAGCATCCTTGGCAGCTTTCGCTAGCCGGAATTTGACCGTCGTCTTGGCCTTGATCTTGAGTGCTTCGCCAGTGGCTGGATTGCGTCCCATGCGTGCCGCACGCTGTGCCTTCACCAGCTTGCCCAGGCCTGGGATTGTGAACTCGCCCACCTTTTTCGTCTGAGCCGTTGCCGTCTCGATCAACAAGTCGAAGAACTGTCCTACCTGCTTGGGTGGAACGGCCATCTGTTCCGCCATGAACCGGATCACCTGGGTCTTTGTCATCTTCGTTGCCGGTAGCTTGGGCCCGCGAACGCTTTTCGCTGGAGCTGCTACTTTTACCGGAACCGCTGCTTGGGTCACTGCCTGCTTTACTGCCGTCTTCTTCGTTGCCATCTGATCCCCTTATTTCTTTGCTTCTGCCGGTGCGACAGTTTTCTTCGGACGGCCAAGCTTCTTCGGTGCCGCATCGCTGTTGGCCTTCTTCTTCGCAGC
>JBPBPZ010000219.1:0-5812 GCA_050954525.1 Janthinobacterium lividum
CAGCGCCGAAGCGATCCCGGCGGGCAGTGCCAGCAGTAGCGCTAACAGAAGTGCAACCACTGACATCAGCAGAGTGTAAGGAAACCGCTGCACCAACAGGTGCATGACGGAATCGCGCAGCCGCAATGACGTCCCCAGGTTGCCGTGGAAGATCCCCGTCCAGTAACGGAGGTATTGCGTATGCAACGGTGCGTCCAGACCGTAACTGTGCCGTAAGGCGGTAAGGTCTGTTGCGCTCGCGCCCTCGCCCATCATCTGTGCAATCGGATCCCCCGGCACCAGGTGGATCAGCAGGAATACGACCGACACAATGATCCACAGCACCGGCAAGGTCAGCAGCATGCGCCGCAGGAGCACCAGGAGAAATTTCACGTCCGGCTGCCCTCTTCGGATGGCTGGGTAGCTATCGACTGCTGCACGGGTGCCACACGGACGCGGCTGATGCGCCGGCCTGAGAGTTCAAGAGCGGTGAAGCTTCTGGAACCATAGACGACGGACTCGCCTGGCTTGGGCAAATGACCAAGTTGTGTCAGCAAAAAGCCCGCCAGCGTCTCAACGCCAGGTTCTCGTGGAAAGTGCCATTGCAGCTGTGTCGTCAGGTCGCGCAGCGTCACGGTTCCGTCCAGATCCACGCTGCCCATACCGTCGGCGGGCTTTAACAGGCGGGTTGAAACGTCGAACTCGTCCTGCAGTTCGCCTACCAGTTGCTCCAGGGCATCCTCCGCCGTGACCAGACCCACGGTAGAACCGAACTCGTCGACCACAATGGCGATTTGACGCCGTCGTTCCTGGAATTCCTGCAGAAGATCAACTGCCAGCTTTGTCTCTGGCACGACGAGGATGTCACGCACCACATTCCGCAGTTGCACCGAAGGTTCGCGCAACGCGGCTGGCAACCGGCCATCGCGCCGGAAATGCATCAGCCTCGAAACGTCTTTTGAATACACCACGCCCAGAATATGGTCGGTTCCCAGCGTGGGGTCATACACGGGGATGCGCGAATGCTGTTCCTCGACGATGCGTGCGGAGGCCAGCTCCACCGGCATGTCAGCAGGCAGGGCGAAGATGCGTCCTCGCGGCGTCATAATTTCGCGCACGGTGACATGATTCAGGTCAATGGCGCGATGGATCATCTGCTCCTGAAAGGCAGGCAGCAAACCGTTGCGACGCGTAGCCGTGGCTACGAGCTTCAGTTCTTCCGGAGAGTGGACGTCACCCTCCTCCGATCGCAGCGGGACACGGAACAGCCGCAAAACAAGCGCGGTGGAACCTTTCAGCACCTTGACCGGCAGGCTTGTCAGCCGGATGAACACGTCCATCGGCGCTGCCACGGCCAGCGCAATGCGCTCGCCCCGTTGTAAAGCCAGAGATTTTGGAACCTGTTCGCCCAGTAGAACTTCGAGGTAAGTGATCACCGTAAACGCCAGAATGACCGCAATGACATGCGCCAAGGCCGAACCATGCTGCTGCATAAACGGGGAACTGCCAAGAAGATGAAGGCGATGAAAAAGGTCCAGAAGAATCTGGGCCACCGCACCTTCGCCAAGCCAGCCCAGTGCCAGCGAACACAGCGTTACGCCAAGCTGGTTGGCTGCGAGGAAATCATCTATTTCACGTTTCAGCCGCAGTGCCGTCGTAGAACCGGGCTTGCCCTGCTTCAAAAGCTGTTCCAGCCGGGTCTCGCGGACGGAGACAATCGCAAACTCTGCCGCGACGAAAAAAGCAGTCGCCAGGATCAGCACGGCGACCGTCATAAGCCGGAAAAACGCTGATTCGAGCATGAAAAGAGTCTACCGGACCATAAACGCATAGCGGGTCCGGAGAGTACTCTCCGGACCCGCTATGCAACGCGTCAGCTTACGCTAGAACCTTGATAATCGTCTTTTCGATAGTATCTTTTGGTACATAGCCAACGATCTGCTCAGCAACTTTACCATCCTTGAAGAGCAAGAGCGCCGGAATGCCGCGGATGCCGTACCGTCCAGGTGTTGCATTGTTGCGATCAACATCCATCTTCATCACGCGGATCTGACCGTTGTACTGCATGGCTACTTCATCCACGACGGGTGCAAGTGCACGGCACGGACCACACCAGGCTGCCCAGAAATCTACCAGCACGGGCTGGTCGCTCTTCAAAACCTGCTGCTCGAAGTCCGCATCATTCACTTCGCTCACAAACTGTCCTGCCATGATCGTTTCCCTTCTTGCCCCAGAGGCCGACCAGCTTGCGCCTCGGCATGTTGCGACCTGCTCTCAATAGATGCAATTGGGCCGGATTAGTTTCAAGCTGCCACAGTCTCAGGCAGCCTGCACCAATACAAAGAGGGGCTCGCCTGCGATAGTAGTAAACATGCCGATGACCGCGACATCTGCCAACGCCCTTTCTACCGACGAATTCCTCGACGCCGTACACGCGGGCGTTCTGAAGACTGCCGTCGTTGACTTCGACGGAACGCTGTGGCCGGGTGATGCTGGTTCCGGCTTCATGAACTGGTCTATCCAGACTGGCCTGCTATCGCCGGCAGCCGCGGAGCATCTCCTGCATCGCCATGCCTGCTATCGCCGTGGTGAAGTGGACGAGATCAGTATTTGCGGCGAGATGACGCAGATCTACCGCGGCCTTGAAGAATCATCGGTGCGTGCGAGCGCCGCAGAATACTTCCGACAGCATGTCCGTCCCCACTTTTTCCCGGTCATGGTCAAGCTGGTGCACGACCTGCAGGCAAAAGAGGTTGAGGTCTGGGCAGTGTCGTCTACCAACAACTGGATGATCGAAGAAGGCGTGCGCGAGATGAACATCCAGCCTCACCGCGTGCTGGCCGCGGCAGTGGTAGTGGAACAGGGCAGGATCACCGATACCCTGGTTCACGTACCAAGTGACGAGGGTAAGGCCGAAGCCCTGCGGCGTGTAGGTCTGGACCGCCCCGATGCGGTGTTTGGCAACAGTGTTCACGATCTCGCCATGCTGAAAATGGCTGCGAAACCCTTTCCTGTGAACCCGTCGGAGGAGCTTGCACGGCAGGCCTCGGAACTCGGCTGGCCCGTGTACTATCCAGTCTCTACGGAGACTGCGGAATGAAGTTCATACCATGGCGGCGCCAGACGGCGTCTAAACTCTTGTGACGAATAAGAGACACGGCATCCGCAAGCTGGAGACGCGCGGCCAGCAGCAGGCTGACCAACCGCGGCCCAAGGTGCTGCGCCTTGTGGTCGCCGCACTGATCCTGCGTCCAAATGCCGATGGCGGTGAGGATGTACTTATCTGCCAGCGCAAAGCAGACCAGCCCATGGCCCTGAAATGGGAGTTCCCGGGCGGGAAAATAGAGGAAGGCGAAAGTCCGGAGGAAGCACTTCGGCGCGAGTTGAACGAAGAACTCGGCATCCACGCAGAGATCGGCGCGGCTCTCGTTCGTATTCGTCACAACTACCGCAATGGCGGTGCGGTCGATCTGCAATTCTTCACCGTGCGACACTTCGAGGGCGAACTGGATAATCGCATCTTCCAGCAGATGCTTTGGTCGGGGTTCGCTGCGCTGCCGGACTTTGACTTTCTTGCAGCAGATCTTGGACTGATCCGCGATCTTGCCGACGGCAAGCTCACGGTACCGCAACGCGCTCCTCCGGCCTGAGCAGCTTCTGGTCTGCTATAAACGGCCATGCGTGAACGTGTCCTTCTGCTGGTCTTGTTTCTGTTTGTAACAGTTTCTCTGCATGCCTCCACGACACCGGCGGAACGCATTGCGAACGAAGCCGCACAGCGCGAGTTGGACACATCACCACCAAACGGCAACATCCCTTCCTACTCCCTGACCGCACAAGACCTTGCTAAAGGAGCCCATTTGGAGCACGTCAGAAGCGTGCTCCATTTCAGCGGCGCAGTATGGAACATCCTGCAATTGGTCCTTCTGCTTTCCTTGGGCATCGTCCGTCGTTTTCGGGACGCTGTGGTCAGACGTTTTCAGCACCGATGGCTGCAGGGCTTTGGCTTTGTGCTGTTGTTTCTGCTCGCTTCTGCGGTGCTTAGCCTCCCGCTTGATATCTACGGCCAATGGCTGCGACGATCCTACGGACTTTCCGTGCAAAGTTGGGGCGGTTGGGCCTGGGATGGAGCTAAGTCACTCCTGATCGGCTGGCTAATTGGCGGCTTGCTCACCATGCTGCTTTTTCTGTTCATCCGCAAGCTGCCGAAGCTGTGGTGGCTCGGTTTCTGGTTCGCTTCCATTCCCATCACGCTGCTCGGCGTGTTCGCGATGCCCTACATCATCGATCCGCTCTTCAACAAGTTCCAGCCGCTCGCGCAGTCACAGCCCCTGCTGGTAAAGCGTTTGGAGCAGGTGGCCAGGCGCGGCAATATGGAAATTCCACCAAAGCGCATGTTTCTTATGAAGGCTTCTGAAAAGGTGACGACGCTGAACGCCTACGTCACTGGTTTTGGCGCTTCAAAACGCGTTGTGGTGTGGGACACATCCATTGAGAAAGGTACGCCGGACGAGATCCTGTTCATCTTTGGGCATGAGTCGGGGCATTATGTGTTGCACCACATTGTGCGCGGCATCTTAACGTCCACTCTCGTGCTGTTCTTCCTGCTGTATCTCGGTTACCAATTCGTGCAGTGGTGCCTCCGTCGCTTCGGACCAGCATGGGATATTACTTCGCAGATGGACTGGGGCACACTGGTCATACTGGTGCTTGCTTTCTCGTTGTTCTCAACCATGCTTGAGCCGCTTGAATCCACGATGAGCCGCATGCAGGAACATGCCGCGGACGTATACGGGCAGGAAGCCATTCACGGGATTGTTGCAGACCCGACAACAACTGCGCGCGCGGCCTTCCAGGTGCTGGGTGAGACCAGCTACGACGACCCGAACCCCTCGCAGTTCCTGGAGTTCTGGACGTACTCACATCCGTCAATCGGCCGACGTGCAGCCTTCGCGGCACACTACGATCCGTGGACTTCCGGCATGCAGCCAAAGTATTTCAAGTAATTACAAAATCGCGCATCTTGCCAGCGTGACCAACGATTAGATGAAGCTGCGCAACGACTGCCAAACCAGCACCAGCGACAGCCCTGTCACAATCGCGGCGGTAGCCCAGGCAATCGTGTTGAACCAGATGCCATTGCGATGCTCGCCCATCAACTCCTTGTTGTTAACGAGCCGAAGCATAAAGTACATCACCACCGGCAGCAGCAACCCGTTCAGGACCTGCGAAAGGATCGCCATGCTGACCAGCGGGAAGTTTGGAATGAGCACAACGCTCGCGCCTGCCGCAATCAGGCCGGTATACAGCCAGTAAAAGACCGGCGCCTGCTTCCACGTGCGGTCCAGACCACTTTCAAAACCCAGGCCCTCGCAGACCGTGTAGGCAGTCGAAAGCGGCAGAATCGAAGCGGCAAACAGTGACGCATTGAACAGTCCTGCGGCGAACAACAGAAACGCATAATCGCCTGCGATGGGCCGCATCGCTTCAGCTGCGTCCGCGGGCACGTTGATCTGCCGCACGCCATGCACGTACAGCGTTGCAGCGCACACCACCACGATGAACCACGCCACCACATCCGTGAAGATGGAGCCAATAATCACGTCAAGTCGCGTGGCTTTATATTGCCGCACGGTGACGCCTTTTTCTACAACAGACGATTGAAGGTAGAACTGCATCCACGGAGTAATCGTGGTGCCAATCACGCCTACGGTCATGTAGAGGTAGTTACGGTCGCTCCACGCTTTGCGCGCGGGCAGCTTCACCGTCTCCGTAAGCGCCAGGTGCCAGTCGGGCCGACCCAGCACACCAGCCACAATGTAAGCCAGGTACA
>JBPBPZ010000254.1:0-5793 GCA_050954525.1 Janthinobacterium lividum
GCCAGTGCCGCCGGCACAATCGAAAACCATACGATAAGCGGCGGATTCGTTTCAATCAGCCGTGGGCCATCCAGCTGCACGCCATGCAGCATCTGCTGCGCAGCATACAGAAGATAGGCCTGGTCGCCCTCTACATGGCTCAGAAGAAATTCGTAAAGCAGGTACAGGATCAACACTGCCAGCATGGCTGGTTCGGCGAGAGAGAGCAGAAGTCCCTCGCTTCCTCTAGCTCGAAGATCCATGCGGGTGGCCATATCCGGCCAGTATACGAATCGTCTGGTTCAGGCCTTTCCTTTCCGCTTCTCCGCCGCCCTTCCCGCGCGCAGGCTGGTTCCCTGCGCATAGGCTGTGTCGTTCTGCGCGTCCGTGGTCTTTTGATCGTTCGGGCACCAGTACAGGGTGCGTCCCGCGACGTCTTTGCGCAAGATCGTCTCGCCACAGACGAAGCATGGCTTGCCGTGACGGCGGTACACGTAGTGCTCCTCCCCGCGCTCCGCCACGGCCTTCTTGCTGGGCCGATCTTTACTGTCCGTGCAGACAATACGGCGGTCCACCATGCCTGCCTTCAGCAGCGGGATCGAATCCTTCCAGATCGCCTTCAGCGTCTTCAGGTCCATTTCCGTGCCCGGTGTAAACGGGTTCACGCGGTGCCGAAACAGCAGCTCTGCCCGGTAGATATTGCCAATGCCCGAGAGGATCGACTGGTCCATGAGCAACTCGCCAATCGTCGCCTTCTTTGCCAGGATCTTGTCGAAAGCACGCTGCGGGTTGTCGTGGTCCCCCGGCTCGTCTGCGAGAGGATCGGGGCCAAGCCGATCGAGCAGGCCCTGCCACTTTGCCTTGTCGTAGACGCTGCAATCGGTGGGTCCGCGCAGTTCGCACCAATCTACATCCTCCGGTGGAAACGGCTGGGTGCCGTCGTCATGCGCGCAGGTCAGGTTATGCGGCTGTCCCTTTTGCGACCGCGCTGGCTTGCCCGAACCGGCCCGCTGCAGGATCGCACGCAGCGCACCCTTGGGCTCCGGCAGCGGGCCGCAGCCCTCGGTAAAGTCGCCAAATCGGCCCAGGTGGATGTGCAGGTAGAGATCGCCCGGAAACTCGTAACCAAGGTGCTTGCCCACGGCGTGTACCTTCAGCAGCTTCTTGCCGTCCACCAGGTGTGCATCGCTGAAACGATGGTTTGGCCCTGGTAGCACGTTCAACTTTTTCCCGACAAATGCCGCAGTGTGCCGCGCGGCCCAGCGATGGATCTCATTACCCTCTGGCATCTTTTCGTCCTTTTGCTCTCAGCCATTCTGAGATGACGAAAACGGAATGCAGCTCTGCTGAAAATGCAGCATTTTCTGTTTGCAAAGGAATCGCCTGCCGATAAAGTGGGCGGGTGAAAAAGTCTTGAAAGCCGCGGGGTTCTACCGCCCACAATTGGACGTGGTGCGCTTCTGCGCTTTTCTGGCCGTGTTCTGTCACCATGTCATGCCGCGCACCGGTGCCCACCCGTACCTTCTCACCACTGCGGTCGATGCCATGGGCTTTGGCCTGAGCCTGTTTTTCGTGCTCAGCGCGTATTTGATAACGCTGCTACTGCTCCGCGAGCAGGAGACCACCGGCAGCATCCACCTGCTGGCCTTCTACAAGCGCCGAGCCCTGCGCATCTGGCCGCTGTACCTGCTTGGGATCGGCATCGGAGTCGTGCGCGCCGTTAACCATGGCGTGTTCTGGGAGCAGAAGACGTGGTTCATCGCAGCGCTCCTGCTCTCCGGCAACCTGGTTTACCCGGGCACCATTCTGATGTCGCACCTGTGGAGCATCTCCATTGAAGAGCAGTTCTACCTGTTCTTCCCGTCCGCCGGTAAGACCTTCGGGCGGCGCGGCATGTTGCTGTTTGCGCTGGTGCTGATCGTCGCCGCAAACATCACCCTGGTCCACTTCGCGCATGTGCATGCGGACCTGGACGTGCAGGTTTGGTTCAGCAGCTTTGTGCAATTTGAGATGTTCGCTGCAGGGATCCTGCTGGCGCTTGCCGATCATCGCCAGCCCCGCTGGAATGCCTTTAGCAGCGTGTTCGCAATCGTCGTAGCTTGTGGCTTGTGGATCGTTGCCGCTGGAGCGTTTCACCTGAAGACGGCGAACGCTACTGCAAGCTCGGCGGCTGTAGTCTGCACAGGCTACGCCATGGTCGCCGCGGCGTGCTGCCTGTTCGTTGTGGCCGTGCAGAGGCTGCCTGCACCCGCGGCCATGGTCTACTCCGGCAAGATCTCGTACGGTCTCTACGTGTTTCACCTGCCGGTCATCGCGCTGGTTTCTGCTCGGTTCCCGTCGTACACGATCGGCGTGCTCGTGAGCCTTGTGCTGACCTATGGCTTGGCTGCCCTGTCCTACCGCTACTTTGAATTGCCATTCCTGCAAATGAAGCGGCGCTTCGAACTGGTTCCAAGCCGCGCCGTCTGAGTCCGAATCAAGCTGATTGATTGCATTGGGAATTCGTCAGCCTTTGACGTGACAAAGCAGATTTTGCGAACCGCCCAAAAAGAAATGCGAGCCTGAAAAGGCTCGCATCTTTGCAACGTATGGCTGGATCCGGACTAGTTCCAGACGTGCTGGATTGGCATGGGTTCAATGCGAAGAATCGTATCCGGCCGAACGTCGTACAGCTTGCGTGCAAACTCCTTCGCCTGCTGCTCGCTGTCGAAGATGGTCTGCTCATGGAGCTTGCCGGCAATGTATTGATCGCATTTCCAGATGGTCGCGTTGGTGGTCATGTTCATTGCCCTGTCTCCCTCATCGGTGGCTGATTCAATCTGTAGACACAAAGAGCGCCCGATGCGCTGTGCGACTCTCGAGCGCCCTGCCATGCTTACTGGATACCTAATCAATTGGAGCGATTAGGTACCTTACCGAAGTGGCCGTTGTGCCCGCTCCGGTTATGTCAAACCGCTCTGTATTTACTGTCGGCGGCTATTTACTCAAGATTAGATTGCTGTAATCAAGTCAACGCTTCAGAGTTCAGGAGGACTTACTTTCGGAGGAGGCTGGAGTTACACGCCACTTATTGATGGGGTGCAACTCCGGCTCCAGCTTGTTCGCGCAGAACGGTACGAAGTACTTACTTGTGGTCGACGTCCACGTACTCGGCGTCAATCACGCCCTCGTCCTGCTTCGGCGCTTCCGTGGTGCCGCCTGCTGCCGCCGCACCATCCGTCGGTGCCGAGTTCGTCTTGTACATCGCCTCGGCCAGCTTGTGGCTTGCCTGGGTCAGACGATCGTTGGCGGCCTTCAGTTCGGTTGCGCTCGGCGTGCCGGTGAGTGTTGTCTTGGCGTCGCTTAGAGCACCCTCAACCTGCTGGCGCTCGTCGCCGGAGATCTTGTCGCCGTTCTCACGGAACATTTTCTCCACGTTGTAGACCATACTGTCGAGCTGGTTGCGCGCTTCAATTTCTTCGCGCTTCTCCTTGTCCTCGCCTGCGTGTGCCTCGGCTTCCTTCGCCATGCGCTCGACCTCATCCTTGCTGAGACCCGAGGAGCTGGTGATGGTGATCTTCTGGTCGCGACCGGTGGCATTGTCCTTGGCCGTGACGTTCAGAATGCCGTTGGCGTCGATGTCAAACGTGACCTCGATCTGCGGCACGCCGCGCGGCGCGGGAGGAATACCAGCCAGCTTGAACTTGCCCAGCGTGCGGTTCTGCGTTGCCAGCGGACGCTCACCCTGAATGACGTGAACCTCAACCTCGGTCTGCGAATCCGCAGCGGTGGAGAAGGTTTCCGTCTTCTTGGTCGGGATGGTCGTGTTACGCGGGATCATGGGTGTCGCGACCGACCCCATCGTCTCAATGGCCAGGGTCAGCGGCGTCACGTCCAGCAGCAGCAGGTCCTTCACTTCGCCACCTAGAACGCCACCCTGCACCGCCGCGCCAATGGCAACGACTTCGTCAGGATTCACGCCCTTGTGCGGCTCCTTGCCGAACAGTTCCTTCACCAGGGCCTGCATGCGGGGCATGCGGGTCTGGCCGCCGACGAGAACCACCTCATCGACCTTGCTGGCATCGATCCCGGCATCTTTCATGGCCTGCTTGCAGGGTCCAACGGACTTCTGTAGCAGATCCTCAACCAGGCTCTCGAACTTGGCGCGGGTCAGCTTCTCGACCAGGTGCTTCGGTCCGCTTGCGTCTGCCGTGACGAATGGCAGGTTGATCTCCGTCTCCATGGTCGTGGAGAGCTCAATCTTGGCGCGCTCCGCGGCATCACGCAGACGCTGCAGGGCCATTTCGTTGCCCTTGCCGCGCAGATCAAGGCCTTCCTTCTTGCGGAACTCGTCGATCAGCCAATCCACCAGGCGCTGATCCAGGTTGTCGCCGCCCAGGTGGGTGTCGCCGTTGGTCGCCTTCACTTCAATGACGCCTTCGCCAACCTCGAGTACGGACACGTCGAAGGTACCGCCGCCGAAGTCATAGACCACGATGGTTTCGTCCTTCTTCTTGTCGAGTCCGTAGGCCAATGCTGCTGCCGTAGGCTCGTTCACGATACGCTTCACGTCCAGGCCGGCAATCTTGCCTGCATCCTTGGTCGCCTGACGCTGTGAGTCGTTAAAGTATGCCGGAACGGTGATGACGGCCTCGGTCACGGACTGGCCCAGATAATCTTCCGCAGCCTTCTTCAACTTCTGCAGGATCATCGCGCTGACTTCTGGCGCGGTGTATTCCTTACCCTGCGCCAGAACGGCCAGGTTGTCGCCCTTGGCAACGACCTTGTACGGCACCATCTTCATCTCGTCATTCACTTCGTTCAGGCGACGGCCCATGAAGCGCTTGATGGAATACACGGTGTTTTCAGGATTGGTGATGGCCTGACGCTTTGCTACCTGGCCGACGAGGCGCTCGCCGCTCTTGGTAAATGCCACGATTGACGGCGTGGTGCGTCCGCCTTCTTCATTTGCGATGACCTTGGGCTCGCCGCCTTCCATGACTGCGACGCAGCTGTTGGTGGTTCCCAGGTCGATTCCGATGATCTTGCCCATCTGTGTTGCTCCTCCGGCGGCTTGGCCGCATGTGCTACTAAACTTTGTCGGCGCTTCTGGCCTGCTCAACATGTCAAGAATCACATGTGAGTGACTTACTGTCAATGTATCTGATGCAAGGCAGCCTTCAAGGATGCGGCTGGATTTGTCTGGTTGGCGAGGTTGGGCGCTGTGGAATGTTTCTCAAGTGGGTTAAAGCAGGGATCGCCGTTTGCACAGCACTCATGGTGGCAAATGTCCCCAGGTGCAGGCCACCGCAGAGTTCTGGTATGTGCGATGTTGCGGAACGGAGCACGCCTAGGGCGTCGTGGAAGTACCAGAAGTGCCGGTGGTATTCGTCGGAACGGATGTTCCCAGCGGTTGGGAACTTCCCGACGAGCCTGTGGAAGGCCCAAAGATGCTGGTCGACCCGGCTCCGATCGATCCGCCTATGGATCCGCTGCCGCTGGCCGCCGGGCTGCCACCAAAGAAGCTGACCTTGGCCTTGAGCAACTCGACGCGCGGGTCGTAGAGGAACTCCCAATCCTCGATGTTCTCCGACCCGTTCCACTCCACCAACCCAGGCCCCTTGGCATTGCTGCCCACGCCCAGGAAAGCTCCCTTGCTGCCCTGAAAGGTGGTGGCACTTGTGCCGGAACCACTAGCGCTGCCGCTGCCAGTGGACGAGGTCGTCGACGTTCCAAAGCTGCTTCCGGAAGACCCCTGCGAACCACCAAAGCTGCTGGAGCCGCTGGAACTGCCGGAACTTGGCCCAAAGCTTAGTCCGGAGGAACTGCCGGTGG
>JBPBPZ010000276.1:0-5761 GCA_050954525.1 Janthinobacterium lividum
TACGCCAGCGTGGGCCCGGAGCATGCCATGCTGCACGACCTGAAGCGTGCGGAGTACGTTTCCGCGAATGATGAAGAAGCGCTGAACGCAACCAAGGTACTGTCGCGCACCGAGGGCATCGTGCCTGCACTCGAGTCCGCCCACGCCGTCGCGCATGTCATGAAGATCGCGCCGGGCATGAGCAAGGACCAGGTCATCATGATCAATCTGAGCGGTCGCGGCGACAAGGATATGGGCATTATCAGCCGCGAGTTGCATCTCGGCGGTGGGCCTGCTGAAAACAAGGGAACACGCTAGACATGCCGATCAATTTCAGCAACAAGCCTGGGCTAGTCGTCTACCTTACCGCAGGCGATCCATCCCTCGAAGCCACCTATGACATCGCGCTCGCGGCCATTGACAACGGCGCGCAGGTGATCGAACTGGGCGTGCCGTTCAGCGATCCACTGGCCGACGGTCCGGTCATCCAGCGGGCCAGCGAGCGTGCTGTGGGACGCGGTGTGACGCTGACCAATGTGCTCGCGTTGTCGAAGCGCATTCGCGCGGCTCGGCCAGCGTGCGGCATCGTCCTGTTCAGCTATCTAAATCCCGTAGTGCGCATGGGCCTGACGCAGTTCTGCGCGGCTGCCAAGGCCAGCGGGGCCGATGGCGTGCTGCTGACCGACATGATCGTTGAAGAGGCGGCAGAGTACCTAAAGGCCATGCAGGCGAATGATCTTGCCCCCGTCTTCCTGGCTGCGCCCACCAGTCCTGATGTCCGATTGAAGGCGATTGCAAAAAACAGCAAGGGCTTCGTTTATGCGATCTCACGCGTGGGCATTACGGGGACGCAGGATCAGGTTGCAGGCGATGCAGAACAGTTGGTGAAGCGGTTGAAGCAGTTCACCGACTTGCCGATCGCGGTCGGCTTCGGTATCTCCCGGGCGGAGCATGTGCAGTCCGTTATGCAGTTTGCGGATGCGGCCATCGTGGGTTCTGCCATCGTCTCGCTAATCGAGACGAGCGAACCCGGCAACGAGGCGCGTGCCGTCGGTGAGTTTGTACACGGGCTCACCGGCAGCGGTAAGTAGAATGAACGGATACCAAGAAGCAGCAGGGGACGGACGATGGAAATTGCGGACTGGCGGGCAAAGATCGATGGGTTGGACGAGCAGATCGTCAAGCTGCTGTGTGAACGTGCGGGAGCGGCTGCGGCCATTGGCGCGCTGAAGGTAAAGACGGGCGCAAACATCTACGAGCCCGACCGTGAGCAGAACGTGCTGCAGCATGTGGCGTCGTGCAACACGGGCGAGCTGCCGAATGATCAGTTGCTCGTGATCTACGAACGCATTATGGATGTGATGCGCTCGCTGCAACGCCGCTAACGGTACGGAACGAACGGTACGGACAGGGGCGCACGGCGCCAGAGATTCAGGGAAGTGAAGGACGCAAGATGATCGTGGTCATGCAAAGTACCGCCAGCGGCGAACAGATCCAGGCCGTAATCGAGCAGATGGTGGAGCTGGGCTTCAACGTGCACCGCACCAGCGGCGCAGGACAGATGATTCTGGCAGGCGTGGGCAATCCCGGCCAGTTTGAAGTGACGGAGTTCCAGGTGATGAACGGCGTGCAGGATGCATACCGCATCTCGTCGCCGTACAAGCTGGCGGGCCGCGACTTTCGGCCGGAAGGCACTGTCATCACCTTTCCCAACGGCGTAAAAGTCGGCGGCAACGAAGTCACCATCATGGCGGGTCCGTGCTCGGTGGAGTCGCGCGAGCAGATCTTGCTCTCGGCGCAACAGGTCAAGGCCTCCGGTGCGCAGTTTCTGCGTGGTGGAGCCTACAAGCCGCGGTCGTCGCCGTACAGCTTTCAGGGTATGGGCATCGAAGGCCTGAAGCTGCTGCGCGAAGTGGGCGACCAGACCGGCCTGCTTGTGATCACCGAGGTTATGGAGATTTCGCAGATCGAGCCCATGCTGCCGTACATCGATTGCTTTCAGGTGGGCGCGCGCAACATGCAGAACTTCAACCTGCTGCGCGAGCTTGGCCACGTGCGCAAGCCGGTGCTGATGAAGCGCGGCATCTCCGCCACCATCGAAGAAGTCCTGCTGAGTGCGGAATACATCCTGAGCGGCGGCAACTACGACCTGATGCTGTGCGAGCGCGGCATCCGCACCTTCGAGACATACACGCGCAACACCATGGACGTGAGTGCGATCCCGGTGCTTAAGAAACTTACCCATTTGCCGGTGTTTGGCGATCCATCGCACGGCGTGGGTAAGCGCGAGTTTGTTCCGCCTATGGCCTTGGCCTCGGTCGCCGCGGGCGCGGATGGCCTGCTGATGGAAATGCACCCGAACCCTGACAAGGCGATGAGTGACGGCGCGCAGTCTCTGTTTCCGGACCAGCTGACGAAGCTGGTTGAGCAGTTGCGCCAGCTTGCCCCAGTGGTTGGTCGCACTGTCGCATAGAAGTTCAGTTTTCAAGGAGTTGTAAGTATGTCGGAGTGGGTAAAACTTACCGCAGCAGATGGTGTGGAACTGGATGGGTACATTGCACGTCCAGAAGGCGAGCCAAAAGGCGCGCTGGTCGTTGTGCAGGAGATTTTCGGTGTCAATCCGCATATCCAGTCGGTCGCGGACGATTGGGCCAAGGAAGGCTTTCTTTGCATCGCGCCAGCCATGTTTGACCGCATTGAGCCTGGTGTAAGCCTGAACTACGACAAGCCGGGCTGGGAGCGGGCCATGAGCTTCGTACCCAGGCTGGACATGGACAAAGCAGCGCTCGATGTAGACGCTGCGGTGCAGTGGCTACGAGGCGAAACCGCAGTCAATGTGGGTGTGGTGGGTTACTGCTTTGGTGGCACCATGGCCTGGCTATCGACTACGCGCCTGAAGGTAGAAGCAGCGGTTGGCTACTACGGGGGCAACATTGCCAATTTCGTCAATGAAGAGCCGCAGGTGCCGATCATGCTGCACTTCGGCGGTCAGGATGCGCACATTCCTGCAGAGATGATCGCAAAGATTCAGACGGCACACCCAGAGGTTCCGATCTTTGTGTACAACGACGCTGGGCACGCATTTAACCGTAGTGCTGACCCTTCTGCCTACGTGGCGGATGCGGCTCGTTTAGCGAAATCGCGTTCGTTGCTGTTCTTTCAGCAGCACCTTGTGTTCTAAATGACCGAAGTCCTCATCGTCGGTACGGGATTGATCGGCGCATCCATCGGCCTCGCATTGCGCGAGGCCGGTTTTGCTGGCAGCATCATTGGTATCGATGCCAGTGGTGATGAACTTTCCACCGCTCTGCAGATGGGTGCTATCGATCACGCGGCACGTTCGCCGGATGAGCACCGCGCAGCCATTGAGAAGGCCGATGTGATCGTGCTGGCGGTCCCGGTGCTGGCCATCCTGCACTGGATGGGAGTCATCTGCCCTTTGCTGCGAAGCGATCAACTAGTGACCGACGCGGGGTCGACCAAGGCAAAGATCGCAGAAGCCGCGGCCCAGTGGATGCCTGGTAACTTTCTGCCGGGGCACCCCATGGCGGGCAAGGAAAGTGGCGGCGCTGCACAGGCCCAGGCGACGCTGTTCCACGATGCCACCTGGCTGTTTACGCCACTGCACGACCCCACCGCCATGGAAGAAGAATGGCGCGAATGGGTGCGGCGTTTCGGTGCGCACACACTTGACCTGGAAGCCGCTGCACATGACCGCATCTGCGCCTGGGTCAGCCACATGCCGCAAATGGTTTCCACTGCCATGTCCGCCATGCTGGAAGATGAGTTCGGTGATTCGCCGGAACTGCGAGCCATTGGCGGACGCGCCCTGCGGGAAATGACTCGGCTTGGCTCAAGCCCCTATAGCATGTGGCGAGACGTTGCCCATACCAACCTCCAGCCCATCGCAGAAACCCTGCAGACCCTGGAACAGCGGCTGCAGCATATCCGTGAAAATCTGCGAACACCTGAATTGCGGGATGAGTTCTTTACGGCCAATCGTTTTCGATCGCGGCTGTAAGTCTTCCAAGCTGCGCTTTCGATGTTATGAAGGGCAAAAGGCAAGCACATTGACAGTAAGCCCAAAGTAAGGAATGCTTCGTCATCCCATATAGAGGCTGTACGAATGTTCTGTAAGTCCCTTGCTGCCCTTTCTCTCCTAGCTGTCTGTGCTGCTGCATCCGCAAGCACGGTCACTGTGACCTCACCCACCGGCCTGTACACCAATCCCACACCGACGAACATGTCCGGCACCATTCCGGCATATGACACGTGGTACGCCAATAACGTTCGCAGTGGCGGCGCCGCCGGCATTACCACGGCACACCCCGATAACGGGAACGGATCGATCCAGTTCACTACACCGACCGATAGCAACGCGAAGGCTGATTTTGAGTACTACTTCACACCCGCAAACAGCTTCCTGCTGTCGGACCTGACGGCGCTTTCGTACGACGTGTACCGTTCGTCCACCAGCACTGCCAGCGCGAAGTATGAGCCGGCACTGCGCCTATATGTTTCAGATGGAACGCACACCGGCTACCTGGTATATGAGGGCATTTACAACAACCAGCCAGCTCCCATCGATAGCTTCGCAACGGTAAATGTGCAGCCAGACTATATCTGGGCAACGGGATCCTTGCCCGGCTCATTCTCTGTCTATAACCGAACGGCTGCGGACTGGGCTGCGCTGCTCCCGAGCCTGCGTGTGTACGGACTCAGCACAGGAGTTGGCTCCGGTTGGGACGGGACCTTTGACGGCGCGGTGGATAACATCACCTTTGGCACGCGCACTGGCGGAACCACCACTTACAACTTTGAAACAAACGCCACCCCGGTGGCAGTGACTCCAGAGCCTACAACGCTGGTCATGGTGGCTTCGGGCATTGCAGCCTCGGGCTTGTTCAGCAGGCGCCGCAAAGTCTCTTCCTCGAATTAACACTCCATCCCGATACGAGCAAAGGGCTTCCTCTCCAAGGAAGCCCTTTGCCGTTGTGCATGGCCTAATGCGCTGCCAGTTGTTCCGGATCGATCTTGGCGCGCTTTGGTGGCAGGCGCATGATCCACACCAGTGGCGACAGAACTACAAGGACAAACGCCAGCAGGGCAAACGCATTCTTGTAGGCCAGCATGTTTGCCTGCCGGACCATCTGGTTGTAGGCAGACGCCATAGCTGAAGATTGTGCCGCCCCGAAGCCGGCATGAATGCCTGCGGCGAAGCTGCTGATGTAGGTGTTCAGGGCGTAGCTGCCGTTGCTGATGTTGGCAGCGAGGGAGTTTTGGTTGACCTGTGCGTTGCGCGCCAGAAAGGTGGTCAGAAGTGCCGTTCCCGCAGACCCGCCGATGTTTCGGGCAAAATTCGACAGCGATGAGATCTGGTTACTCTTCTCGCGCGGAACTCCAACGTAGTTGAGAGTCGAGATTGGAATAAAGATGAATGGCAAGCCAACGACCTGCAGCATGCGCCACCAGGTAACCGTTCCAAAGGCAGAGTTCAGATCCAGCCGAGTCAAATTATAGAGTCCCGCTGCGACGGCCAGATACCCCAGCATGACCGTAAGACGCGGGTCCCCTTTGCCTAGGGTGCGTCCGGCAATTGCCATCATCACCATCATCACCAGGCCTGCTGGTGACAGCACCTGGCCTGCGCGCTCGGCGGTGTAGCCCAGCATCGTTTGCAGGTACTGCGGGATGAGGACAGTAGACCCGAACAGCACCATACCAAGGATTAATTGCAGAAAGACTGCCGTGCCGAAGTTCCGATTTTTGAGCAGTTTCAAGT
>JBPBPZ010000250.1:0-5753 GCA_050954525.1 Janthinobacterium lividum
ACGAGAAGAGCAACGCCCTCGTCCCAGAGGCCTCCAAACACATCGAGCCGCAGACGGAAATAGCTCTACGCGAAGCCCTCCGTCAAGAAGAGCACGACAATCCAACCCACGTACCGCACATAGACAGTTCGAAACGCAGGTGGCCCAAGAGGCTATGGCCGCTTGGGCTTGGTGGACTGGGCCTTTTTAGTGCCGCACTTCTGATAGCTGGTTTGCCCGAGGCGTACCTGAGAACGTATCCTCAGCCGCCGTTCCATGTAGGCAACTATGAACGACTTACGGGCGATGGATTTCAAAAAGACCTAAAGCTCACACATGGACCAATTATCCTCCGTGGTAAAGACCTGCTCTTTACCGAGCTGAACGGGAATGAGACTGTTCTCGCTGAAGTACCTGCGAGCGGAGGCGAAACAATCCACCGTCCTCTTCCGTTTCGGAATGCGCTTGTGGCAGACCTCGATCCGGTCGACCACAAGAAGCTGCTCATCGGCAGCACATGGCAGTCTGATGAGCCACCAGGGCTAGTGGAAGAAGATCTGCTTTCAGGAGCAACTGCATCTCTGACGAGTGTTGGCGCGAACGACGGAAATTGGTCCAACAGCGGTAAGCAGCTAGCGTTTACCCATTTGGGTGAACTCTTCGTTCGATCGGTAAGCGGACCAACTCACCTAATTGCGTCTGTAGGGGGCTTGGCATACTGGCCACGATGGTCGCCCGACGACAAGGAGATACGTTTCACAGAGAGCTATGACGGTTACCATGATCGTCTTTGGGCAGTAGATAGCTCCGGCGCAAATCTGCGTCCAATCTTTCAACAGCAGAGCGATGGCGATCGACTCTGCTGTGGCTCCTGGACGAAGAGTGGCCGTGCATTCGTGTACTTGTCGAGCAACTTCAGGTCCAGCAGCATCCACATCAGGCCTGAGAAGACCTCGCTTTGGCATCGCGGTCTCGATCCAATCGACATCCCCTCGGCACCCTTGGAGACCCTCTCCGCCGTTGTTCCTGCGCCGGACGAAAAGCACCTATACGCAATCGGCGCACAACTTCGCGGTCGGCTAGCGCGTATCGATCCTGCCACGCGTAAGGCTGAACCGTACCTAGAAGGTATCTCCGCAGAAGGTGTAAGCTTTTCGCCAGATCATAAATCTATCGTGTGGACGGCATACCCTGAGGGGACCTTGTGGCGAAGCCGTCTGGACGGAACGGACCGTGTACAGCTGACACAACCACCAGCGCTTGCGCGCTTTCCGCGTTGGTCACCCGACGGATCAAAGATCGTCTTCATTGCTGCCGCGCCTGGGTCTGACTGGGAACTCTACACGGTTAGCGCCGGCGGGGGCGCAGTCACGAAGTTGTTACAGCAGAGCAACGGGCAGGGTGCCGCAACATGGTCTCCTGACGGGAAAGCTCTGGCCTTCGGCCATATTGTTGACATGGGAAAAGCGCGCACACATCCTTTTGCCCTGGAAGTCTTACACCTTGGTGACAAAGTGGCCACCACCGTACCTGACTCTACTGGACTGTGGACAGCACGCTGGTCGCCGGACGGCCGCTTCATATCGGCCGTCACGCGTGACAACCACTCGCTACGGCTTTTCGATATAGCAAGAGGAATCTGGACGTCCTTGGCGCAGGGCAGTGTCAATGATGTGGCTTGGACTCTGGACAGCAGGTACATCTTTTTCGACGCAGACCTTGGTGCCGAGCCATTTCTGTTCCGCGTCCGGTTGACTGATCGCAAAGTCGAACGGTGGGCCTCCCTCAAGAACGTCCACCGTGCTGGCTTCTTTGACCCTTGGCTCGGTGTGACACCCGACGGCGCACCCATACTGCTGGAGGATGCCAGCATTCAAGAGGTCTACTCTCTTGACCTTGACCTTCCCTGAAGGACGAGCATCCAAGCAGTTCACCCTGGAGTGCCCGGCTTGAGTGTGCCAGCGGATGAGAGAGACACTGCACAAGGAGAACGTATCGGTCCTGTAGAAATGTTGCTCGAAGATGTCAGCGACCTCCCTTAACAGAAGGCTATTCCTGCCTTTCCGCAGTAATGGCAAGTGCCTCTTTCGCATGTATTTTTGAATGTTTTCTCAAGATGCGGTTCACCGACACCCACGGAACGCAGCCGCTTTCCGGCCTCTTCATCCATTACCACCAAGACGGTTTCAGGCGCACTCTGACTGCCTGCTTTAATGTTCTTCCCATGTGGAACATTGTGTCACTGCCGACTGCGACTACAAGGGAAAAGGGCTTTCTAGTTCGTACAAGCCCTAAACTTCGGTTCTGATTTGTACAAGCTCAACCTCGGCCTCTATACCGAATGCCTTAGAGCTGACAGGTTCGTGACCGTCTGTGCCAGAGGGGAGTGAGAGGCTCATGCCGACTGAACGGGCTTTCACGGAAGCAAGTGGTTGGGTTTATAGTCACCGCATCGGAGATGATCCATGCCTCGCAAGCTGCACTTTCTTCCATTCCTCCTCGCCACAACTTTGCACGCGCAACAAGAAGGCGCAACTGTTTCAGGGACAGTGATCTGCGACGATACGGGTCGGCCAGCGCACCTGGCGAAGGTCTATCTCTCTTCTGCTGAACCGAGCCATGCGGGCGAAAAGATGATGCATGACATGGAAGCTGCCATGCAGAAGTCCCTTGCAAAGAGTGGTGAAACACGTCCTACGCCGAACGAGCAGCAGCGCAAACAGCAGCAACAGGCAGCGCAGCGGCTGAACGGACTCGCTGACCTGCTGAGTGGAACTAACGCTGGTCTGGATGGCAGCTATCGCATCACAGGGGTAAAATCTGGCACCTACTATCTTCATGCGCAGGTGCCCGGGTATGTGGACCCGTATGCGCAACTCTCACCGGAGGATTTCAGCAGCACGGATATGGCAGTGCGCTCCCGGATCGCTGCCTTGCCGACAGTCCGCATTGCGGGTCCGACAGAAAGCCCCTCGGTGGCACTGCACCTACAGCGCGGAGGTGTCTTGAGCGGAAAAGTGACTTTTGACGACGGTGCGCCTGCCCCTGATTGGACGGTGTGGGCCTTGCGGTCCGGAGAGATTGGCGATGCCGACCTGCTCCTGAGTCCAAGTATGCAGGGAAGTGCTGCAAAGGAGATGGGCAAGCCAGTCTCTATGACGAACGATCGAGGTTCGTTTCGCATCGCCGGTCTTGCCGATGGCACATATGTTCTTCGGGCGGACATTGGTGCCCTACCGCAAGGTTTGTCCGGCAACAATGCCAGTCAGGCGGGAACCGGTGTCCGTATTGCTGTTTACTCCGGAAATGTGCTTCTGGCTGGGGCAGCAAAGTCCATCGACGTGCACCAGGGCGAGGAGCGCGCCGATGTGGACCTTGTCATCCCTTCCAAGTCGATGCACACACTTGCCGGCCGCGTGACCGCCTCGAGCGATGGACACCCTCTCAACATGGGAAACGTTCGGCTTTCTTCCAAACAGGACAGCCACCTGCAGGCGAAGGCCTCGGTGCGTCGCGATGGCACCTTCGAGTTCCAGGACCTGCCGGGAAACGTGACGTACACGCTGACACTCGATGATGGGGCTGACGCCACGTACTCTCCAGAGAAAGAAAGTGTGCTGGGACTCAACATAGCGCTTGGGAAAGCCACACAGAAGTATGCGCACGCAGTGCAGGATGTGGTGCTAGCCACCTCGGATAATCTGGGAGTTCAGTTATCGTTGAATCCGCTGCGAGAGACCCCTGGAAAGTAGCGCACCGAGTGGGATCCTGCGAAGTCTGAGGGCATGTCACCTGCCCTCAGACATGCGGTCGTTCTGGGCGCTGTGGATCTAAGCCCGCTTTTAAGCGACAGCCTCAGGCGACGCTTCTGGAGCCGCTTTCTTCACAGACTTCTTAGCAACTGTCTTCGTTGCGGAAGTCTTCTTCACGGGGCTTGTGACAACAGCCTTGGCTGCCTTCTTGGCATCTTTCTTTTGTTTGGCCCAGCGTGCTTTCTGCGCCTCGGCAACGCGCAGGCGGCCTTCCTCGCTCATGCCTCCGCCAGTCTTCTTCGGAGCGACGATCTGCTTCTCGCCTTCGATGGCTTCAGAGACCTGGTTGCGTAGCTGCTGGAGACGTTCAATCTCTGCATCGATATGCGAGACGTACTGTTCGGAGTTCTGAGTAAATGCTTGTGCCATCCTGCAAGGATACCGTTAGCTTTCCTTACAAGGACCGGCAGGAGTCGCCCGACTCCCGCCAGCCAAGTCGTTAGATCTCTAAGACAAGCTGCTGGTCTAGTTTCGCTGGCACGCATCGACTGCAGCCACAGCGCTCCGGCTCGATGCCTGGCAGTTCCGCACAGAGCGGGAAGTTCTTGTTGAGTACCGCCGCGGCAAGGTTGTAATCGTCTTGGCTCCAGACCGTTCTGCCGTTCTTCTGCATCTGCCGGCTAGCTGCATCGGTGCCGATGGAGTGGGCAATCCGGTAGGTCATCATCATGCAATGACCTCCTGAAGACAGAGGTCGTAGCCAAGTTCTTCTAGGCATAGCAGATGTGCATCCTGCCACTGCGTTGGCGCACCATCGCTGAAGATCCTGAAGTCCTTCCCAAGATGATGCTTTGCGATCAGCAGGAAGGCAGTGACGGCCAGGTCATAGGGCCGAAAGGCGGTTTTACAGTAGGTGCTGTAGATGCCGTCTTCATCCATCCATTCCGAAGGGATCGACCGGTCGAAGCGAAACGTCTCGTAGGAACAATCTCCATTGCAGGTGCGGTAGGGAAGCGTGCTTCCCATGCCGATGTTGTTGCCGATGCCGATAGCGTTCCTTGCGGGCCCGGCTAGCCGAACTCCCGGGTTGCTGCTGTGTCCACAGTTCTGTACACCGTTGAAAAGAACGGTCTCAGGTGTGATCTCTGGTTCTTCCCGTCCCCACGCGTTAGCGATCGGTGATCCCGCGGCCTCAAGGGCCGGCAGGACCTTCTGAAAGTCTTCGGTGATGCTGTTGAAGGTGGATGCGGCGATGATCTGGGGACGTTCCCAGCGGTGCGAGTAACCCATGATGCGAAATCCTTTCGGTTAGAAGGGAAGAAGAAGTTGGAAAGATTGCAAGGGGAGTAAAGCGGGAAGTGAGCGAGCCGGCTAAGCCGGCTGCTCTTCTTCCCTGGTGTTTCCGGTGATCAGGTCGACAGCCTTCTGGGCAGCGGCTGCGGCCTGCACGATGAGCCGGTTGTCGCCTTCGAGCTTTGCAATCCAGTTCTGGAGGTATGCGGTAGTGTTGCGTTCGGTGTGGTCGTTGCTGAGACCGGCAACTGCGCACAGGAAAGCCGCACCTGTTTCCGCGATCAGTTCTTCCCGGCTGTAGAGGTCGTCTCCGAAGCTGGAACCAAAGGTGCGGTTCAGGCGCGTCTCGTGTCCTGTGCTGTGGACCAGCTCATGGAACAGGGTGCTGTAGTACAGGGCTGAGTCCACGAAGCGGGAGCGTGCGGGCATGTGGACGGTGTCCGTGGCAGGACGGTAGAAGGCTCGGTACTCGGTAGGGCTGAGCCGTTGCAGAAAGGGTTTGTCTTCCCAAGCCTCGACCATGGCTTCGCAGGCTGCGTCCTGCTCGAAGAGATCCGGCTCGACGGAGAGTAGAAGTTCCGGCAGCTTGAGGCCGTTGCACTGCTCGACGTTGAAGACGGTGTAGCTGGTAAGCATAAACGGGCTGCGGCCCTTGCTGTTGCTCTGGTCTTCTGAAGCATCTCCGGCCTGTTCTCCTTCTTCTTTCTTGCCAGTGAACTGTTTGTAGAA
>JBPBPZ010000292.1:0-5751 GCA_050954525.1 Janthinobacterium lividum
CGGGGTCAGAGTGGCTTGGTCCGTATCGAAGTGAACGGTGCCAAGATCAGGAAACGCACTCGCAGGAGCGATCTTGGATACAGGAGCCTGCGTGATTGCCGGATCGGCCGTATGACGGGTTAGAAAGTACGCGAGGAGAGCGAGGAGGAGAAGGAGAGGCAAAAGCCAGGCCCAGATGGGCAGCTTCTTCTTTTCTTCAAATACTTTAACTTTGTCAGACATGCGGTAGTGCTCCTGGAATTAGCGCTTTATGTCAAGCAGTACAGAAGTTTGTAAGCAGCTTAGCTGCGCTTGTCGATGATCAGGGAGTCGTGCGCGGGTAGCTGCTCGATTTCTACCTCGGTCCGGCGCACTGTATCGTGAACGGTCTCGACGTGATCGGTGGCAGTCTTGCCGACAAGGACCTCTTCCACAACACGGGCGTTCTTCGAAAGCACTACTTCTTCCGCGGTCTCGGTGAGCTCAATGGTGCGGTTCCCGAATGCTACGTCGCTGTCGGTAACAACACGATCTACCGGACGGTGCTCCATGACAACGTGCTCTTCACGTAGGGATACAGACTCTTCAACTGGAATTTCTACGACACGCCGGTAAACACGAACTCCACCTTGGTCCACCTGCCGTTTTCCGACGACCAACTCCTCCTCAACCACAGGAATTGCGGTGTCTCCTTGCAGGTTTTCCGCGAGTGCAGGCGCAGCCGCTACCGGAGCAGCAGGAGCATTCTGGGTTGAGCGCTGTGCTTCATCGATCTGCTTTGCACTGTGCTCGTGAAAGATCTTCTCAACCACATCTGCTTGCTTCGCAAGAGCTTCGACAGCGACAACTACACCGCCATCCCTGATTCCATGCTTCAGATGGTCGTAGTCTTTGTCCGGCATGCCCAGCGAAGCTAGCTCAGATTTCTCAAAGGCATTGGAACCAGCCTGGGGTCCACCTATTGTGGTGATCAATGAATCATTGATGCCAGCTTGACGCAGGTTGTTGATCGCCGCCTGTGCATGATCCTGATGATGAAACAGGCACACGAGCGTAGTCGTATCCTTTTGCGGGGACATAGCGTCCTTTCGGGAACATGTTGTGGTTCGGAGTAAGCAATCAAGCTGATGCATCGAAGAGAGTTCGATTGGCAAGGGGTGTTGCTGCTATCAGCGCGCTTGGGGTGGGGAGTTGCCTTCGGGTCGATACCTGCAGCAACTATGTCCGGTAGTGAGGTGCTCAGGCGAAGAAAGAGGTTGCAACCTCTTCGTATTTCTTTCAACCTAGCGATCCTTTGCCTCTGAGAACAAATTGTATACAGCTCTACCGCCAGCATCCAAGCCGTCACAGGTGAAAGATATGCTCAGTAAGTTCTGGGACCCGAGGACTGCCCGTGTCCTCTTCACGGCGTTGATTTTCGGCGTCGCTTTGGCGTTTCTGCATGGTGCCCGCGAAACTCTCACGCTCTTCGTCATCGTTGGCCGGGTGACGTTGTTGATGGCTGTCGCCGGTCTTCCGGTACCTTTAGGGAACTCGTTGGGCGTGGTCTCGGCGAACTCAGGACTGGATGTGGGTTGTGGGTCAGGGGCTGCACCAGGCCAGATTGGAACTTGGGTATGGCCGGCAGTCGGTCGCCAAACAGGCTTCTGCGCTAACTGCGCATGGCAGAGAACGAGAAAGAACAGACCCGCGACCACATGCTTCATCATTTCTCACGCCGAGAGGTTTACGAACAGCATGAGGTCTTTGGCAACAAGGCATAGTAGCAAGCCTGATGCATCTGCACCATGGTTCTCGAGTGGTGAAGATCAGCAATCCTGCCATCTCGTGCCAGTGGGCTTCCACATATCCAGCGTTCTAACCTACTAACGTGACTTGCTCTGCCGAGCCTCTTCACGGTCGCTTCGCCCACGTGAGACCGTCCGGTCCGCCACCGACGTCGAGGTGGCTCGTGACCTTGAGTGTCTGCAGGTCTACCACGGCAACGTAGTTTGCTGCTGTACAGCCCACGAACGCCCGTGACCCATCCGGGTCCATCAGGATGCCGGCACACCCCTTGCCAAGGCTCACGCGACTGACCTCCTTGCGCGAAGCAACGTCGTACACAAATAGCTCGCCTGTCGAGAGGATAGAGACGAAAACTCGTTTGCCATCGGGCGTGAACTTCAGGCGATTCGCACCATTCAACTTAGCGTCTCTTGATGCCGCCGCCTTCCGCTGCGCAGTGTCGATGATCCAAAGCTTTCCATCGCTCGCCGCGGCGGTCCACAGCTCCTTCAAGTCGGGTGACACATCAAAGCCTTCCGTGCCCAACGAAGTTGGAATCGTCGTCACGAACCAATCTCGTTGCGTTGGTCCTGGCGGGGCAGGATGCGCCGTATCAGGCGGCGTCTCACGATGCTCGATGATGCTGACGCTTGCTGAATGCGCGTTCGAGACGAAAATTGTCTGCCCGTCCGGCATCACGCGGATGAGATGGGTAAAGTCCTGCCCAGTCCCCATGATCCACTCCGTCCTGCCAGTCGACGGATCCAGCCGTCCGATAGCCTTCGCGCCCTGGGCCGTAAACCAGACCTTGCCGCCCTCGAAATCCAGACCGTGCAAACCGATCATGGGTGCTGTATCGATACTTGGCAGCGCTTTGTGGTTCACCAGGTCCAGAACATCCAACTCGTGTCCCTGGCTGTTCTCCATGTTGGAAACCCACGCGCGCGTTCCGTCAGCTGACGCGATCACCTCATGCGGGTCCGGCCCGACCGGCATCTTCGCCATGACCTTCAGCGTCACCGGGTCAACGATCGACAGCGTGTGATCGGTCTTCGAGAGCGCCAGCAACACAGGGTGTTCTACAACCTGTGTCCAACTTTTGGGAGCAAACAGCGCCGTTCCCAACACAACCCCAGCCATCACAAATCGGAACACTTTCAATCGCATGGATTCATTCTCCTCCTATCTGGTCGCCGCTGTACGTTCGCCATATGACACGGAGTGGCTGACATTTGCATCTAAGGAGGAATATGTCTCAGCACGATAAAACATCTACCTTTTCATCTGAGACGCAGCAGATGATTGCTGGCGCGCCTGTTGAAATTCAACCCTCCGGAACCGAAATCGCTCTTGGTGGCGAAACCCACCAGGTTGCTGGCGGATCGCACCCGCAGATGACCAACAACCGTGGCACCGTCATCGCAGACGATGAGAACTCGCTCAAGAGCAATGGTCGCGGGCCTGTCCTCATCGAGGATTTTTTCCTTGTTGAGAAAACGCAGCACTTCGACCACGAGCGCATACCCGAGCGAGTCGTTCATGCCCGGGGCTACGGCGCAAAAGGCTATTTCGAGCTCACTGACTCACTCGCAGGTATTTCGAAGGCTAAGGTCCTTACGACCGTAGGGCAACAAACCCCTGTCTTTGTGCGCTTTTCAACCGTTGCCGGCAATATGGGTTCCGCAGACACAGCGCGTGATGTCCGCGGTTTTGCGGTAAAAATGTACACGCCGGAAGGCAACTGGGACATCGTTGGCAACAATATCCCCGTCTTCTTCATTCAGGATGCCATCAAGTTCACGGATCTGATCCACGCTGCCAAACAGGAACCGGATCGTGGCTTTCCACAGGCGCAAACAGCACACGACACCTTTTGGGACTGGGCCTCTCTGACGCCAGAAGCAACTCACATGCTCATGTGGATTATGTCAGACCGCGCCATCCCTCGATCGTTCCGCATGATGGAAGGCTTTGGCGTTCACACTTTCCGGCTTGTCAATGAGGCTGGCGACTCGACTTACGTGAAGTTTCACTGGCGTCCGAAGTTAGGCATGGCCTCCCTGATCTGGGACGAAGCTCTCAAGATTTCCGGAGCCGATCCCGACTTCCATCGGCGCGATCTCTGGAATGCGATTGAGGCTGGCACATTTCCCGAGTGGGAGCTGGGCGTCCAGCTATTCGATGAGGCCTTTGCGAATTCCTTCGACTTTGATGTCCTTGACGCGACCAAGTTGATTCCCGAGGAGATTCTGCCCCTCCGCATCATCGGCAAGCTAGTCCTTACGCAAAATGTCGACAACTACTTCGCTGAAACGGAGCAGGTAGCTTTCGCGACGACCGATGTGGTCCCTGGTATCGACTTCTCGAACGATCCACTCCTTCAGGGCCGCAATCTCTCCTACATTGACACCCAGATCACTCGTCTTGGTGGTCCCAACTACGAGCAGATCCCCGTGAACGCTCCTCGCTGTCCTGTGATGAACATGCAGCGGGACGGGCACATGACTATGAGGCCACAGAAAGGCCGCGTCTCCTACAGCCCCAGTTCTTTGGAGACGGACACTCCGCGTCAGGATCCGCACGCCGGCTTCACCAGTTTTAAGGCGCACGAATCTGGAGACAAACTTCGCGTGCGCCCCGAGTCCTTCGCGGATCATTTCTCACAGGCTTTGCTTTTCTTCAATTCCCAGACGGAAGTTGAGCAAAACCACATCGTCTCGGCCTTTACCTTCGAACTGTCGAAGGTGGAGACCAAGGCTGTCCGCACCCGCATGCTCGGTCAGCTTGCAAACGTGTCACCACGGATTGCGACCCGCGTGGCAGAAGGATTGGGCGTTAAAGCCCCTATTGAGCCAATGCCAAGCAGTGTAAAGGTTCGAACCGACCTGGACCCTTCTGACGCACTATCCATCGTCAAAAAGATGAAGCCGAGTCTTTCTACTCGGGTGATCGGCGTTCTTGTAAGTGACGGAACTGACGCAAGCGAGATCAAGAAGTTGGAGGCCGCAGCTCATCGCCTAGGAGCCCATGTAAAGGTTGTCGCTCCCAAGATTGCAGGAGCCGAAGCGGCAGATGGAACCATGATCGAAGCTGACTTCCAGTTGGCTGGTGGTTCATCTGTCCTCTTTGACGCGGTCTACATTGCACTCACCCAAGATGAGGCTTCTCGTCTCGCGAAGGAATCTGCAGCGGTGGCTTGGGTCAGCGATGCCTATGCGCACCTTAAGGTAATCGGCACCACAGCGGCATCTCAGGCCCTACTGACTGCGGCGGGAGTCGTCCCGGATGCCGGTGTCCTCACCTCAGGCGACGTCCCTACTTACCTGAACGTAGCGGCCCAGGGTCGTATCTACTCGCGTGAACCTAACGTACGCAGCACATACTAAACGTCTGAATAGAAATACACCGCCCAGGATGCCAGCGCATCCTGGGCAAATTTTACAAGCATGAAGAGATCTTCCTACTGGTAATTTCGGTTGTCTGTACGCTGCTTAGCGTGCGGCATACAAACCGCGCAATCTGGCAGCGGAAAGCCATAGCAATAGCAACCATTTAGAGCAGGTCTAGCGCACTGGCTTAGTTTTGCCGGAGTATAGGCGGGGGTGACGGACTGAGCACCATCTACCAGAGCTGGAGCTGAGCCAGTGTCAAATTTGGGGCGGAAAGGCCTACTGCAACTACATCGAAGGTTCATAGACCAAGTCTAAGCCGTTCTAGGGATCCAGCCGATCAGCAAGTTGGTTACAGCCGCAGTTCCCCGGTCTCGCTCGCTCAGCCTGTCTTTTCATAGTCCCCGTCTTACGCCCGTAGGATCCATCCTAAGCTGTGTCGACCAAAAGTGATTTAGCAAAGGCGCGTTCAAAATCTGCCCGCGGCTCGCGATTGGTACTAGCATCAAGCAGGAGCTTTACACATGGTGGCACGCTTCTCAGACCACAAGAGCCTTGCGCTCGCATATTCCAATCTGCTGGACCTGGGCATTCCGGCTCAATCCATGAAGGCTCA
>JBPBPZ010000269.1:0-5636 GCA_050954525.1 Janthinobacterium lividum
GAACGCGACCGCAGCCGCCCACGGCCAGCACACCCCAGACATCACCGCACGCGTGCCCTACGGCGTGCCCAACTACCCGGCCATCCTGACGATTCCCGCGGCGGTGGAGTTCTACCGCGCCACCGGCGGCAAAGTCCGCGAAGACCACCTGCGAGCCCTGCGCGACCGCTGGGTCCATGCCGTCGCTGACCTGCCCAACGTCGAAATCTGCGTTCCCGCTGACCCCACCCGCTACTGCGCCATTACCAGCTTCCGGCTAAGCGGCATGCACACAGCCGGAGACGCGCAAAAGGTACAGCGCCGCCTCTTCGACAAGTACCGTATCCACACCGTCTCGCGCACGGGAGTAGCCAAAGGCCCAGTCGTCCGCGTAGCCCCCAGCCTCTACAACACAGCGGCCGACAGCGACGCCCTGGCCGCCGCCCTCCACGCCGAACACAGCATGCTGCTGTAGGCAGCGCAATGCCCTACCTGCTTGGCCGCACGTAAAAAGGTGCTCCTGCATTGCAGGAGCACCTTTCCGTTGCAGGTAAGAAGAGCTTAGAAAATGAAACGTCCCCAAAGGTAAATCTGACGGCCGTTGTTCTGGTTGTTGGGGTTGTTCCGAGCCAGTGACTGCGTGTCAAAGGTGGTCGGACCCGTTCCGTAGTCGAGGATGTTCGTATCCAGGTAAGGCTGCCGGTCGTTATGGTTCGCCACGTTTTGTACATCCATGCGAAGCAGAAGCTGCCCACGCTCCAGGTGGAACAGGCCCGTTCCGAAGCCTTTCTGGATGGACACATCGTTACGGGTGCTACCTGGATTCGAGAAGGTGTTACGTCCAAGCAGCTGACGGTTGTACTGTCCGGTCGTGTTGTTCGGGATCAGGAAGTGAACATCGGCCGCAGTCACCGTGTTCATGGCACCGGTCGCATTCAGGGCGACGTTGTCGTAGTACACACCGGGCGTTCCACCAACAAAGCTTCCGTCGATACCAACGGTTTGGTACGGCTTGCCAATGTTGCCGAGGATTGGGCGGTCGTTGAAGGTATTACCATCGCCGTTGTTATCCAGCGATGAGTTGTCGCCGCCAAGGGCAAACGTACCGTAAGATCCGCTCTGGAACTGCTCCACACCAGAGATGGTGTAGTTACGCGTCACTGCACCCAGGAGGGTGTCGGCGAACTTGTTGGAGACGTGGTAGCCCTTTGGAGTCAGCACATAAGAAATGGAAGCGTAGTGCCGGTGATCGAAGGCAGACGGTCCATATTCCTGCGAACGGCCAACCGGTCCAAGGATGGCAGCAGCAGACGTTGGCGAATTACCGATCGCGAAGATCTCGGATCCGTTATCCAGGCTCTTGCTGAAGGTGTAGTTTGCCCGAACCGAGAGGTAGGAGCCGAAGTGGCGCGAGAACTCTGTGATGACGCCGTTGTAGTTGCTGGACGCAGAGTTGTCGCGCACCGTGATGGCACCGCGCGACGTGTTTAGACGGGTGCCGGTAAGACCGCTGAACGGATTCAGGTAAGTGTTGGCAAACAGGTCATACGACCGCACACCAACATACCGCACCGCCAGGATGGCACCTTTCACTTCCTGTTCCAAACCAAGGTTGTACTGATAGCTGGCCGGATTCTTCAGGTTGCTGGCGACCGTGGTCTGGCTGGCGTTGGCATTCAGCGTCGGTGTGAAGGTCGCAAGGGTTGCATTTGCGTTGGCTACCCCCACACCGGTCGTGCTGGTAAGCGTGCCGGCAATCGCGTTTGGGGCAGATTGCGCAGCGTTCGTCACAAAATTGGAGAAAAAGCTGTCGTAGAACATGCCGAAGCCGCCACGCAACACTGTTTTACCCGACCCGAAGTAGCCACCCTGATTCGGGGTATAGGCAAAGCCGATGCGGGGAGACAGGTTGTTCTTATCGTTCTTGACGCGGACCGCGGTTGCAAGCGGCTGATACGGGTTGCTTTCGTCAACGCCCGGGTAAGCAAGTGAGTTTTCGGGATTGCCGGTGTAGTCGTAGCGCATGCCGAGGTTTACGGTGAAGTTGGGTGCGAACTTCACGTCATCCTGGAAGAAGAAACCGGAACGCCATACATGCGGATCAGTGCGGCGCGGCCCTATGGTTTTGGTGATCGATCCGGAGGCACCTGTCTGGTTTGCAAGGAAGTTTTGGAGTGCGCTCTGTGCACTGCCCTTGGCATAACTGATAGTACCCGCGTTAACGCCAATGGTGTCCTTCTCTAGCTGGTGACCAATATCCACGCCGGCGCGGATAGCTTGGCGTCCATGCGTGTAGGTAAAGGTGTCCTGCACCTGATACAGGTCTTCCGCGCGCCCCTGTGGGAAGCTGCCGGTCTGCGCACCAAGGGAGCTGCTTGGAAATCCAGCCAACCCCAGAAGCGGCAGGGCATATGCGGGGTTCGCCAGTGTGGCTGCTGTGGGTGCAAATGCAAAGCTGATCCGGGTTTCGCTGGCACGGAATTCGTTCAGCGTGTTGCCCGTAAATACGTGGGTCCAGCTGCCGGCGCCAAGCTCAGAGGGTCCGCCCTGCTGTGTATCCAGCCCTAACGCTCCGCCTGCCGCGTTTGCGAAGAAGTCTGGCGTCAGCGAATTTCGATCGTGCAGGTAGCGGAAGTAGAAGGTGTCCTTGTCATGGGGCTTGAAGTCGATGCGGTAGCTCCACTGCGTGTCCGGGTTCTGCAGTGCTGCGGCTGCGCGCTGGAAGTAAGCTTCTTCCACAAAGCAGTTACCGCCGTTGGTGCTGGCGGCGCAACCGGGCTGCACGCCAATGTTGATCCTGGAGGTCGGCTGGTTCGCAAGCAGTGCGTAGCTGGAGAGGTAAGCGTTGTTAGTCGTGTACTGATTCAGCAAGCGCACCTGCGACGCCGCAACCCCATTCGTCAAACTGGCCAGAGTGGCAACGCCTGCAGCATCCGGCAGCAGCACGGGAGCGATCTGGGTGGTGCCGTAATACCGCTGAAACTGGACACCCCCGAAGGCAAACAGCTTGTCCTTAATAATGTAGCCGCCCAGCGTGCCGCCAATGGTGTGGCTGGTCTGCCGTGGGTTGGTGTTGCCTGCAATGCCGCGCAGGTACTGGGGCAGAGCATTCAGGCCGGCACTGGTGTAGCGGTCGTAAGCTGAGCCATGAAAGGTATTGGCTCCCGATTTAGTCACCAGGTTGAAGACACCGCCACCGGACCTGCCGAACTCTGCAGAGGCCACGCTGGTGATGACTGTCTCGTCCTGGTAGAGGTCTGAAATATTCGGCTGGAATGCCTGCCCGCCGATACCTACGTCGTTAATTTCCTGGCTGTCCAGCAGGAAGTTGTTTGAGCGGGGCCTGGCTCCGTCTACCTGAATGTTGACGCCATTGCTCAACTGATTATCCACCGGCACTGTCTGTACACCCGGGATGGTAGAAGCAAGCTCCAGGGGGTTCAGCGTAAATACCGGCAGCTTTGCAATCTCAGTTGACGAGATGGTGCCGGCAAGCTGGCCATTCACCGTATTGATGGTTTCGCTGTTTGCCTCAACCGTGACGGTATCGTTCTGCGAACCGACCGTCAGGGTCACATTATAGGTAGTCACCGTGGAGGCAGGCACCAGAACGTGCTGCGCCTGGAAGCCCTGGAAGCCTGCGCCGGTTGCGCTGATGGTGTACGCCTCGGGGCTAAGCGCGTCTGCGCGAAAGGAACCATCTGCGCCGGTGGTCAGCGTGCGGGTCTCACCCGTCTGCTCGCCCTTGATCGTCACGGTCGCATTGGGGATCACGGCTCCAGAAGCATCCTTTGCGATACCCGCAATGGCTCCCTTGCTGGTCTGCGCCATGGCGCCACTGGCCAGGGTGCAGGAAATGGCAATCGCGGTAACGGACTTTAATGCATAACGATTCAAAATGTGCTCCAAATGCTTTGTACGTGATCTACGGAATGGGTTAACTTGCAACAGGTTAATGCAATTTAAGGGCCATTCCCAACCAGCGATCAAGCATAGATCTTTGCCGTTAAAGAAAACGTGGGATGAACAGAAAATGAAATTTCACAGATATGGATGATTTTCTGTATTTCCCAACCTGTCGTGGAGCAGCTGACGAGTGCGTTTCCCTGCACGTCGGAAGCAGGGTTGCGATCACTCGCAGGTCGCGGACTCAGTACAGGCCGGCTAGCCCTTGCCCCACCACGGGACACTCATCCCCCTGCATGAACCGCCCCCGCCGCCGATAGGAGCTTTGTCGAGACAAATTGCTCTCGTCGGAGGCCCGCCATGAACCCACTCTTTATCGCCTGCTCGTTCTTTGCCACCACTGTGATTGCGTGCCTGTTTGCCGCCTTCCCCGGCGCGAACGAGCTGCCCTCAGACCTGTAGTCCACGCCGTCCGCACCTGCGGCAGTGTTACGCGTGACCTGCACATCCCTCCGGCCCAAGCGGGCTCTCTGTAGAATGACAACAGAGCCCGCATGGACCCCAAGTACATCCGTAATTTCGCGATCATCGCGCACATCGACCACGGCAAAAGCACCCTCAGCGACCGTCTGCTGGAACTGACCGGCTCACTGACCCAGCGCGAAATGCAGGCCCAGGTGCTCGACGCCATGGACCTGGAGCGCGAGCGCGGCATCACCATCAAGGCCCACTCCGTCCGCATGATGTACCAGGCGCACGACGGCGTCACCTACCAGCTGAACCTCATCGACACGCCCGGTCACGTCGACTTCTCCTACGAAGTCTCGCGCTCGCTTGCATCGTGCGAAGGCGCCCTGCTCGTCGTCGACGCCTCCCAGGGAGTCGAGGCGCAGACCCTCGCCAACGCCTACCTCGCCATCTCCAACGGCCTCGAAATCATCCCGATCATCAACAAGATCGACCTGCCCAGCGCCGACATCGCCCGCACCAAGGAGATGATCGAGACCACCGTGGGCCTCCCCGCCGACGACGCCATCGCCGTCTCCGCCAAAACCGGCCTCCACGTCGCCGACATCCTCGAGGCCGTCGTCAACCTGCTGCCACCACCGCAGGGCGACAGCTCCCTGCCGCTGCAGGCGCTCATCTTCGATAGCTGGTTCGACCCCTACAAGGGCGTCATCGTCCTGGCGCGCGTCATCAACGGCACGCTGCGCAAAGGCCAGCGCATCCAGCTCATGAGCAACGGCAAAATCTTCGACGTGGAGTCCATGGGCGTCCTCACGCCCAAGCCGGTCGAAATCGCCGAGCTGTCCGCGGGCGAAGTCGGCTTCTTCGTCGCCACCATTAAGGACGTCGCGGACACCAAGGTCGGCGACACCATCACCGACCCGTCGAACCCCGCCGCCGAAATGCTGCCCGGCTTCGAAGACATCAAGTCCATGGTCTTCGCCGGCCTCTACACCATCGAATCGCACGAGCACGGCATGCTCCGCGAGGCGCTCGGCAAGCTCAAGCTCAACGACGCCTCCTTCTCCTTCGAGCCGGAATCGTCCGTCGCCCTCGGCTTCGGCTTCCGCTGCGGCTTCCTCGGCCTGCTCCACATGGAAATCATCCAGGAACGGCTCGAGCGCGAATTCAACCTCGACCTCATCACCACCGCGCCCGGCGTCCGCTACAAAATCACCCTCACCGGCGGCCAGGTCGTCGAGGTCGAAAACCCGTCGCGCTGGCCCGACCCCACCACCATCGAC
>JBPBPZ010000329.1:0-5596 GCA_050954525.1 Janthinobacterium lividum
GCCAGCATTAACATAGAGCCCACTCCTCGGAGTGGGCTTTTCTGTTCGTGTCGCCAGTTACGCAAGATGCGATACATCCGTTTGGAACAACAAACATCTGAGTGAATATGGCCACCGCGACGACCACGCCCTCGGTATACACCACCCCAAACCAGACAGAGCCTGCATTGACTTTTCTCTACGAGCATCCCCAATGGTTCGAGCCCATTTTCAAGGAGCTGACCGACCGAGGAGTAGCGTTCCAGAAGCTATTCATCCCGGATTTCTTCTACGATATCGGGGCTGGGGCTCAAGGCTACAAAGTGCTGTTCAACAGAATGAGCCCCTCAGCGAACAGCCGAGGTGTTGGCTCGGGGATCTTTCACACCCTGGCCTTTCTTGAACATCTGGAATCGCTAGGTGTACGTGTCATCAATGGTGCCAAGGCTTTTCGATACGAGGTTTCGAAAGCTGCTCAGCATTCCCTTCTGAGATCGCTGGGCATACGCTACATCCCCTCGCGTGTTATCCATCGGGCTGAGCAGGCACTGGCTGCGGCTGAAGGCTTACGCTACCCGGTGATCGTGAAGGCAAACATCGGCGGAAGCGGTAAAGGAATCGTTCGCTTCAACTCCAAGTCCGAGCTTGAAGAGGGCATCCGTGCAGGCGCTCTGGATCTTGGCTATGACAGCATTGCCCTAGTTCAGGAATTCGTTCCAGCACGCGGCGGCCACATTACTCGGGTTGAAACGTTGGGGGGCAAATACCTTTACGGGATCAACGTGTACACAACGGGAGAGACCTTTGACCTGTGTCCCGCAGATATATGCCAGACGGCACGCGGCGAGTCTTTGGACAATTCTGCCACTAACCAGGTGCTGGGGGATGGGGCTTGTGTGCTGGAAGCAGCAAAGTCCGGCTTGAAGGTAGAGGGCTATACACCTCCAACAGATGTCATCGCCAACATCGAGCGCATCGTCCAGGCTGCAGGGATCGACGTCGGTGGTATCGAGTATCTGGTCGATGACCGGGATGGACAAATCTACTACTACGACATCAATGCGCTCTCGAACTTTGTAGCGGACGCGCCGCGCGTGATTGGTTTCAATCCAGTAGAGAACCTGGCAGACTTTCTAGAGGCCGAGGTTCGCCGTGCAGGTTAATCGCGGGATACGTTTTGGCTACTGGATGCCTGTGTTTGGTGGCTGGCTAAGGAATGTAGAAGACGAAGGCATGCAGGCAAGCTGGTCCTATGTCAGCAAGCTGGCCCGTCGCAGTGAACAGATCGGCTTCGATCTATCCCTCATTGCAGAATTAAACCTGAACGACATCAAGGGTGTTGACGCGCCGAGCCTGGACGCATGGTCTACCGCGGCCGCTGTCGCCGCCGTGACCGAAACGCTGGAGCTTATGGTCGCGGTTCGCCCGACCTTTCACTCGCCCGCGTTGTTTGCGAAGCAGGCCGCCAATGTGGACCACATCAGCAACGGGCGACTTGCCCTCAATGTTGTGTCGTCCTGGTGGGAGCAGGAGGCGCGGATGTATGGCGTCGACTTCGAACGGCACGATGATCGTTACGGTCGCACCGCAGAATGGCTGGACGTGGTGGACAGTCTTTGGCGCGAGAAGCGCCTGACGCACAGCGGCAAGTATTACAAGACAGAAGACACCGTGCTGGAACCCAAGCCGGTTCGCACGCCTCGACCGCCGATCTATGCCGGGGGCGAGTCGGAAGCAGCCAAGAACCTGATCGCGCAGAAGTGTGACGCCTACGTTATGCACGGCGACTCGCCCGAACATGTTGCAGCCAAGGTCGCGGATATGCGCGAACGGCGCGATCGCTTCGGCCTGCCTCCCATGCAGTACGGCGTGGCAGGATACGCGTTCGTCCGAGACACAGAAGAGCAGGTAGAGCAGGAACTAGGGCGCATCACGAACGTCCAAGGCAGCGCCAAGGGGTACGCGAATTATCAGCAGTGGCTACAGGGCACACAGCTAGAACAATCCATGTCTATCAAGGAGTATTCCGTATCGAACCGCGGCCTGCGCTCCGGTCTGGTTGGAATTCCTTCTCAGGTGCAGGAACAGGTCGGCAGATTCGAAGAGGCTGGCGTTGACCTGCTGCTGCTGCAGTTCAGCCCCCAGTTGGAGGAGATGGAACGCTTCAGCCAGCAGGTGATTTCAGCCCGCTAAGATTCTGCAGCGTGTAGCTACGCTCAATCTCCCTTTCGCTCCCGAAACCGAAAAGAAGTAATCTCGTTGCTGCGTGGCCTGACCGGATACTGGCGGAGGAGCAAGCCAAATCAGATGCCGTCACCTATCATGGACACGAGCAGGTCTGCCATGCTGCTCGGATGGATGGACTGAAGATGCGCAATAGGGTAGCTCTTGCAACAGCAATTGTGTGTATGGCTTCCGCCGCCTGGGCGGTGAAGCCCTCAGCCTTTGGCAACCAGTCCAAGCCGACACGCGCGACAGTTCGCATCCTCGCCGTCAGCAGTTCGTCCAGGCAGAGCTTTGCGGGAAACCAGGAAGTTTACCTGGCCGATATCCAGGTAAAAGGTGGAGATCATCAGTTTGCGCGGCTGATCGATCAGTACCCGGGATTCGGCCTCCCAATCCGGCAGTCGCTGCTGCGAGATCGCACCGTATTCGATATGCAGGTCACGCGCGAGCCGGAGTGCGACGTACCTGGCTCCCGCGTATTTCTGCGACCGGGAGATAGCAGCGTGTATGACGGCAGCGTCCGTGATTCTCTTGCATCGCATGCGTCCGTTGCAGTTCCGTGCTTCAAGACACTGCACCAGACCATCAAGGTTCCGAAGCAGTAGCTGCCTAGCTACTACTTCTTGCGAAATAGCTTCAGGTTGATGGCTGCTCCCATGGCTGCATAGCCCTCGTCGGAAGGGTGCAGGTGGTCGCCGTGATCATATTTCGGCAGCAAGCGATCGGGGTGCTCTGGATCCTGTGTGACTTTGTCGAAGTCAACGAAGCCGTCGAACAGCGTGCTGGTGCGGATAAACGTGTTCACATTCTGCCGCATCTGCTCGCCATCCGGGCTGAAGTACTTGGCACCGTTATAGGGCAGAATGGTCGCCGGAATGAACTTCACGCCCCTCGCATGTGCTCGGGCGGCCAGCGTTGTCAGCCCATCCTCTAGTTGTTGCTGGGTGATGGCGTCCGCGGGCGCCCGGTGCATGTTGCCGATGTCGTTGATGCCTTCCAGCATCAGCACGTAGCGGACGCCAGGCTGGTTTAGCACCTCGCGGTCGAAGCGGTCCAGCGCGCTGGGGCCGGTGCCTTCATGCAGAATGCGATTACCACCAATGCCCTCATTCACAACAGAGAGCGCAGCGGTCTTCTTGCCGGACGCCAGCAGGGGCGCAAGCACGTCCGGCCAGCGGCGATTCGTCTCGGAAGTAGACCCCGTGCCGTCCGTAATCGAATCGCCAAAAGCGACCACCGCTGCAGATTTGCGGGTGCGGTCTACTTCCACGTCCTTCAGGAAGTACCAGGAGGTGGTCTGCAGCACCGAACCGGTGTCCTGCTGGCCCGTGCCATTCGTCGTTCCCGGCTGCGTGGCACTCTGCACGATCGCCTTGGTGTCCAGCGGAGCCGCGAGCGGCGCGGTCACATTCGGTGTGCCCAGGCCGGGCGGCGTGGTCAAGAGCGGCAACAACTGCTCGGCCGTAACGATATTGCCCTGTGCCACGTAGGTCGTTGTGTGCGCGGCTGCGTGATACGTGATGGCCGGCAGCTCCTGCACGGGGAGATAGGTAGAGATCACAAGGTCTGAAAAAATCGGAACAGTTTCCACCACAGCATCGCTACTGGCAAACTGCCCCGGCGCGATGGTGATGCCCGGCTGGCCGCTAAAGGTCAGCGGACGATCCGTGTTCATCAGGATTTTGCTCCCTGCGGAAAGAAAGGCCACGTGTGCGGCGTCAATGCGCAGGGGCGTGGTGCCGAACTCGTTGGTAAAGGTGATCCTCATGCGCTTGCCACCCTGGCTGATGTGAACCACCTGCCGCAGGGTGACTGCCTGTTTGCCTACCGGCAGGTTTTTTGCCGCGTCCGCCGTTGAGGGCAAAACCATCTCGGCGGTACCCCAGGTTGGCAGCCAATGCTTTGTCTGTGTTGTGGTTGCCGACTGGGCCATGGCCGACGTAAGCACCGCGGCACATGCGAACAGGAAAGGGGACTTGCGCATGCGAAATTGTAAGCTGTCCACTCCTCAACGTGTCGCGCCAGACAAACTTACGCTCTGAACATCTTCCGTGGAACCAATGGTGCAAAGCCTGCGTAAAGGTAGGCATGGGTACGCTGACCATCACGATGCCAAGTTTCCGGAAGCCGGAGCCCTGCTGGCCGGCATTCCAGCAGATGCAAAAGGCCACCGAGTCACATGCACAGGGCGGGGACTTACCAGTGCAACGTGATGCGCGCGGTACACTGCTCCCACACTTCCACGAGGTTGTATTGCAGCGAACCGGGAACGAAAGCTCCGGGCAGGAACCCTGGCAGGCGGAAGCACCAACAACGCCCGAGGTAAATGCCGCCAAAGCTGCCGAGACAGCCGCCCTTCACCAGGTGGTATTTGCGTGCATGCGCGGAGACTCCGCTGCCTGGCAGCAGCTGGTGACTTCGCAGCACCGCAGGGTTTACGGCATTTGCTACCGGTTTACAGGGTCGCCCACCGACGCGGACGACCTGACCCAGGATGTGTTTCTCAAGGTGTACCGCAACCTGCAGGGGTTTGACCCGGCCAAGGGTGCATTTACCACCTGGCTGACCACGCTGACGCGGAACCTGCTGGTGGATCATTTTCGGCGAACGCGGCAGGACCGCTCAACCGATTCGCTGGATGAGCCGGCGCGCGACGACAGCGACGGCCCCACCATGGCAGACCGTCTGGCCGACCCGGCACCCAGCCAGATGCAGCGTGTCGCACAGATGGAGCTTCGCGCTCGCATCCAGCACGCGCTGAAACAGCTGTCGCCGGAGCTGCGGGAAGCGGTCATCCTGCGTGATCTGCAGGACATGGACTACAAAGAAATCGCCCTTGTGCTGCACGTTCCGGAAGGCACGGTGAAGAGCCGGATCAGCCGCGGTCGAGGCGAGTTGGCAAGGATGCTGGGGCGCACGGAAGGGCGGGTGATGTAGGTGAATGACGATTGGAACAGCACACAGGAATCCTCAGAAAGGGGAAAGCGCATGAGTCGGCTCACCTGCACACAGTGTGAAGGCATGTTGCTGGACGCCGCAGACGACTGTCTGCTGCCGGACGAGCAGACGCACTTCGATCTGCATATTGCGGAATGCCCAAACTGCACACGTTTGCTGGCAGACCTGCGGCGAGGCGGGGCATGGATGGAGATGCTGAAGGAAGCGCCCCCCGCTCCGCCGGCCGACCTGGTGGACCGCATACTGGCCAGAACTTCGGGTGACCCGGAAGTGTCTGCAGTGGTGATGGCCCAGGCTGCGCATGCCGCATCGTTGTTTGGTGACAGCCAGGCCAGGATTCTGCCGTTTCGGGTTCCAGCACACCTGCAACAGCCCCGCACACGCATGGCACGCATGATGCATACGGTCATGCAGCCGCGCTTTGCCATGACAG
>JBPBPZ010000100.1:0-5510 GCA_050954525.1 Janthinobacterium lividum
ATCTACCAGGTTGTTACCGACCGCATCCTCGCCAGCCTGAAAGAAGGCCTCATCCGCTGGGAGAAGCCGTGGCAGGCACCCACCTACGCAGGCGGCAACTTCCCCCGCAATTTCGCAACCGGCAGGCCCTACCAAGGCGTGAATGTCATGCTGCTTTGGTCCACACCCTACAGCGCTCCCTTTTGGCTCACCTACAAGCAGGCCAAAGAACTGGGAGGCGCCGTGCGCAAAGGCGAGAAGGGTACCCCAATCGTCTTCTACAAACAGTTCACCGGTAAAAAGGACGGAACACACCAAACATCAGATCAGCCGGCTGAACAGCCAGACGACCAGGATGCTGGCAAAGCCCGCACTGCCTTCATGCTCATCAGCTATACCGTCTTCAACGTGGAGCAGTGCGAGGGCCTCAATCTGCCAGAACGTCTACCTTCCGTCGAGCTGGACCTGTTCGAACAGGATGCAGCCTGCGAAGCTCTGGTCAACAGCTGGGAGGGTCGCCCTACCCTTCAGCTGCTCAGCCAGACCGAGCGCCGCGCCTTCTACCGTCCTCCAACCGACACCGTGCACATGCGGGCACGCTTTCGCTTCGTGGAACCAGCCCTGTACTACAGCACCCTCTTCCACGAACTGGTGCACAGCACCGGACACGAAATCCGCCTCAACCGCACCTTCGGTTCCAGCTTCGGGGATGACCTCTACAGCCGGGAAGAACTGGTCGCTGAAACGGGTGCCGCCTTCCTCTGCGCTATCGCTGGGATCAGTAACGAGCACACCGACCGCAACACTACTGCCTACCTTCAGAACTGGATCAGGAAGCTCGAAGGTGACAACCGCCTTATCCTGCAGGCCTCGGCCGCTGCCCAGAAGGCCGTCGACCTCATCACTGGACAGACAAAGGAGGAAGAGCAGCCGGCTTAGCCAGCCCGCTCACGTCGGCCTCAGTAAAGAACAGCACCCGGACCTGGAGCCGAATGGTGACAGCTACGGCTCCCGTACCCACTTACAAGCGGTCAAAGCTATTCTTCAGGATGGCACAGGCATTTACTCAGAACTCCGAACAGTACCTCTCGCACATCGATGCAGAGATGGAACGTCTACAGCAGTTGCGTAACCAGGTTGCCGAAGCCATCCAAGGCGAGAAGGAACTTTCCCCTTCCAAAGGTAAAGATTCCAGTGGCCGCAAAGGCATGAGTGCGGAAGGCCGCCCGTGTGTCGCCGAGGCGCAGAAAGCACGCTGGGCCAAACAGAAGAGGGCCGCTAAGAAGCAGCGAAAGCCGTTGTCTCCGAACCTGCAAAGAAAATCCTAGCGAAGAAGGCGGTCGCGAAGAAGGCTGCGAGGAAAACAGCTCCAGAAGCGTTGCTGAGACCAGCCGCTTAGCATCGATGGGCCAAAGCGAGACGTTACCTGAAACAATCAGCAACACCGTGGCTGTCCGGGTATGCAATCGTTTGCTGTGCACCGAAGATGGACGTGCATAGGCAATTAGGTTAGAACTTAATCATTCAGTTCATTAACTTGTCGTTACGCCTGTGAACCTATGGCACCAGAAGTTTTTCTGCCCTGAAGTGCACACTCTTTCTGCGCGATGCATTCGCGAAGAAGGCGACTTGCTTTACTTCTTCACCTAAGCGCCCTTGTCAGGCGTGTGCCAACGTATGTCTTGTGGAGGCTCTACATGAATCTTGGACGTTCCCGACGGATGGTAGCACCCGCCCTGGCGCTTGCGGTCCTTTCAGTTCCGGCGCTTGCGCAGACGTATCGCGGCAGCATCAACGGTTCCGTGGTTGATCAGACTGGCTCCAGCGTGCCCGGCGCCACGGTCATAGCTACGAATGCGGCAACCGGCGTCACCACCAACGGCAACAGTTCGTCCGGCGGAGATTTCCTGTTCGGCGATCTACCGTTGGGAACCTACTCCGTCACGGTAACCGCACCAGGATTTGCCATCGCCAAGTATGACAAGATCAGCGTTTCTGCCGGCATCATCTATACGCTGCCGGTGAAGCTTTCCGTGGCAGCCGAAGGTGTAACGGTTGAGGTAAATGCGGCCGCGCTGACACTGGATACCACCACGCAGACGCAGACCACCGTGCTGGATTCGAAAACCGTGCAGGATTTGCCGCTAAACGGTCGTGATTTCACCCAGATGATTGCACTGACACCAGGATTTGGTGGCTATAGCGGAGGCGGGTTTGGGTCTCTGAATGGCACGCGTGCAAATCAGGTTAACTGGCAGATCGATGGTGTTGACAACAACGATCTGTGGCATAACGTCCCTGCTGTCAACCAGGGTGGCGTCTCGGGAATTGCCGGCATCATTCTGCCCATTGACGCCGTCGACCAGTTCTCGGCACAGACGCAGTCCGGCCCTGAAGGCGGCCGTAATCCTGGAGGCACCGTCAACCTGACGCTTAAAGCCGGCACGAACTCGCTGCACGGCACGGTGTACTACTTCAACCGCAATGAGTTGTTTGGCGCTAAGAGTCCCTTCTCTGACACCAAGCAGAAGGTTCGCAATTACAACACCGGCTTCTCCGTGGGCGGACCGTTCCTGAAAGACAGGCTGTTTGGCTTCTTGACCTTTGAACATCAGCGCTTCGTTATTGGTGAGTCTGGAACGGCTACCGAGCCGTCGGTCGGGTGGCAGAACCAGGCAAAGGCGCTGCTTGCCAGCAGAAATGTCGCCGTAAACCCGGTCATGCAGAACGTGCTGAATACACTGTGGGGCACCGGCGTACTAGCGCAAGACACCACAGGCACAGTGAACAACTTCCATTCCAACGATCCTGAATTTGGTTATAGCTGGAATGGCTTGGGCAAGGTCGACTACCGTCTGAGCGACAAGGACAACCTGAGCGCACACTGGTTTGTAGGCCAGGGCAACCAGGTGGCCCCCGTTGGCTCACAACTGGTGGCGTACTACGAGGTTGCGCCGATCCACGTGCAGAATATTGCGATCGTGTATAACCGCACGCTGTCGTCCTCGATCTCAAACCAACTGCTTGCGGGGGTCAATTACTTCAACCAGGTTTTTAACGACAACCAGACAAACCAGAACGTGCAGGCACAGGGCTTTGTGACAGGTGCGACCTTTCCAAACGCGCCCAACATCACCATCAAAGGCTTTGACCCGGTTGGCCTGACCCCGCCCGAAGGCCGCAACGATATTACCGGTCACCTCACCGACCAGTTGTCGTGGGTCAAGGGTAAACACCAGATGCGCTTCGGCGGCGAGTATCGCCAGGCACAGCTTGACGAGTTTTACCACCGCCACGCCACGGGATCGTTCACGTTCGACGGCAGCCAAGTGGTCGCGGGCGCATCCGGACGCGTAAACGCGCTTGCCGATTTCCTGGCTGGCAAGACCTCTTCCGCCAGCATCACCATTGGCGACCCGTCGCGGCAGGTCTTCGTCAACACCTGGTTTCTGAACGCGGGTGATTCGTGGCAGCTTTCGCCCAAACTTAATCTGAACTACGGCATTCGATATGACTACGAAGGTCCTCTGCACAACCAGTATCAAAATATGTCGGTGTTTCGCCCGGCGCTAACAGCAAGCAACGGTCTGGCATTCCAGGGCAAGCAGGTAGATTCGCTATATCCGCGGTACTACAAGAACATCAGCCCGCGCATTGGTGTCAGCTACGCGGCAGATGCCGACACCGTCATCCGATTTGGCTTCGGGTGGTTTGCAGATACGCCCAACCTGAATCCCTTCCTGGATAACCGCCCCGGCAACCAGGCCCCGAACGGTGTAGAGGGTAACCCTGGCGGCAACAACCCGGTCTACTCCGTCAGCGCTGCCAACGGCGGGTCGAACACCACGGTCGTGGCGGGTGTGCCCATTTTTCCCTCGTCTGCCGGGTATCCCTGCGCAGCGTCTTCGCCATGCGGCGTTTTCACAGTTGCGCCGAACTTTCGTCCCTCGTACAACGAGAACTACAGCCTGAACATGGAACGTGCCATGGGCAAAAGTGTGATCGCGCAGCTTGGCTACGTGGGTTCTTCCGCACGGCACTTGCTGAGCCTGCTCGACATCAACCAGGCCCGCCCGGGTGTGTACAGCACCGATCTTGCCCGCCAAGTGACCCGGCCGTACTACGGCCAGTATTCGCAATACGGCAACATTAACCAGATCTCAAGCATCGGCACTGCGAACTACAACTCCCTGCAGGGAACCCTGCGTGTCAACAACTGGCACCACCTAAACATGCAGGCGGTTTACACCTGGGCGCACAACCTGGATGAAGTCTCTCAATACCGTGGCACGCTGCCGCAGGACAGCACCAACTTCAAGGGCGACTATGGCAATTCCGACTATGACACCCGTCATAATTTCACGACGTTCCTGAGCTACGAAATACCAGGATCGCAGCACCTGCGCCTGCTAAGCGGTGGATGGCAGGCAAACGCACTGCTTAGCTTTCACAGCGGCCAGCCGTTCCAGATCTTCGCAAACTCCGACAATAGCGGCACCAATGAGGGTCTCGATCGGGTCAACCAGATCGCACCTGCACGCACCGGGCTCCAGGGCCAAAAGCCGAATGCGACCTGGATCGACCTGAACAGTTTCGCGCTGCCGGCAGCTGGCGGCTTTGGAACACTGCGCCGCAATCAGTTCTACGGCCCGGGCTACTCAGACACCGATATTTCCTTCTTCAAGAACACAAAGATTGCCGAGCGCCTAACGATTCAGCTTCGCGCCGAACTCTTCAACGTATTCAATCGCACGAACTTTGCACCGCCGAGCATCAGCTTTGCCGGTCTTCCCAATGGCAGGTATGACGCGTCCAGCGGCAGCGCGACGCTGAACGACACCATCGGCGATTACAACGGTGCCCCAGGCATCGGTGCCGGTGAACCCTTCAATGCACAGTTCGGAGCCAAAATCATCTTCTAATGACCTGCATTACAGTTCCTGTGCACCGCAGCTCCCCGCGACGCAGGGCGCAGCCGACCAAGAGCGCCAGGATGGCGTAGTCGCGTTTCCCTTGAGGGTGGAGCGATCCGGCACTTGCAGAAGTTCCCTTGCCTGTTCTTTCGTCAGCCGGGTTCCCTGCTGGCGGATGTTGAGGATGTCCGTGAGATGGCTGGCGTCCTCGGCCGAGAGCATGCCGTTCTTGGGCTCTGTTGCATTAACTCACGGTAGCCACAGCTTGGCCCATGTTTAGCGTTCTAACCTTTATGCGGCGATGCCGAACAGTGAGTTGACGAAGCGTACTTCGTTCTTTGCCCCGCGCTTGCAGGTGAGGCAGTGACCGCGCCGGATCATGCGCATGATCTCCAAGCCTTTGATCGTTTCGGTGGCAGACTTCATGGTCTGGAACCCTCGGGTGGGACGAATTACCTGCTTGAGAGCGCCATGATCGGCTTCGATGATGTTGTTCAAATACTTCGACGTTCGGTGCTTGGCGCTTCCCGAGAGCTTGCCTTCCTGTTTCAGCCGTTCGATCGCTTCTGGATAGGAACGAAGCTTGTCCGTGGTGATGGAGGAAGCAGGCCAGTCCCG
>JBPBPZ010000248.1:0-5496 GCA_050954525.1 Janthinobacterium lividum
TTCGTCATCGCCGCCGGTCAATGACTTGAAGAAGTGGCTGACCTTCTCACCAATGCCACTGTTCGCGTGTTCCGTGCCTGCGTAATCTTCGCTGTCCTGTGCGACGATTTTTGCATCGCTGGCGCTCACATTGCCGCCGGAAACGATCAGTTGTTTGACCCGCTGTGCAACCGTTGTGCTGCTGAACAGACCTACCACTGTCTTCGCCATAGAATCACCCCTAAATCGATATGAGAAATCACTGTTGTGAGAAGGATTGGTTCAGCGGCCAGTCCGCATCCTGTCTCATTGCATTGGTGTCAACGAAGTAGTTCTCGCGAGGTTATCCGTAAGCCTGATCTGTCCATCCATCGCAGGATTGCAGGTGGACATGGCCTATGGAGGCATAAACGTTGAATGTACAGGTGGTGGTTAGTGAGGAGGTGTTACCGCCTTCGGGTCGATACCTGCAGCAGCAATCACCTCGACGTGGGATGCGTAATCCAAGTACTGCTTTGTGATCGGCGTGTAATGGCGCAACAAGGTCCGTGGGAGTAGCTGCGCTGTCCCCAAATCCCGGGCTCGGGCGTTCAGCTGGCATAACGCCATGCAGGTACCAGCTAATTCACAGGTGTGAGTGCAACCGCTAAAAGCTGCGAGGTCTTAAATCCGGACTTGTACAAATCGCGACAGATAAGAGGATGGGGAAGAATCTGCGCCGGTGATAGCAGAAGCGTTCGACAAGGTCGCCTGCAAACAAGTAAGAAGATCAACGAGCTTCCGCGCCGACCGTGGAGCCTCCCGGATATCTGAATGGAGACCACTCCCTTTTCTTGCCTCAGGTCTTCTGAAAGGTAAGGGTTCGCCATGACATCGGCCTCCAGGTCACCGTAGAGAGCAAGTGATTTGGATTGCCTCGATAGTTCTCTGCACCACCTCGCTTCCGTCGCTTTCAGACTGCCACGGGCTTGTTGAGGCTGAGGGCCCTTGACAGAGCAGAGAGGAGCAGGTGAACGCGCAGGCTGTAGCGGCAGATGCTGTTCGCGAAAGATGTCGTAGAAGCACGCAGACACGATACACCTTTGGGTCTTCAGCCAGAAGTCGATAAATGCGTCTAAGAGTCGGTGTAAACCCGGCTAGAACCAGCTAGCTGAAAAGACTGACCCTACGTGCGCCGAACCTGTGCTCAAGCGTAGAGTCGATGGATGCTGCTTCCGGGATCCATACGCGAGTTCTTCCGTTGCAGGATCCTACGTCCGCTGCTCCGTCAAATGCGCGGAGGAGTTACACCCCGGCGTCTGGCGTGGAGCTTGGCCCTTGGTATTGTCCTCGGGATTAATCCTTCCGTAGGGTTCACCACACTGCTGGTCATCGTGCTGGCATGGATCTTCGGCCTCAACCAGATCGCATCGCAAGTTGGCGCCCATACAATGGCACCGATCCACCTGCTCCTCTTTATTCCGTTTGTCGAGCTAGGCGTCCACCTCTTCCACACCGGGCGACTTCCCATGAACCGACACCAGATTGAGCATCTGAGTCATCACCCGTGGCGGCTTCTGCGCGACATTTGGCAGTGGGAGTGGCACGCGCTAGTGGTGTGGGGAGTTGTAGCCTCAATAGCCTTGCCGCTACTTGCACGGTACATTCGTCGTGGCTTGGTAGTACTTATGCGCCGTCATCGAACGTTGGTGCATGCTCGTCCTACCGCGTCTTTGTCGGATTAACTTCAGCGTCGCCCTTTGACAGCGGAACACTTGCAACCCGGACCTGATGCCCGATCAGTTTGGGCCTCGACCGTTGCATTAATGTTTTCTTCTGAGGGGCGTATACGACAAGTAACAGTGCTATTGAGGAAACGGTATCAACGTACTGGAGCATAGGTTGGCTCACGTGGAAGGGGTCGTAGCTACGGTATTTAGGAACTGCCGACGCAGCAGCTCTCACATGCAAGCATGTCGATTGGCCCAACTCTTCCAAAGGTGCTATCGACTGCGTTCAAGGTCTTGATCTGTGACTTGAGGATCATTTGTCACACTTTGGGGTGTTGTTTGTTCTGTCGCGCTACATTTCGAGGCCGTTACCGACCGCATCCTCGCCAGCCTCAAGGAAGACATCATCCCCTTGGAGAAGCCATTGCAGGCACCCACCTACCCAGGCGGCAACTTCCCACGCAACTTCCGTAGCGGCAACCCTACCGCGGTGTGAACGTCATGCTGCTTCGGTCCACACCCTGCAGCGCACCTTTGTGGCTGACCTACACCATTCTCGCATCTGACCCCGTATGAGCGATGCTAGCGCCAGCGGCGTCTTCTTGGTGGGCTGAGGCCTAGACCAGCGTGCGCTGAGCGTAGAGAAAGAGATCAACATGCTCGAATCTGTAAAGCCGGTGGCAACAACGCTCAGACTGCCTCCTGCAAAGGATGAGCCTCTGTCAGGACGCCGTGGGCCAGTCGTCGGGGTCGGTGAGATGGCGGACCGGACTCGCTCCCGCGATTGGGGTGCTACGTCGCTTGGGCCGATCTGTAGCTGGTCCGAGGCACTTGCCTGCTCGGTCAACCTTATGCTCTCCTGCCGGTTTCCCGCCGTGATCTTCTGGGGAAAAGAACTGATCCAGTTTTACAATGACGCCTACTTGCCGCTTATGGCAGAGAAGCATCCCGCAGCGCTCGGACAACCAGCTCGCGAGTGCTGGGAAGAGGCATGGCACATCATTGGCCCGCAGTTTGAGGCGGCCTATTCGACGGGCGAGACCACCTACAAAGAGAATGTTCTTGTTCCCATCGTTCGGAATGGACGCTTGCAGGAGGTCTACTGGACTTACAGCTACAGTCCCATCTATGAGCTCAGTTCCGAGATCGCTGGCATCCTGATCGTGTGTCATGACGTCAATGGGCAAGTCCTGTCGATGCGAAACCTTCGAGAGCATGAGGTTCAGGCAGAACATATTCTCCAAAGCATTGGCGACGCCGTAATCGTGACGGATGCCAGAGGCCTGGTCACGCGAATGAATCCGGTTGCAGAGTCTCTTACAGGATGGTCAGCGGCGGAGGCACAAGGGCAGGTACTGGCAGATGTTTTCCGGATCGTCAACGAAAAGACAGGGCAGGTTCTTGAAAGCTCGGCTGACAAGATAAAGCGCCTGGAGAAAGTGATCGGGCTACCTGGCCATACAGTTCTGCTCAGTAGAACCGGAGGCGCCATTGAGATCGATGACAGCGCAGCCCCCATCTACAACGAAAATGGCGAACTAGCAGGAATCGTTCTTATCTTCCGCGGTATCGCGGAGCGACGTGCCGCAGAGCGTGAGAGGGATGCCATTCAAGAAGATTTGCGCCGTAGTGAAGAACGCGTGCGTCTGGCCCTCTCGTCGACAAATATTGTTGGCACCTGGGATTGGGATGTGCCGGCAGATAGATTGTGTGCCGATGCTGAATTTGCGCAAGCATTTGGGGTGGATGTGCTTTGGGCTGCAGCTGGTGCTCCTTTCGAGGAGTACTTGCGGAAAATTCATCCAGAGGATCGTGAAAAGACCCGTGAAACAATTCTCAACGCGCTGCGTGCAGGCACAGAGTTTATTGTTGAATTTCGACTTCTGCTGCCGGATGGTTCGGTGCAGTGGCTTTCAGCACAGGCGCGTTGCTGGCTGGGGCCGGATGGCGCTCCCCTCCGGGCACCCGGGATTGCGCTCGACATCACTGCGCGTAAGCAGGCAGATGAGGCGCTACTTAGAACCGAAAAGCTGGCGGCGGTCGGTCGCTTAGCTGCCTCAATCGCCCACGAGATCAACAACCCGCTAGAGTCAGTAACCAATCTGCTTTATCTGATTAGTGCTAATGAGAATCTCGGACCGGACGTACGAGACTACGTGGAAACGGCGGAGCGGGAGCTCCGTCGGGTTTCCGCGATCAGCAATCAGACTCTCCGATTTCACAAGCAATCGACCCGCCCTACTGCTGTGACATGTGAGGAGTTGGTAGGTGGAATCCTGACTCTTTATCAGGCACGCATCGTCAATTCCCGAGTCCAGGTAGAAAAGCGAAAACATGCGGCCACACCCGTATTGTGTTTCGAAGGTGAGATCCGGCAGGTGCTCAACAACCTGATCGGGAATGCTATCGACGCTATGCATACTCTCGGAGGTCGCCTCCTCCTGCGTAGCCGCGAAGCGACTCACTGGTCCACGGGACGAAAAGGTTTGGTACTGACCGTTGCAGATACTGGGGTCGGTATCGGTCCAGACGTGAAAAGAAAGATTTTCGACGCGTTCTTTACGACCAAGGGGATCGGCGGCACTGGACTTGGACTTTGGGTGTGTAAAGAAATCATTGATCGACATCACGGCGCACTGAACGTTCGCAGTAGCCAAGAGAAGGGTCGGAGCGGCACTGTGTTTACCCTATTTTTGCCTTTCGAAGCAGCTAACCGTCAGGCGTCGACTTCTCTTTAGAGGGTCACGACCACATGATCCATCGCCCTCCCACCACTGTTCGGCGAGGCCACTTACCGCCATCTATCAAAGTACAAAAGGGTTCTCCGCGAAGCAAAAGGAGCAAGCGAAGATAGTTGCATTGCCTTTCCTCAAACGCGATCCCTGCGGCTGTCCTCTAACTGAAGAACACGCCTTCGTGATCACCCGCGTGGCCGCGAAAACTACTCCTCTTTAGACGCCCACACAAAGCGCTTGGGAGAATCCGGGAGGTCCGTCATTCTCACGAGATGTATAACTTCGTTGGTTTCAGATTCCTGATTATCTGCGATGTCGGACCGGGGGATGTTTAGTGAGAATAGTTGCTCCGCGGTGACAATAAAGAAGGTTTTGTCTGACAGGTAAACGAGAAGATCGTCACACATCAAGTCGACCTGCGTAATTCGGTCTGTTTTCATCTGGAACTCCTACTTTCAGAAGAAACCAAAACTAGGTTGTGAGTCGCTTCACGTCTTCTGTTGTCGCTTACCTTACCTTCTACGCGGAAAATGGCGTGCTGCACGCTCCGCGACAGCCGATGTACCGGTTTCTTCACCCTGCTCGAAACGCAGAGGCAGAAACCCTTCGAACAGACGCGCGAAGAATGGCCTCAGTCCGTCTGGCAGATAGAGCAGGTCTCTCACGGCCACTCGCATATGACTGGAGACTATGTTTTCTCCTGCGACTTATTAGCCCAGCAGCAGCGGTAAAGCCCCTCGAACTAGCATATCCGCTGCTCTGCTGCAGCCTCGGGGAGCCGTTCTAGTCAGCTATCATCAGTTCTCCCGGAACGATAGGACGGGTACGCGGTAGTGTGCCGCGGGCAGCAGCCAAGGCTGCGGAGAGAAGCGCGACGACAAAGACAAACAGCTTCACATGGTTTGCGACTTCGCTTGGCCACTGCATTTTCCAGACAGTAAGCAGCAGCACCTGAGCTGATGTGACCGCCCATACTGATCCATAGAAATAACGCCGCTCCATGCCTTCCCCCTTTGTAGAAGCAGTGACACGTGGCAGAAACCCAGCCGCTCCGAACAGGAGGATCAGGCCGC
>JBPBPZ010000086.1:0-5418 GCA_050954525.1 Janthinobacterium lividum
TCGATGTAATCGACGGTCGCACCCTTTACCTGGAAGAACAGGATGTACTTGCCGGGGGCAATGCCTTCACCCTTGAAGTCGCCGCTGGGCTCTACGGGGAAGGTGTACTGGTACTTGCGGGTTTTTTCGTCGGAGTTGCGATCCGTGGTCAGCTTTATCTCGCCAGCCTGGGCCATGCCTGCGGCATTCTGCACATGCCCGTGAATGCTGCCGGGTGCGGGTGCCTGGGCAAGCAGGGCAGCGGGTGAAAGCATCGCGAGAACAGCAACGTGGGACAGGATGCGAGTCTTCATTTCCTTCAGCTCCTTGCGGGATGGCCGCAGCCATCGCCATTGGTTCAAACTCTATTGGTGTGGGAGAGTCGCGCCTGTTCCGCTTCCAATCTCCGTGCTTCTGTACGGAATCGGGTCAACGGCACCAGCTTCTTGAAAGGCCCTGAGCCGCAACACGCAGCTTTCGCACACGCCACAGGCAAAATCCTCGCCTGAATAGCATGACCAACTTACATGGAGAGGCGCACGAAGTTCAATACCCAGCGCCACAATGTCACGCTTTCGCATTGAAATCAGCGGTGTTTCAACACGGATATCGCCGTCTTTAGTGCCCTGCCGAACAAGCGCGTTGAAGGCGTCATAGTAGGCGGGCCGACAGTCCGGGTAGCCCGAGCTGTCCTGCTCCACCGCCCCGATAAACACGGTCTGCGCGCCCAGCACCTCTGCCCACGAAACTGCGGCGGCGAGAAAATGTGCGTTACGGAATGGAACGTAGGTCACCGGAACTTCGCTGCCGGTACGTTCACTGCTGTTTGCGGCGGTCTCTGGCTTCGCGTCTGGAACCGCGATGGATGCGTCTGTGAGTGCAGACCCGCCAATCTGCCGAAACAGGTCCATGCGCAAAGGCAGGAACTGCTTGAAACCGAGCATCTGGCTGACTGCGGTGGCAGACTTCAGTTCGCGTGCTTCAGTCCGTTGACCATAGGAGAAGTGCAGCGCATAGGCGTCATAGTCGCGCGCAGCAAGCGCCGCGCAGACCGTCGAATCCATACCACCAGACAGGCATACGACAACCTTCTCCCGATGGCTGGCGGACACTGGACTTCCGCTAGAGATCGTCGCCATTGTCAGCCAGCGCTGCTCCCGTACGGGACGATCCGGAAACAGTACCATCCTCGTCTTCTGTGACCGGTACCGTATTTAGCACTTCGCGAGCGTTTTCAGCGTCTGACAATCTCACCTGCAGACGCGCACCACTCATTGGCAACAGGATGTTTGCCTCCTCGCCTGAAAGGAAGGAATCGATGCCAGCTCCGTCCAACACAGACTGTGCAAGTGATGCTTCGCCCACTTCGGAGTAACTTGCAACAGTTACAAAATCGTCTTCATCGCGTTCTGCCATGCTCTACCTCGCTGCCGGATATGACGCAGGCAGGTGCAGACCGGGTGCCCGGACCAGCATTGCTGCTTTTCACGACGCACAGGCGTCAGCGCGGGGTATGGGCCTTGATGTAGTTCCTCAACGCAAGATTGATCTCCAGCGCCTTGGTGGTTCCGTTATCCAGCATGCGCAGCTAGTCGCTCGCAGGAGATTTCAGGTCTGCAGTGCTCAGCAGGTACCCGGTTTGCACAATGATCTCAAGAGAATTACTCAAGTCATGGGCGAGCTTACGGATTTCGAGGGCGAGTTCCTCAGGGATGACAGCCTCACCTGCGGGTGCGGTGTTGGGCTGGTTCGGTTCAGATCGGGTCATCTGTCTCTCATCGTTGGCCAGTAGGTCTGGGGATAACAACAGTTATGCAACGGATGGGATGCTTCCCGACAGTTGGAGGGTTGATCTTTTACGAGACGGATTTTACGTAAGCCTTGCGTAGGCCTCACGGGTGGCGCGGTTGACATGGAGCGTCCCCTCTGGGAGACTGTGAAAGCTGCAAGTGATGTTTGGCTTTGCCTGACATTCGCTCCCGTGCCGAAATGGCGGAATTGGCAGACGCGCATGGTTCAGGTCCATGTACTCGCAAGGGTGTGGAGGTTCGAGTCCTCTTTTCGGCACCAAACTCTTTCAAAAAGCCCGATGCCATGCATCGGGCTTTTTGCTGTTTGCGCGCTAAGCTCTCCATTAGCATGGTGTAAATGAGTCCTGCAGTTGCCACCAGCACGCATCTTGACCGCATTGTGGCCCGTACCCGTGCCGACCTGCCACTTCGCCGCACCGAGGAGCGACTACGCCAACTGGAAGCCATGGCTGCCGAGCACACTCCGCGCGGGTTCGCGGCTGCGCTGCGGCAAGCCGCACAAACACGTCCAGCGGTGATTGCAGAGTTGAAGAAAGCGTCGCCATCCAAGGGCCTGATACGGCCGGAGTTTGACGCGGCAGCGATTGCGCACTCGCTGCAGACCGGTGGCGCAGCCTGCCTGTCTGTGCTGACGGATGAGCCGTTCTTTCAAGGCTCGTTAGAGAATCTGCAGATTGCCTCTCGCTCCACGTCGCTGCCTTGCCTTCGCAAAGACTTCATTGTGGACGAGTTCCAGATTGTAGAAGCGCGGGCCCATTCCGCAGACGCCATACTGCTGATTGTCGCGGCACTGACCGACGGGGAATTGAAGCAATTGCGCCGGGCCGCGAGGGCGTTGCAACTGGACGTGTTGTGCGAGGTGCATAACCGCGCGGAACTGGATCGCGCGCTCACTTTCGACTGCGAAATGTACGGCGTCAACAGCCGCGATCTGCGCACGTTTACCGTGGATGTAGCGGCAGCCGAAGAGCTTGCACAGCACCTGCCGGAGAGCGCGGTGCGGGTTGCGGAGAGCGGCCTTGGCTCAAATGCCGATATCCGGCGCATGCAGCAGGCGGGCTACAACGCGTTTCTTATCGGCGAATCGTTGATGCGCGCGGCTGATCCGGGCCAGGCCCTGGCGGCGCTGCTGGGCGTTCCGGTCGCAGGTTAAGGCCATGTGGATCAAGATCTGTGGCAACACGCGCCTGCAGGACTGCCTGCTGGCCGCCGAACTGGGTGCCGATGCGGTCGGGTTCGTCTTTGCAGCGGGCAAGCGTACCGTCACGGCAGAGCAGGTTGCTTCCATTACGTCGGCTTTGCCAGGTTTGATCGAGAAGATCGGCGTCTTCACCTCGGTGGATGCCGACGAGATTGCCCCTGCGGCTCTTCGCGCCGGCTTGACCGGAATCCAGCTACACAGCCAGTACGATGACGCTTTGGTTCGGTCGGTCCGTGCTGCGACCGCAAGCCGCAGTTCCATGCGCCTGCTTCAGGTCGTCCACTGGGACCTGGACCTGCAGGCAGCAGATCAGATCGCGGCGTTCTCGGCGGAGGTTCGCCGCATTGGGGACGACGGCCTGGTGGATGCCTTGCTGGTGGATTCTCGCACGGCTCGAGTAAGTGGCGGTACCGGACGCACCTTTGATTGGGCGGCGGCAGCGCCGGTGCTGGCAAAGGCTGGCCTGCCGGTAATCGTGGCAGGCGGTCTGAACCCGGACAACGTAGCGGGTGCCATCACCGCGCTGAACCCGTTGGGTGTGGACGTGTCCAGCGGGATTGAAGCTTCGCCGGGCGTGAAGGATGCAGAGGCTGTCCGGCAATTCATTCAGAACGCCAGGGCCGCGACGCCGAATCAGTCATTCTGAGCACAACTCAAGTGCCCGTCATCCTGAGCAAGCGATCCCAATAGGATGTGCCGACCACAACGTCCGGCACCTTCGGCTTCAAGCTGTCGTGCCTGGCATGTTAGGCCGAAGGCGTTTCGATCGAGGCTGGTTTGAAGCCGTAGGGATCCTTCGCTGCGCTCAGGATGACGAGCGTCTTTGGCGGAGGGAGAAAAGCGCAGACAGGCACCCGTCTGCGCTCAATAGCTGGTTGCGTGAGTTCTACCGCTCTTCATGCTCTTTCTTCTTAATGCCGTGGTGCTTGCGAATCTTGTTGCCGATCAGGCCGCCACCCGCGCCGATCCCGGCACCGACCACCGCACCCACGGGTCCGCCAACCAGAGCACCGGTTGCCGCGCCGCCCGCTGCCGATCCGCCCACAAGCTTGGCCTTGGTGTGGTGGTGACGGTCCTTCGCTTCCTGCTCTGCCTTGGCTTCGGCGTGCGTCTGCTGCGCCATGGCTGCCAACGGTGAAAGCACGCCTGCCAGCGTCAGCGCTGCTGCTGTTCTTTTGAATGTGGTCATCTGGGTCTCCGTTGAGAACTTCCAAAGCATGGATGACGCCTCTCGTCGCTCGGTTTCTTTCCTTCCAACGCATTTTGAGGTAGGCTTTCCGCATGGTGCGTTCTTCCTATTGGCGATTTATCTACCGCGGCCACTCCGCGGCGCCGGTGGAACACGCTCTCTAAACACGCTGCCAACCGCAGGGTGAAGATTTTGAGAAGCAGTTTCAGGGAGCCGCGGCCAGCATAGGTCGCGGCTTTCCTTATGGACGTAGCAAAGACAAGATGCACGCAGCAGAGGCAAGGCGAAAGGTCACACGGATGCCGGTTTTGGAAGCAGTTACAGAAGTTCAGCGGTCCATGGGCACGGGCCGTTTCGGAGCGTACGGCGGTCGTTACGTTCCAGAAACGCTGATGGCCGCGCTCCTCGAGCTTGAGCACGCCTACCTGGAAGCGCAGGATGACCCCGCCTTCCACGCCGAACTGAACGACCTGCTGCACCACTACTGCGGCCGTCCCACGCCGCTGTACTTCGCCAAACGTCTGACCGAGCAGCTCGGCGGCGCACAGATCTGGCTGAAGCGTGAAGACCTGCTGCACACCGGCGCGCACAAGATCAACAATGCACTGGGCCAGGGCCTGCTGGCACGGCGCATGGGCAAGCAGCGCATCATTGCGGAAACGGGTGCGGGCCAGCACGGTGTTGCCACGGCCACGGTGTGCGCGCTGTTCGGGCTGGAATGCGTCATTTACATGGGCGAAGAAGACATGCGACGGCAGGAGCTGAACGTCTACCGCATGCGCCTGCTGGGTGCCGACGTGCGCGGCGTCTCGTCCGGTTCGGCCACGCTGAAGGACGCCATCAACGAAGCCATGCGCGACTGGGTCACCAACGTGCGCACGACGTTCTACATCCTCGGCTCGGCGCTTGGCGCTCACCCGTACCCGACCATGGTGCGCGATTTCCACCGCGTCATCTCAAAGGAAGCCAAGGTGCAGTTTGCGGAGCAGGTGGGCCGCAATCCTGACGTGGTGGTGGCCTGCGTGGGTGGCGGATCGAACGCCATCGGCGCATTTTATGAGTTCATCCCGGATGAGAAGGTGCGGCTGATCGGCGTCGAGGCCGGCGGTCGCGGCAACGGTCTGGGCGACCACGCTGCACGGTTCAACAAGCAGGGCGGCGGTTTGCCCGGCGTGCTGCAGGGCACCTACAGCTACGTGCTGCAGAACGATGCAGGCCAGGTGGCGCTGACGCACTCC
>JBPBPZ010000257.1:0-5352 GCA_050954525.1 Janthinobacterium lividum
AAGAAGCGGCTGTATTGTTGAGGTATACCCTATCCCGGCATCGGGAATCTGACACATCCACGTAGAAATAGAATCGCTTCTGGTGTGATCTTCAGAACTATGTGGCGGGCTTCCTTCAGCGCTATTTGACGCGCAGTAGAGGGTTTGTCGGCTCGGCGCGGGCTGGTTTACTTAGCCGTCTGAACACTACAACCGGTCAGTTTGTAGTGCCAATTCTCGTGATGGCTCTCACGGTTGATGGTCACTTGCTCTGGTAGCTGAAACCCTCCGACGTTCTGGTATGTGTAAGTTTGGATGACTTTGTTGCCTGGCCTGAAATCCCCGTCCTCCCCTTGCCTAAACGAAGTCACGAGAAACCCCTGCGGTCCGGGATGGAAGTCTGTTTCTTGGGTATCCGCAGGCGATCCCTTCACCCCTTCGCTTTGAAGACCGAAGTCGCGCGTGAACGCCATCTCAACATCGAATGTTTGAACTCTGAGGCCGAGCTTGTAGCCTGACGCGGACGGTTCGACATGCACGGGAGTACCTGACGGTGGCAGCAGAGCGGTGCCGCTGGCCGCCAACCAGTTGTTCAAGCTGTACTGCACTGCATGTTTGAGAAGACCCTCTGCCATGCCTCCATGGGGGAGCTTACGTTCTTCTTCTTCCGTCAGACTTGACGACACCGCAGCGTTCTGTCGGGTAACTGTGACGCGAGTGGTGATGGGCTGGATGGCTCTCGCGATCTCCTCATCCGTGCCTTCGTCACCAAGGCGTACCACCTCAGTAAAGTGCTGTTTCCAGTTGAACTCTACAGCGCAACTAAAGGATTGGAGATTCCTTTCAAAAGGAGCGTCATATTTTGCACGGATCTGGTTTAAAACTGTAGCGTCATTAACTGCTGTCTGTGCGCAGCAAAATGCGGAGCAAAGGCTAAGCGCCAATGTTGAATAGAAAAGTCGCATGCCGCATCGTACTTGATTACTCTCCATAGTGCGCTTCAGGCCGCTTGGCTTCGCAACAGTGTGCGGTAGACGGTCGGGCGAGAGATAGAGAACAGCTCTGCCAAGTCGCTGATGGTGTACTGGCCTGTTCCATGCATGCGGCCGAGTTCTTTCTGCTGCTTGTCTGAGAGCTTGGGCTGTTTACCCCGCAGCCGGCCCTTTGCTCGGGCGATCTTCATGCCTTCGCGCGTGCGCAGGCGAATCAGGTCGGCCTCGAACTCGGCGAAGGTGGCGAGGATGTTGAAGAACATCTTGCCCATGGGATCGGCCGGGTCGTAGCGGCTTTGACCGAGGGCTAGGGTCACACCCCGTGTCGCCAGTTCATCTGCGATGGAGCGCGCATCGGGAACTGAGCGCGCGAGTCGGTCCAGCTTCGGTACGACCAACGTGTCTCCCTTGCGAACAGCGGCGAGTGCCTGGTTCAGTCCTGGTCTTGCTCGGTTCGTTCCGGTTAGACCGTGATCGACGTAGATTCGATCCGCAGCCACACCTAAATCAACCAGTGCTTCCCGCTGTGCGGTGAGGTCCTGTTTGTCCGTGGAGCATCTTGCGTAGCCGATAAGAGTTTTTGGCATGAGTTGTAACGTTTACGGGGCCTTGTGTGAGAATATCACCGTACCAGGTATGTGAGACACGGATTGCCGGGTTTCTGGCCTTCCCACCGTCAGTCCAGAGTTGTCCGTTGAAGGATCGTCTTACGGACACGGTTTTGAGTGTAGTCCAAGGGTGTCGCGATGCGCTTGGAAGATAAAACGCCGGCGTTGGCAGAACTCACCGAGGCTCAGCGTGAGCAAGCGATGGCTCGCTTTCGCGTACTCCGCTCCCACGTAGAGCGGGGTGTTCCACTTCCGAGAGCGGCGCAAGCAGCAGGCGTTGGTTTGCGAACTGTCGAGCGATGGCTAGCCCAGTATCGCGCCGATGGTTTGACAGGGCTCGTGCGGCGGACCCGCGAGGACCGCGGACGCCGTAGGCTGCCCGTGGAAGCGGTGGAGTTAATTGAAGGGCTGTTCCTCAAAAAGCCACGACCCTCTGCAGCAGCCGTCTATCGGCGTGTTCTCACTCTGTGCAAAGAGCGGGAGTGGGATTCGCCTTCGTACAGCACCGTCTACGCCATCATCTCCAAGCTTGATCCGGGGCTGATCACGCTTGCTCACGAAGGTCCTGCTCGGTTCCGCGACAAGTTTGAACTGGTACATCGTCATCGTGCCAGTCGTCCGAATGCAGTCTGGCAGGCCGATCACACGCAGCTCGACCTGCTCATTCGGGACGCGAGCGGCAAGCCGGTGAGACCTTGGCTGACCACGGTCATCGACGACCACTCTCGCGCTCTGGCCGGATATTCGGTCTTCGTAGATGCTCCATCAGCCTTTCAGACATCGCTTGCGCTCCGTCAGGCGATCTGGAGAAAAGCCGACCCGCTCTGGGCTGTGTGCGGTATTCCAGACGTGCTCTACGTCGATCACGGGAGCGACTTTACAAGCAAACACCTTGAGCAGGTCGCTGTGGACCTGCATTTCGAATTGGTCTACTCGACCATCGCCCGTCCTCAAGGACGTGGAAAGATCGAGCGTCTCTTTGGAACTCTCAACACCGAACTGCTGCCAGAGCTACCCGGCTACCTCATGCACGGCAAGCCGGCAACTGAGCCGAGGCTGTCCCTTGCGGAACTGGATCGCACCCTCGGAACCTTCCTTATCGGTAATTACAATTCCCGAACGCATCGCGAGATCCGGCTTGCGCCGCAAGTCGCTTGGTCGGGTGACGGCTGGCTGCCCCGTATGCCGAACAGCCTGGAAGACCTAGACTTACTGCTGATCTCGGTCGCGAAAGCCCGTACGGTTCACCGTGACGGCATTCATTTCCAAGGAATCCGATACATGGATCCCACCTTGGCCGCGTACGTGAAAGAGGCCGTTACGATCCGCTATGACCCACGCGATGTTGCCGAAATCCGAGTGTTTCACCGGAACCGCTTTCTCTGCCGCGCTGTGAGTCCCGAGCACTGTGGTCAGGCCATCACGTTGAAAGACATCCAGGCCGCGCGCTCAGCGCATCGCCGCACACTCCGTGGGCAGATCAGGGAACGCGTCACTCCTGTTGCAGAGTTCCTCGCCCCGCAAACCGACGTAGCGGTAATACCTGTCCCACAGCCAGCCACCACTGAACCTCGTAAGCCGAAACTACGCACCTACCGGGAGGACCTTGTATGAGAACAACTAAAGCGCCCCGCCGTGCGGAGCCTTTCATCGTCACCAAAGAGCACCGAAGGTTCTTGGAGTTCGCAAATGCCGTTCGCAAAGAGCGCTACATCGGTCTCTGTTACGGCCCGGCAGGCGTAGGCAAAACGCAGTCAGCTAGGCAGCATGCTCACTGGCAGACCGTGGAGCCGCTCCTTACTCGCTGGGGACCTCGCGACGAAACGGACAAGAATGTTTACGCGACGCTCGCCAAGTCACGCGTCCTCTTCTATACACCGGATGTTCGAGCTAATTTCGGCACGCTTCGGCACCAGATCGACGAGTTGCTCGGCCGCATCAACGTCTGTATTGATCAGCATACGGGCAAGACGACGCGCACTCTGCCCTGGGAGTACGTGGAGTTGGTCATCCTCGACGAAGCGGAACGCCTCAACACGATCGCACTGGACTATCTGCGTGACCTCTTCGACCGTAACGATATTGGCTTAATCCTGATCGGCATGCCAGGCATAGAAAAGCGTATGTCTCGCTACCCGCAACTCTTCAGTAGGGTTGGCTTCGCCCATCACTACCGGCCACTTCTTGGAGACGAGCTGTCGTTTGTGCTCACCCGACACTGGCAACGGCTCGGGCTACAACTCGACGGAGCCGACTTCACCGACGCTCAGGCCATTGCAAGCATCGCCAGGATCACAGGAGGAAACTTCCGCCTTTTGCGAAGACTGTTCCTGCAGATCGAGCGCGTTCTCCAGGTAAACGAACTGACGGTCATCACAGATGACGTGGTCAACGCCGCTCGGAGTAACCTTGTCATAGGCGTCAATTAGCACTGAAGGGAGCCCGCCACATAGCTCTGAAGATCACAGCCTGTTTTGCCATTATGCTACAGGTAATGGTGAAGGCTAAAGAACCTAATGCAACACAAAGGTCGCGTCACCCACCCAAAGGGCAACTCGTCGGCTATGTGCGGGTGAGCACGTTCGATCAAAACGAGAGCCGACAGCTTGAAGGTGTTCGCACAGACCGCGTGTTCTTGGACAAAGCTTCGAGTAAGGACATTGACCGTCCGCAGCTCATACTCTTGTTAGGCTTCGTCCGCGAAGGCGACACGGTGATCTGCCACTCCATGGATCGGTTCGGCCGCAACCTGGATGACCTGCGCAAGATGGTCCTTGGGCTAACGGCTCGGGGCGTCCACGTTCAGTTTGTGAAAGAGTCTCTGACCTTCACGGGCGAAGATTCTCCGATGGCGAATCTGCTGCTGAGCGTGATGGGAGCATTCGGCCAGTTCGAACGTGAGCTGATCCGAGAGCGGCAGCGAGAGGGAATTGAGCTTGCCAAGAAGGCGGGCGCATACCGAGGCCGAAAGCATTCTCTGTCGCTTGAACGAGCAGCAGAACTGAGAAAGCGGCTCACCGAAGGGGAGAACAAATCGTCTCTTGCGCGGGAGTTCGGCGTGGACCGCACGACGGTCTATCGTTATGCGAAGCGGGAGAGTGGAGGGCGGACGTGATTGATCCTGGTTTGGCTGCACTGAAGCATTGGAATATAGAAGAGTACGCGGCCGGCTACCGTGCCCGGTTCTCCGATATCTCGAACTGCGAGGGTGCACACCACTGTTGGCGTTGTGGATGGGAAGGCGCCGATACCGAAGCGCTGGAATCGATCCGGCACGATAAGGCCCTTGCTGAGGGCAGGGAAGACCACTTCGAGGAAACCTGGGAGGATCTACTCGACGCGGGAGAAGAGGCGAGGGTGAACGGTATTCCGTTCAACACTGAAAGGACCGAACCATGGAAAGAGGTTGGGTGGCGGGCGACATCCGACTCGGGATGCTTGAAGAACAGGGGCGCTTCTGAGCAAAGGAACTCAGCGCGTCATGCACTGTCCCTGCGGCCAGGAGAAAGTCTTGGCCCAAGGTCTTTGCGCGACCTGCTACACGCTGAAGAGATAGGATGCGGAATACTTCGGCGGGAACAGAGAAGTCGTGCTCGCCCGAGACTGCCATCGTTGCACGGTGCCGAGCTGCACAACAGTTAAGCGTGGAAAGCGTTCGGTTGCTGTCCACCACCGGGGCCTGGCAACAACGATCCGAAGCTGATGCTAACTCTCTGTCTTGCCTGCCACGCGAAGGTCACGCGGACTCTGTTTGTCCAAGATGACTGGTCGCC
>JBPBPZ010000108.1:0-5347 GCA_050954525.1 Janthinobacterium lividum
CCCGCAGCGCTGGTTCCCTGCTTTGCGGTGCTGCCTGCGTCGCATTCCTGCTGCCCGTTTCGCTTTCTGCACAGCTAGCCACCACACCAGTGCCCGCCACGGCTGCGCCACAGGCCGGCTCGACGCCGCAAATTATTACCGTGCAGACACCCGCGCCGGCTACGAACCAGATCAGTACAGGACCGGACTGGAGCCGCGCCGGATCGCAGTCAAACGGGGCCGTGGCGGTCGCACGGACGGATGAAGATCGTGCCCGCGGCAGCTACAGAACACCCGATGCTCCGACTGAGTTTCAGCGGCTGGTCAGCCGGACCCTGGGCGGTAACCTGCCCATCTTTGGGGCGGACCTATTCAACAACTCTCCAAGCACGTTTGCACCGGTCGGCGACGCCCAGGTGACTCCGGAGTACGTGATTGGAACAGGGGATGAAATCCGGGTCTCCGCAACCGGACAGCTGAATCAGCAGGGCACCTTTGTGGTGAGTCGAGGCGGTACGATCTCGATTCCTGAGGTTGGCACGCTGACGGTTGCAGGCCTGAGATTCCGCGAACTGCAGCCGTTTCTTCGCCAGCAAATCGGTCGGGTCTATCGCAATTTCGAGCTGAACGTAACGCTTGGCCAGCTTCGCTCGATTCAGGTGTACATCCTGGGCGAGACGCGCCAGCCGGGTGCCTACACAGTCTCGTCTCTCTCTACGCTGGTAAATGCGCTGTTTGTGTCTGGTGGCGTACGTCCGCAGGGCAGCTTGAGACGCATTGAACTGCACCGCGCTAACAACACGGTCACGGTAGTCGACCTGTACGATCTGCTGCTGCGCGGCGACAAGAGTAAGGATGTAGCACTGCAGGCGGGCGACATCATTTTTGTGCCCGCTGCCGGGCCGCAGGTAGCAGTTGCCGGGTCGGTAACCAACCCAGCTATTTACGAGCTTCGTGGCGAAAGCACGCTGAACCAGCTTCTGCAGCTTGCGAATGGCACCACCAGCTCTGCCAATGAGCTGACCGTCCGCGTTGAGAGCATCTCCAATGCTCAACGTACTGTGGACAATGTCAGTCTGCAGACCAGCGGCAACTTAGCGTTACATGCCGGCGACATTGTCACGGTAGGTGCCATTTCCGACCAATTCGCCAACGCGGTCACCCTGCGCGGCAATGTTGCCAATCCAGGACGTTATATGTGGCACCCGGGCATGCGGCTCTCGGACCTAATACCGAACGCGGCAACGCTGATCACCCGGAACTACTACCGTTCGCGCAATGCATTGGGGCAAGCCGCTACCGGCGAAGTGCCGACGGCGCAGCTGCAGCCCGGGCAGGGTCGCTTGGCAGTCAGCACCTCACCAAGCTCAGGCACGGCAGGCACCAACGGATCAGCCGGAACCACGGCAGAGGCTCCTACCCCTACATCTGCCAGCGTGGCCAACAATACTGGCGGCGGCACCACCGTAGGCGATGCGCTTACCCAGAACAACGGTACGTTCGCCGCAACGAATGACGTGATCCTGAGCGCACCGGACGTCGATCTGGCCTACGCTGTCATCGAGCGGCTCGATCCGACCACCCTGACCACGTCCCTGATTCCGTTCAACCTGGCGGCCGTTCTTGGTGGGTCCGACGCAACGCAGAACCTGCCCCTTGCAGCAGGAGACGTTGTAACGGTTTTCTCTAAGTCTGACATCCGCGTTCCCCAGTCACAACAGACTCGGTATGTACGCCTTGAGGGCGAGTTTGTCGCCTCCGGCGTGTACAGCGTCCGTCCTGGCGAGACCCTTCGGCAACTGATCGTGCGTGCAGGCGGCTTCACTCCGGATGCCTACCTATTTGCGTCGGAATTCACTCGGCAGTCTACCCGTCGCGTGGAACAGCAACGCCTGCGTGAGTATGCCGACTCGCTGGAATCGCAGATTGACTCGGATACAAATCGCCAGATATCCAGCGCGCTGGATATCAATGTCACAGCGCAAACGGCGCCCGTGACAGCAAGCAGTGCCCGGGCTGCCGTTGCTCGGCTTCGGAATGTTCAACCGACCGGCCGTATCGTTCTAAAGTTGCTGCCGACATCTGTGGGCATCGAGAGCGTACCCGACCTGCCGCTAGAAGATGGCGACCGATTCATCGTTCCCCGGCAGCCTTCTACCGTGAACGTTGCAGGTGAGGTTTACAACTCATCAGCCTTCTTGTTCGAGCCCAATCTTCAGGTGCGCAACTACCTGCGCAACGCAGGTGGACCATCGCGCAACGCGGATGCCAATCGGGTCTTTGTTATCCGTGCGGACGGCTCAGTCGTATCGCGGCAGTATGCCAATGTGGTAAAGGCACCAAGCCTGCCTGGCGATACAGTAGTCGTTCCGCCTCAGTTCAATCGTCGCAACCTGCTCCGTGACATCGTCGCGATCAGCAACATCTTTGGACAGGTTGCTACGCCCCTGGCGCTGCTTGCTGTTCTTCGATAGCCTGGAGTTTTAATACCTTGTCAATGGATTCACAACCCGTCAGCGAAGAAGCAGGTTTTAACCTCCTCGACCTGGTTCTGATCGTTACCAGACGATGGAAACTGGTTGTGTTGATGACTCTTGGGTGTGCGGTTGCCGCAGGTCTCTACTCCTACACGCTCGAGCCCAGGTACTCTGCGGCTGTCACGTTTCTGGTGGACCAGGAAGGGTCGAATGTAGGCGGTCTTCTTTTCCGTCAGACTGACCCGACGATCTCGCTGCTGCAAAGCAAGGCTATTACCGAGTTCGTCCTGCAGCATATCGACGTAGATGCGTTCGCGGCGACCAGCAAAAAGACTTCCCAGAGCACCGACAACCGGCTGGCACTGCGTTCTCGCGTCCAGGCAGAAACCACGGCGTCCCATTCTGATCAGGGCGTTTACGTCGTGCAGGTTCAAGATGGATCGCCGACGCGCGCCGTGGCGATTGCAAATGCGTATCTGGATGCTCTGCAGGAACTGAGTAATCGCATGGCGTTCGAAGGAGCCTCGCGCAGTAGATCCTTTTACCAGGCACAGGTAGCCACCGAACGTGCTGCACTGGAAAAAGCGGAAGCAGACCTGAAGGCACAGCAGGAACGTACCGGTCTGCTCCAACCCGGAGCCCAGACAGGTATAGGCATCAGTCAGATCGCTGGCCTGCGTTCGCAGATCGTTTCTCTCGAAGTGCAGCGAGCAACCATCTCACAGTCGGCAACCGCAGAGAACCCTGAAATGGTTCGTTTGAATGCACAGATCAGCGAACTGCAAGCCAAGGTGAATACGCTGCAGGGCAAGATCACGGGCGGAACCAACCAGGATCTTCCGTCGCAAAACCTGGACACTGCGCGTCTACAACGTGAGGTCTCTTACCATGAGAACCTGCTGACATCGCTTGCCGCTCAATTTGAGCGCGCCCGGCTGCAGGAGAACTTCGGTGTACCCCGCGTGCATGTGGTCGACCGTGCCGCCCTGCCGGTTCCCAAGACGTGGCCAAACCGTGTTGCGATTGTCATTGGCGCGGCAGCAGCAGGCATGTTCCTGGGCCTGCTGTTTACAGCGATGGCTGAGATGCTGACACGGCTCATGCAGGATCCTGTTTCACAGCAACGGCTGCACGAAATCAAGCAGACACTTCAGTTCCGGAAGGTCTGATGTGTCGCAGGTCAGAAAACATCCGATTGCAAATGCTGCGGCGGTGACGCTGTGCGTGATGCTCGTACTCTTTCCGAAAGGAGGATTCCGGGCCGTCGGACTGCCTATCACCTGGGGCTATCTTTTGCTGTTCGTTTCCGTACTTCTCTTTCTGCCGTATCGCATGCTCGAAGTACGGGGACATTACGTCCGACGACAGATCGTCGCGTTCTTTTGCGTTGCCCCGTTTACCCTCGTGCTTCTGTACTCGGCGATGGCTTTTGGGCTTCTCTTCATGAGTGGGTTTGTCAGCACGTTCACCAGCCTGGTGTTCTTGCCGCTCCTCTTCCTGTGGTTCTATCCGCCGCTGCTTCCACTGGTCAATCGTCCCATGTTTCTGAAATGCCTCCAGATTTCGATTCTGGTAGCTGCCCTATTTGGCATCTTCCTGTTTTTCTGGAGGCCATATACCGGCACCTGGATACAGATTCCTTACCTGACAGTGAACGCCGACGATGTAGGAGATTTCGCATCCACCAAGAACATCGCCCGCGGCAGCTTCTTCAAATTGATCTCTACCTACAACAACGGGAACCTGTATGGTGCCGCCACGCTGATTGTGCTTCGTCTTTACGAGCAGATCACACCTTCTCGGTGGCAGCGGTGGGTTCTGTATATCGCTTTATTTCTGACCCTTAGCCGAACCGTCTGGGCAGGTTTGGTATTCGACCTGATCCTTTCACTGATTGCCTTGTTGATCGCGCAACGAAAGCGTTTTCCTGTGGTCCGACTTGGTCGTGTCGCCTGGGCAGTCGCAATCCTTCTTGTGTTTGTTCCTGTCTACCTTGTTCTATCGAACCTGCTCGGCGTTCAGCAAAGCCATGGCTTCCTGCTCGATCCAACGCTAGGTGGAAGAACGGCCCAGTTCACTAGAATCGGATTGGCTTCCTTTTTTCCGTCAACGGTCAGCACTTTCTTCTTCACTGAAATCACTTATCTTTCGGCGATTAACCTGTACGGGTATATCGGCTTCGTAACCATTACGATCCTTCTGCTGTCTCCGCTGGTTGTTCTTCTTTTTGACCGCCGTGCGCTGCAGGACCCATACCGCAGGGCTGCCTTCAAGGGGTTGCTGCTGTATGCGCTGATCTCTACCTCGGACGGTGCCATCAACTTCATTCCGATCATGGCTTTCTATTGGTTCACTTACATGGTGTTTCTGTTCGGCATGCCGGGATCGGAACTGGATGCGGAGGGCAGCCAGTCTGTCCATGCTGTGCGATCGAGTCAGCAACTGTGCACTTCCTAAGCGGGTGGCAATAGTCCCGCCACACTCATCGGCAGCAGTTGTCATTCCGGGCTGGCTTGGCACTTACTTTGAACGGCCGTGGCATCTCTGGGAGCCGATCGGCAGGTGGCACCCGGTAGGATTGGCACAGGTATGAAGCGTGCGTTAATTGTGAAGCTCGGGGCCATTGGCGATGTCATCATGACTATCCCGGCGGCTTACAGGCTCTACCAGCAGGGCTACAGCATCGATTGGATCGTCAACGCGCAGGCGGCTTCGGTTCTGCGCTGCTACAGCTTTGTGCGTGTGATCGAGGGCGACGAAGAGGCCATCCTGAAAGGCAGCTTCCCTGCCCGCGCGCGGGCGCTGCAAAAGGTCTGGTCGCAGCTTGGGCGAACCCGTTACGACCTGGTCGCGACGCTTTACTACGACCGGCGGTATCGCCTGTTGTCCCT
>JBPBPZ010000056.1:0-5294 GCA_050954525.1 Janthinobacterium lividum
AGGTTGCCGAGCGCGGAGACTCCGCAGTGGTCTACGATCCGGCGACAGAGTACATCCAGAAGTTCTTCGACGCGGAGCGCGGCGACGTCGTTCTAAACCCGTTGGACGCTCGCTGCCCTTACTGGGGACCGGCCCAGGAGATTGAGTCCAACGCTGAAGCGGATGCTGTTGCAGCTTCGCTCTACCAGCCGACCGGCGAGAGCAAGGACGAGTTCTTTCACCAGACGCCAGCGCAGATTTTTGCTCACCTCTTGAAGTACGGGCCGACGCCCCACCAGCTCGCCGACTGGCTTGCCAGCGACAAGGAGTTGCTGGCAAAGGTGGAGGGAACCGAGATGGCTTTTTACATCGACCAGAACGCAGGACCGCAGCGGGCCGGTGTGCTTTCTTCGCTTGGAATTGTGGCGAAGTCGTTCCGGCTCCTTCCAACGAAGAAGGAGGCGCAAGGTGAGTGGAACGCTCGCTCCTGGTCGAAAACCCGCAAGGGATGGGTGTTCATCACGTCGCGCCCGACCGAAAGGAATACGCTCCGTCCGCTGCACTCCCTTTGGATTGATTTGCTTGTCATGCGGCTGATGAATGAGCCAGCTCCGAACCAGAAGACAGTCTGGTTTGTGATCGACGAGCTAGCCAGTTTGCAGCGTCTTCCGCAGCTCCACACTGCTCTGACCGAGGCCCGGAAATCCAAGAACCCGATGGTGCTTGGATTCCAGGGCAGGGCACAGCTCCAGGCGATCTATGGCGACAAGTTGGCCGAGGTCATGGTGTCCCAGCCCGCCACCAAACTCTTCATGAAGACGGCCGAGCCGAACGCCGCGCAGTGGATCTCCAAAGCCATCGGTTATGTCGAAATCGAGCGTGTGAAGGAGACGAAACACGATGGCGCTAAGCATGGCCGGAACTACTCCTTAGACCGGCAGATCGAGCCGCTGGTGATGGAGTCCCAGATCACCGGCCTGGATGACCTGCACGCCTACCTGAAGCACGGAAACAACGTAGCCCGGTTCGATTTCAAGTACGTCAGCCTGCCCAAATCGACCCCTGGTTTTGTCAGCCGGGCGGGTGCGGAAGGTGAGCTGATGTTTGATCCCGACACGCTGAAGCCGCGCCCTCCAAAGACTCCGGTCACGCCCAAAGAGGCGGATGCGCCGGCAGAACCGGAACCCTCGCCAGCGACACCCGTAGCGCCAGCCGTTGCAGCCGAAACCGTGGACACGGAGCCAGCCGAGACGGTTGCACCAGTTCCCGGTGGGGAGGTCGGAACAGCGGCTACCGAGCACCGAAAGACCCGGAAGTCTCGCAAGAAAGTGAAGGAAAAGGAAGCGGAACCGGAGCCGGAGAAGATCGAAGAAACCGTTCAGGAGGAGTGCCTTTTTGCTGAGTTGAACCAGCAGAACCCCGCGCCAGGGAAGCGACAGGCTCAGCAGCCAAATCAGCACAACTTCATACAGATGTAGGGAAACGACCTCGCTCAAATGCTCACCATTTCATCTGCGCTCAATGCTGGACAAGCCGCGACTTACCACAAGCTGGACTACGCTTCTTCGACCCAGAGCTACTACCAGCAGGGTGAGGAAGTGAAGGGCGAATGGAGAGGTGAGCTGGCAGTTTCGCTTGGACTTTCTGGCGAGGTCAGCTCCCTCGCATTCAACCGCCTTGCCGAAGGACAGCACCCAGAAACGGGTGAGCAACTGGTGAAGCACCGGGACGCCCAGGAGTACAAAAACCCGGATGGCTCAACCACGAAAGCCGTCGAGCACCGCGCCGGATGGGACGCTCAGTTTGCCCCTTCGAAGTCCGTCTCCTTGACCGCCCTGGTGGGCGGAGACGAGCGAGTGCGACAGGCCCATCGTGAGGCCGTCGGCATTGCACTTGCCGAGCTGGAGCGGTTTACTCAGGCGCGCATCGGCGGCAACAATCCGGCAGAAACGACCGGTAAATTCGTCGCCGCAACTTTCGAGCATGACACTGCCCGACCGGTCGACGGCTACGCCGCTCCACAGCTTCATACCCACGCCGTCATCTTCAACGTGACGGAGCGCGTAGACGGCCCCACCCGGGCTTTACAGGAGAAGGCTTTCTTTGAAAGCCAGAACTATGTGACTGCCGTGTACCAGGCCGAGCTGTTTCAAAGGCTTAGGAAACTTGGCTACGAGATGGAGTCAGGGAAGAGTGGCGCACCTGAAATCAAGGGCTACTCTGCGGAGTATTTGGAGGCGTCCAGTCCCCGGTCCGCGCAGATCAGAGAGCACATGGAGAAGGCTGGTTTTACCGGGCCTGGAGCCGCACAGATTGCAGCTCACGCGACCCGAGAAGCCAAGCAGGACTTCACGCCCGCCCAGGTACTAGCAGCCCATCGGGACCTTGCAGCCACCTACGGCAACCAGCATGAGACTGTCATCAGCGCAGCCCGGAATCGTGCGAGGGAGATTGCCGTTACACCGGAGCGCTCCGACCTGGCGCGAGAGGCCATCACATACGCGAAAGCCCACGCCTTTGAGCGTGAAGCCGTCGCAGACGAGAGAGTCATTCTGAGGGACGCGCTTCGCCGGGGCATGGGCGACGTGACCGCCGCCGAGATAAGGCAGGAGTTCCAGGCCAGGCAAACAGCCGGGGAGTTCCGCTCCGTCGAGAGTCCAAAATACGCCTCCGCTGGCCGGTACACCACGCCGGAGACCATCGCGCAGGAACGGGCGAACATCAACCATGTTCTCCATGGCAAGAACACGGTTGCTTCCATCACGACCGCTGCCATGGCCGAGGAACAGGCCAACGCCCGCGGCTTCCTAAACGACTCGCAGCGCCGGGTCGTAGAGGACATTCTGACCTCACGTGACCGCGTTCATGGTTTGCAGGGGCTTGCAGGATCGGGCAAGACGACCACCTTAGAAACGATCCGCGAAGGCGCCGAGAAGAGCGGCTATACGGTCGAAGGTTTCGCGCCCACGTCGAAGGCCAGTGGCCAGCTTCGCGATGCAGGGATTGAGGCAAACACACTGCAGAGTTTCCTCCAGCGCAAGCAGCCAGCGGACCCGAACGCCCGCCATCTCTACCTGCTGGACGAATCCAGCCTGGCCAGCTCCAAACAGATGCGGCAGTTCCTCGACAAGGTAGGTCCCAACGACCACATTGTCGTCATCGGAGACGTGCGGCAGCACCAAGGCGTCGAAGCCGGACGGCCTTTCCAGCAGATGCAGGACGCCGGAATGCGGACCGCGCAGCTTGACCAGATTGTGCGGCAGAAGGACCCAGAGCTGCTGCGGGCAGTCGAACATCTTGCACGGAATGAGACTGAACGCGGCGTGGCATTGCTTCGCGAGCAGGGCCGGGTCACAGAGATTCCAAACGGACCAGACCGCATCCAGGCCATCGCCCGCGACTACGCAACCAAGCCGGAAAGCACCATCATTGTTTCCCCGGACAACAAGAGTCGTCAGCAGTTGAATGAGGCGGTGCGTGTGGAACTCAAAAAGAAAGGCATCCTCTCCGGCAAGGCCGAGAACTACCGCACTCTTACCAACCGGAACGACATGACCGGCGCGGAACGCACCTGGGCAGCACGCTACGAACTGGGGAACATCCTCCAGTACACTACTGGCAGTAAGGCCGAGGGCGTCGCCAAAGACAGTTACGCCATCGTTCGCAGCGTCGATACTGCGGCGAACCGGCTCACCGTCGAGTTGGAAAATGGGAACCTTGTCAGCTATGACCCAAAGCGCTTGCGAGGCGTGAACGCCTACCGCGAAACCACCAGGGAGTTCGCCGCTGGCGATCGGATTCAGTTCACGACGAACGATAAGAAGCTCGACATTCGGAACCGCGATCTTGCAACTGTCGTCTCAGCAGAGCCAGGCAGGATGACTGTGCGGATGGACGGGAAGGGCGAGCGTACCGTCACGTTCGACCCTGCCAAACTCCGGCAGTTCGATCACGGCTATGCCGTCACGTCACACAGCTCACAGGGGTTGACGCAGGATCGAGTTCTGGCCAACTTCGACACCGGCACCGCCCGTTCGCTCATGAATACCAGGCTCGCTTACGTGGCCGTCTCCCGTGCCTCCCAGGACGCTCGAATCTATACCGATGACGCCAATTCTCTCGGAAAGCGGCTCTCCGTCGATGTTTCCAAGACTGCCGCCATTGAGATTTCACGCGCAGAGGTAAAAAGCGAAGTCCGGCAGGCGGTCGAGGGATTCCACGCTGGGAAAACCGATGCGTCTATAGAGAAGCTGAAAGACCAAGGCAAGGTCCACCAGCACGCGCACCCCGCCGAACGGATCTCTGCCGTCGCAAAGGAGTATGCCAGCACGCGGGAACGGACCGTTGTTCTCTCCGAGAAGAAGTTGGATCGAGCGGCCGTCACCGCCCAGATTCGGGCCGAGCTGCAGCAGGCTGGCCGACTCGCACGAGATCAGGGCGACCGTGCAGTGTTGAAGGAGCAGCATTTCAGGGACGCTGGCCGGGCGGCGGATTACAATCCCGGCGACGTGATCCACTACGGCAAGGGCAGCCCGAAGCATGGCCTGCTGCCAAAGACCGAGGCCACTGTAGAAGCCGTGGACTCACGCCGAAACCTGATCGTTGTCCGAACTGGCCAGGATGATCTTGTCACCTACAGCCCATCGCGCTTAAAAACCGCGACCAACGATTCCAAAGTGTATCGCCCCGAGCTGCAGCCAATCTCGCAGGGCGAGCGCATCCGCATCACCCGGAACGACAAAGAGCTAAATGTACGAGCTGGCGATTTCGCGAGCGTAATCAGGAGCGACGACAAAGGCGGTCTAAAGATCCGGCTGGACAGTGGGAAGGAAGTGGATCTAGCTGCGAAGCAGGCCCGGCACGTCGAGCATGGCTACGCCGTCGAAAGCGGCCGCCGCGTTTCGGCCGAGCGCTTCATAGTCACTGGCGACGCCACTGAGCCCAAGGCTCTCAGAGGTGTTCCCGCCCACGCGCGAGACCTCTCCATCCACACCACGGCCCCGGCAGTCCAGCACAAGGCGCCCGAGCGGGAGAAGACCCCGCAGCACGAACAGGCGCAGAAACCACCGCGACGAGAGATTCAGCGCGGCTACGGTATCGGCCTAAGCCTCTAAGCGTCTTGCTGTAATTACATACATCCACCGTCGTCAGAGCGGTGCGTAATGTGGGAGACGCCGGCAGCATCGGCGTCTTCCAATGGACTGTGTAAAGGGTGGTACAGATTCATCGTTCCACGCTTTACATGGCCCGGTCATTTCCACGGCTGGTCATTAGGCAGGCGAACAACATAAACGTAAGAAGCACCCCATTTACGG
>JBPBPZ010000087.1:0-5279 GCA_050954525.1 Janthinobacterium lividum
AATCTCACGCCCGGGATTTACAGGCGCTGCATGACACACACTTCCGGCAGCACAGACATCTCGCACGCGTTTACCGCCCTGCGCACGGGCGCGGGGGTTTCAGACCTCAGCGCATCCGCCGGTCTGGACATGCCCGGCAGCGGATGGATCGCAGTAACCGGTGACGACCGTGTGCGCTGGTTGAACGGCATGGTCACCAACTCTGTGCAGGCACTGACCACAGGCGAAGGAGCCTACACTTTTCTGCTCAGTGCGCAGGGTCGCATCCAGGGCGATGCAACGGTGTGGGCCGAAGCAGACCGCCTGCTGCTGCAGACCTCAGCCGACCAGGTTGCACCCATGCTGACGATGCTGGACCGCTTCATCATCATGGACGATGTGGAACTGCACGATCTGTCCGCAGAAATGCACGGTTTGCTGATTGCGGGTCCGCTGGCAGTTGAAAAGCTGCAGGCTGTAGGCATCGCCGCACGCGGTTCCAAGCTGCTGAAGCGGCAGGCGACTACCTGGCGAGATCGCCCGGTGATGCTCACCAACGCGTACAGCTTGCTGGTGCCACGCATTGAAGTCTGGTCGCAACATGCCGAAGACAACGCCGATCTGCACAAGGCCTTGCTGGCAGAAGGAGTTATTCCCTGCGATGGGGCTGCGGTTGAGCTGCTGCGCATCGCGGAGGGCACACCTCGCTTTGGCAAAGATATCCGCGACCGTGACTTGCCGCAGGAGACCGCGCAAACACGCGCCCTGCACTTCAACAAGGGTTGCTACCTGGGCCAGGAAATCGTGGAGCGCATCCGGTCCAGGGGCAACGTGCACCGTACGTTTGCCGCATTTCTGCTGCATGGCGATCAGCCTCAGCCCGGTACACCGCTCATGGCCGACGAGAAGCAAGTCGGTGAGCTGACCAGCGTGGCCGCGCAGCAAATTGACGGCGAGTTGTTGGCGCTGGGCTTTGTCCGGCGTGAAGCCCTGGAGCGCGGGCAGCCACTTCTTTACGCGGGCGGCAGCGCCGAACCCCGCGCCCGTACCGCTGCATCATAACGAAGACATTTCAGGAACGAGACCTCTCGACCATGCCCGAGCAAGACAAGCCTATCGTCATCAACGACCGACGCAAGTTCCGCGGCGACGGCGAGCTGCGCACCCCCGAAGCGCACCCTGCCACAGAACCTGCTGCGAACGCCACAGAAACACCTGCTTCTACGCGGCTGGATGCGCCCGCAAGCGGACCGATCGCCATCGATTCCGTACACACCAACAGCGCACACCTGATTACACCCGTCCCCGAACCTGCAGAGGAAACGTCTTCTCCCTACGATGAAGAGCTATCCCCAGAGGACGATCTGGATGGCGAGCTGACACAGCCCGAGATGCCAGCGCCGCCCACACCGGAAGAGATCGAGCAGGTACGAGCTGCGTACGAGCAAACCACGGAGCGCCTGGACACCATGATGCGGTCGCAGAACCTTGGCGGCGAACGTGTTCCGCCTATGGACTTCGCGCGCCTGGTGCAATCCATCTATATGTCCGCCATGCTGCAGCTAGGTGCAGGAACGCAGCAGGGACAGCAGGCGCGGGTAGACCTGATCGGCGCAAAACAGAGCATCGACATGCTGTCTGTGATCGCCGACAAGGCAGGCAGCAACCTCTCCGGAGAAGAAACCAGGCTGCTGGACTCTGCCCTGTTCGAGTTGCGGATGGGCTTTCTTGAGATCACCCAGCTACTAGCCCGGCAGGCTGCGGCAAAACAACCTCCCGCTGCAAACCCAGGGCAAACCGGTGCAGGCGGTTTTGGCGGTAGCGGCTTCACCGGCGCTGGTCCACGGATTGTCCGGTAACGGAGCCGCAGCGCAGGTCAGTTCTGCTCCTTTGGCAGCAGAACTGACCTTTCTGGGTACCGGCACATCCATGGGTGTGCCGACCCTGGGCTGCCCCTGCGCCGTCTGCCATTCCGCTGACGAGCGTAATAACCGCCTGCGTTCGTCCATTGCGCTGCGGTTTGCGAACAGAGCTGTGCTTATCGACACGGGCCCTGATTTCCGCACCCAGGCCCTGCGCGCTGGCGTTCACGAGATCGACGCGGTTCTTTACACGCACGGCCACGCCGACCACGTGTTGGGCTTTGACGATTTGCGACCGCTTACCCTGAGCAAACCCGGCCGACTCCCCCTATACGCGGATGACCCCACGGCAGACACTATCGAACGCATTTTCGACTACACCTTCACCAAGCGCGACCGCTACCCAACCAGCGCGCGGGTCGACCTGCATCGCCTGAGCAGCGAACCGGGAACCACGCTGTCCCTGTTCGGTGCCTGCTTCGAACGCATTCCCGTGATCCACGGCCGCAACACCATTGCGGGCTATCGATTTGGGCGGGCTGCGTACCTTACCGATATGAGCGACTTGCCCCAGGCCAGCTTCGAGCGGCTCCGCGGTCTCGATATCGTCATCCTGGATGCACTTCGCAGGGAGCCCCATCCCAGCCACTCGCACCTGGATAATTCGATCGCGATTGCTGCGCGCATTGGTGCAAAACAGACCTACTTCACCCACATCTCGCACGATCTGGACCATGGCCCTACCGAAGCCGATCTGCCGCACGGCGTACACCTCGCGTATGACGGTCTGCGCCTGAACTTCGACATCGCGGATGGTGTTTCCAACGCCTGTGTAGAAGCGGCATGATGATCTTCCGCAGCCTGGCCGAGGTGCCGGCAGACTTTGGCCCCAGCATTGTCACCATTGGCAACTTTGATGGCGTGCATTGCGGTCACCAGAGTGTGATTCGCGAGGTGGTGCAACGCGCCCGCGAGTGTGATGCTCGCGCTGTTCTGGTGACGCTGGATCCGCACCCCGCCAAGGTACTTCGACCGAACCATCCCCTTCGGCTGATTACGCCCCTGGACCAAAAGCTTGCACTGCTGCAGGCGACCGATCTGGATGCAGTTCTTCTGCTGCCATTCACGCTGGAGTTTTCGCGGACTTCGGCCACTGGTTTCTGTGGGAGCATTCTTCGCGACACGCTTCAGGCGCTGGAGATCCATGAAGGCGCAGACTTTCGGCTTGGCTATGGTGGCGAGGCGGACATGCCTCGTCTTGCGGAACTCGGCAAGGAGCTTGGCTTTACGACCCGCATCTTCTCGCCGCTGCACATGGGGCGTGAGGTCGTTTCGTCCAGCCGGATCCGTGCCCTGATCGCAGCCGGCAACGTCAGTTCGGCACGTCGGCTGCTGGGCCGCCCGTTCCACGTAGACAGCACGCCCGCACCGGGCCGCGGATACGGTTCGAAGTACGCCGTCCCAACGGTCAACCTAGCACCGTATGACGACCTGCTGCCGGGACATGGCGTGTACATGACCGATCTTCGGGTCGGCGAAGGTCCGGGTGCTCTCAGCTTCGAGGGAGTCACCAATGTGGGCAACCGGCCGACCTTCGGCGCGGATTCGTTCGCCGTGGAGACCTACCTGCTGGACTTCCGGCCGTTCGACCTACACAGTGATACACCGCTACGCATGACCTTCCTGAAGCGTCTGCGAGAGGAGCGAAAGTGGCCCTCTCCCGAGGCCCTGAAGCAGCAGATCGGATTGGACGTGGGCCGTGCGAAGCGCTGGTTTGCGCTGCGCCGGGTCCTTAGCGGGGCACGACGCGGCGTGGGGGCTCAGTAGCAGGCCTGGCAACTGGCGGGACGGTTCGTGCCGGTGCCGGATTCTGCAAAGCTGGACCGGTGTAGGGACGATAGGGTCCAACCGGAGACGCCACATAGCCCTTCTGCGCGGGAGCAGGTGCGGGCGTTGAAGTCCGCGGAGCCGCAGGTGCTGCCGTGTCGTCCGGCATCGCTTCCGGTGTTTCTGCCGGCACATCCAGTGATGGCGTAGGCAAGGCAGTGCCCTTCTTTATGGCAGCGGGATGATCGTCATCGTCATCCTCGTCATCGCTTTCTGCTCGCTTCTTCGCAGCCGAAGCGGCATTTGCATCCGCGTTGATGTCCAGCACCTTCTTGGGTGCGTTGTCACGCGGAAAGCTTTCCACGGGCGTGCGCGCAATGGCCACTTTCATGAAGTCGATCCACATGGGCAAGGCAGCCTTGGCACCCGTTTCCTTGTCGCCGAGGCTCTTTCGATCGTCGAAGCCGATCCACGTGCCGCAGGTGATGGATGGCGAAAAGCCTACAAACCATGCATCGGTGTAACTGTTCGTTGTGCCGGTTTTGCCGCCGAGCGGATGCTTGAGTACCGCACCCGCAACCGCTGCGGTACCCGATTGCGGGACTGCCTCCAGCAGCTTCATCATGGTGCGCGCGGTTTCGACGCTGATAACTTCCTTCACCTGGGGTGCGACCTGTTTCAAAGGCAGGCCGTCGCCCTGGACCACGCGCCGGATCACGTGCGGCTTGATCAGGATGCCGTCATTCGGAAACACGGAGTATGCGCCCACCTGCTCCTGCAGGCTGATGCCGGCGGAACCAATGGCAACCGGCAGGAACGCGGGAATGTTCGACGTAACGCCGAACCGGTGCGCTACCTCAATCACTTTGCGAATGCCGACCTGATTGGCCAGCTTCAACGCGGGAATGTTGCGCGACTCTGCAAAGGCGCTGAGCAGCGTCATGGTGCCGGCGTAATTGGCTTCGTAGTTGTGCGGCGTGTACGGTCCGTTCGGCGTGTAGAAGCTGGTTGGGCCATCCACGATGGTGTCAGTCGGTTTGGAGTGCAACTGCTCCACCGCAGCGGTGTAGACGTAGGGTTTGAACGAGGATCCGGTCTGGCGCTCGGCCTGCGTGGCACGGTTGAACTGCGACAGCGAGAAGTCCCTGCCGCCCACCATGGCAAGCACTTCGCCATTGGCGTTATTCACGGCCATCAGGGAAGCCTGTGTGCCGGAATCCTGCTGCAACGAGGCACGCATGGTTGCCGTTCCTGATGCAGCATCTTCGATACGCACGTAGGCAATGTCGCCGACCGTCAGGATCTGATTAGCGGCATAGTTCTGCGTCCAGGCCCAGTCCGGCGGGGTCATATCCGCGTACCGGCGGCCAATGCGGACCACAACCCGGCGTGGCTTCACCTCTGTAACCAGCGCGTGGAAGTAGGCACCGTTTTCGATGACATTGTTCCAGTCAGGGTGCTTGTACGTTTCCGGGTCCGCACCCAGTGAAGCGATGTTCACCAGCTTGGCCTTCCAGCCATGCCTTCGCTCGTAGGCGGCTGTGCCATCCAGCACTGCTTTGTTGGCCGCCCGCTGCAGGTCCAGATCCATGGTGGTGTAGATCTTCAGAC
>JBPBPZ010000094.1:0-5278 GCA_050954525.1 Janthinobacterium lividum
CAGAAGGTGACTTCCTCCCGGCAATTCGAGCCTGGCTGAAATTGAGTTTTCTAGATGCACTTGGCTGTGCTCTTGGCGCTCTCGGACGAGGATCGGTGCGCTCTCTCTCGCGGATGAGTTCGGCATTAGCAACCAGTGCACCTTGATTGGCAGGGGACGGTTTTGCGCCCGACCGGGCGGCCTGGTTTTACATAACAAACGGCATCGACGGCACCAGTCTTGGACTTTGAGTGAGCAAAGAGATTGTCGATCGACACCATGGCACCCTTCATGTGCGAAAACTCACAACGACCGGACCACAGCGGTACGTCTTCACGCTCTTCGTTCCGTTCCATGCCATCGATCATTAATGGGTACTGGCCTTCTCTCGCCGAGAAGATGAAAACAAGAATTTATTTTTGTAGTTCTCTGGATTCTTTTGCGACGATCCGCCCGTCTGAAAGATGGAACGTTTTCATAAGGCAAACGGGCTGGCTGCTTCCATCGCTGGGGAATAGCAGCCGGCCTGATTCTCGACCTCCAAGTAGGCAATCTAACCCGCCAGACTTTGCACTCTCCTGTTTGCTTGCAGTGCATCCAAACTTCAGGAGCTCAGCCATGAATCTGCACGAGTTGTTCACGGACAAACTGCACGAACTCGCCAGCGTTGAGAAGCTGCTTATCGCCGGCCTGCCACCGCTGGTGAAAGCATCCACGGATGCTGAACTACAGGCTGCCTTTCAAACACACCTAAAGCAAACCGAGAAGCAGGCCGCGCGTATTGCGGACACACATGCTTCACTGCGGCTGGAATGGCAAACTGAGGTTTGTAAGCCGATGGTGGCGATGATTGCTGATGCTGCCAAGGCTGCTTTGACCGAGCCTGAAGGCACAATGCGTGATTTGGCAATGCTTGGAGCGGGCGAACGAATCGAGCACTTCGAGGTTGCAGCATACTCTTCAACCATTTCGCTGGCCAAGGCGCTCGGCTACGGTGATGCCGCCAACCTGCTCGTCGAGAACCTGCAGGAAGAACTGAAGGCGGCGGAAGACCTGAAGAAAATCAGCAAAACGCTCCTGAAGCAGGCGCAGGAGGAAGGTTCCAAATGAATCCCACAGCGACCAGAGAATCCTCGCCGGAACTGAAGGTCCGAATTCACGAACCTTTCAACGTAGAGTCCTCTTTTCTCAATCCTCCCACGCCGCTTACATCCTCTGCTCACTTTTTTATCCGCGACCACTTTCCCGTTCCAGCGCTCGATGCTTCCACCTGGCGGCTGGAAATCAGCGGTGCTGTCCACAACCCACTGAGTCTCTCGCTGTCCGATCTCCAAGCTATGCAACAAACGACCTATGAGTGCGTGCTGGAATGCGCGGGCAATGGCAGGTTGTTTCTTTACGACGTTCCTGAAGGGATTCAATGGGGCCTCGGCGCAGCCGGCTGTGCTTCCTGGACGGGGGTTCGCCTGAGTGAGGTGCTCGCACGCGCAGGACTCGCGCCTGACGCACTGGAACTGGTCTTTGAGGGTGCCGATCATGGCGTGCCGGAGAAGACCCTGAAACCGAAGAATGAGATCCACTACTCCCGCAGTGTGCCCGTTCAAACAGCCAGCAGACCGGAGGTGCTTCTTGCCTGGCAGATGAACGGGGAAGACTTGCCCAAGGCTCATGGCGCCCCCGTTCGGCTCATCGTTCCCGGCTGGTACAGCGTGGCATCGGTCAAATGGCTCACCAGGATTACGGCGATCAAGCGCCCCTTTAATGGCTACTTTCAAACAGTTGAATACGCCTATTGGTCTCGCACTGATTCGTTGCCACCAGAACGAATTCCGATCACCGAGCTGTTTCTGACTTCGCAGATCGCCCATCCGGTGATGCACCAGCAGACTCGCGTTGGTGAAGTCTGCCGCGTATACGGAGCGGCATGGAACGCGGGGACTCCGATCGAGAAGGTAGAGGTGTCAACCGATGGTGGGGTGACTTGGAATTCGGCCGAGTTCGATGGAACTGCGGAAGACCATGCCTGGCGGCTTTGGCACTGGGATTGGAAACCTGGCACAATCGGCCATCACGTCTTGATGTCACGTGCCTCAGACCGCGAGGGCAAAACGCAACCAGCACAGCACAACCAAGACTACGAGAGCTACATCATCGATCACACAATTCCAATTCCGGTCGAGGTCGTTTGACATTGCAAGCAAGCCCTTCACCTGATTCCACGTCAGTAGAACAACCGAACCTGCAGGACATTGCGGCTCCGCTGAATGCGAAGTTCTGGATCCTGCTTGTGCTCGTGGGGCTGTCGGCTGGTATCACTGGTGGCTTGTTAATGCGGTTGCTTCACTTCGTGGAAAGCGCCTCCTTCCCCTTTGCGGGAGGATTTCTCGAGGCAGTACGCCAAACTAGCGGAGAGCGGCGCGTAATCGTTCTCTTCCTCGCCGGGCTGTTGGCCGGGGCGGCAGGGCTGGTTTCGGCGCGCTTCAAAGGCGAAACCAGCCTGAATGGGGCTGTCTGGAAACGGTCTGGCCGTATGCCGATCGCGAAGAGCTTTCTCAAGGCCGTCTACTCCATTGTTGTGGTGGCGATGGGTGCCGCAGTCGGCCGTGAGAACTCACTGAAACAGGCCGGTGCCGTGCTGGCAAATGTAGCGTCTACGTGGCGCAACCTGCCAGACGAGCAGCGTCACCTGCTCGTCGCCTGCGGAGCTGGTGCGGGTATGGCTGCCGCTTACAACGTCCCGCTGGGCGGTGCTTTGTTCACGCTTGAGATCCTGCTTGGCTCTTTCTCCTTGCGTGCCGCGCTTCCTGCTTTCTCGGCTTCCATGCTTGCGACCTGGGCTTCCTGGCTTCTCCTCCCGGACCAGCCTACTTACGCCTTTACCGCGTCCAAGACATCCTTTTCCCTGATCGCCTGGGCGTTCCTGGCCGGACCTCTGTGTGGACTCGTTACCGTACCTTACATTCGTCTACTGGCCTGGGCGAAAAGCTACAAACCCGAGGGATGGTGGAGATTGGCTTCGCCGATTCTAAGCCTTTCGCTGTTAGGCCTGGTCGCGGTGAAGGTTCCGGAAATGCTTGGGAACGGAAAAGATGTTGTCCAACTGACCCTGTCGAATGCTTCCACAACATTGCTTCTGGTCATCCTGTTCGTCATCCGCCCTCTTGCCACGGCGATCATTCTTCGCAGCGGCGTACCGGGAGGAGTCTTTACCCCGACTCTATGCTTCGGTGGGGTTGCCGGCCTCCTTCTTGGTAGAGAATGGGTAGCGCTGCTCCCTCATAGTGCCGCGCTGGGTCAACTGCCCAGCTTCGCTCTGATCGGAGGAGGCGCCGTTCTTGCGGCGGCGACCAAGGGACCGGTTTCCTCGCTCATCTTCGTGCTAGAGCTTACTCGTACCGCAGACGCGACCATGGTTCCATTGCTGGTTGCGGTGGTTACCGCGACTACGGTGTGCAACGTGTTTGAAGAACGCTCTATTTATTCGATCGAATAGATATCGTCCTAGCGAGGTTCGCTGGTGGTAGTGCCATCGACTTTACTTCTGAATGACCGCGCTTTACAGCTTCGCACGAGCAAACGAAATGGCTGTACAGTGCTTCAAAAGGATATTACGAATGAGCTGGTTGATCTGGTCTTTACTTTCCGCTGTTTTCGCTGCCGCCACAGCGCTTCTTGCAAAGTTGGGCGTTGCAGGAGTCGACCCAAATCTAGCCACTGCGGTTCGGACTACCGTCGTGGTCGTCTTTGCCTGGCTCATTGCATTGACTCTTGGAAGCCATGCAGGCATTCTTCAGATTGAACGGCGAAGCTGGATCTTTCTACTTGCATCGGGTGTCGCTACTGGTTTGTCTTGGATCTGCTACTTCAGGGCGCTTTCGGTAGGGCAGGCGTCCAAAGTGGCGCCCATCGACAAACTCAGTGTGATCTTCGTCATTCTTTTAGCGGCCCCTCTGCTGGGTGAAGCGCTTACAACTCGCAAGCTCCTCGGCGGAGCGCTAATCGCTGCCGGTGCCATTGTATTAGCCTTCGCCTGAACAGACTTGTTCTCTAGACCGTGACAACCTGTGTAGACGAAGCTAAGCCAAAGGTGGGAGTGACTGTGACTGCAACGTTGCATTCTGACTTGCGAGTCGGTGCATCCGGTCCGAGGTGATTTGGTAGCCCGGCTTGGTTCATAACCTGTGCCAAAAACGGCGAGGAGGATCGTTATAAAGCGTGGTTTTTTATGCAGCCAAGAGCTCTAGAGGCTTGTAGTTGCTACTTTGAGCAAATCTGGCACACATGAGGATGTCGAAGGCGACATAGTGGAATCTTTTGAGAGTGGTGTCGAGCCGCTCGTAGTCTCTGGCGAGCCTTCGGAAACGTGCTGCCAGGGGAATTCGTTTCGACGACCCCATCGTTTGGGGAAGAGCAGGAAACCTCGCTTGACCATGGGGTGATTGACGACCTCAAGTTGGATTCCGTGCTGCTGAACGGCTTCGGCCGCGTTCGGACCAGTGCAGCCTTGGTCGACATAGGCCAGCTCGACGGTGTTGCCGGTCACCTGCTGGACCTGTTCGGCCAGCGCAGCGACCTGGCCTGCGCTGACCGTCATCGGCCGCCGTCACGGTCAGCGCAAGCAGAGGTTCGAGCGTATCGACGGCGATGTGAACCTTCGAGCCCTTGCGCCACCTGGTCCCATCGAAGCCGGCGCGGCCGCCCGACTCAGGCGTCGATTGCAAGGTGCGGCTATCGAGACAAACCGCCGTGGGCTGGCCCTTGCGGCCCTTCTACTCACGCAGAATCCGACTGTACCTCCGCCACCAAGGCTTCAAAACAGCCCGCCGCCATCCAGCGCCTCGTCTGCTGATAAACCGCGGCCCACGCAGGCAGGTTCCCGGGCATCCAACACCACGGTCAGCCGGTCTTCGCCATATAACGCAAACCGTTGAAGACCTCGCGCAGCTCGTGCTCCCGATGCAGGCTATTCTCCCGACTTAACAGCAGATACGGCAATACAAACCACCACTCCTCATCCGTCACATCGCACGGATAACCCTCACGCGAAGCTGTCGACATTCTTCCATGCTCAGCAAATACAGCAGCTCTGCAAAGAACCTCTATTGTCAGCATATTGCTTGGTGCCGATCGTGTAACAAGCGAATACTTCGTTACGGAAAGCAACAAAAGCGTTCTGCAATGCGGAGCCCGAGGCGTTTGTCACAGAGTCACTTAGGATACCGGTACCGGCTTGCGCTAGGCAGTATCCACCTATAGTCTTTGCTGCGTGTCTGAGATTTGTTGCACTTAAGATGTGGCG
>JBPBPZ010000126.1:0-5277 GCA_050954525.1 Janthinobacterium lividum
CATACTGTGTCCCGGGCAGGTTGGTTCCACCCAAACCACGACGCACCAGCTTTAGAAAGACGTCGAAGACACCATCGCGGTCGGGACTGAAGGTCATCGCGCTCCGCAGTGCGACCTGTCGGGTTCCTGGCGTTGCTGTCGAGAAGAACGCCTCCTCCCAGGCTTTTGCTACCGTAATCGAAAAGTTCCAGGTGTCCAGCGCTCCTGGTTCACCTCCACCCAGTTCCCCGGTAGCTTCATCCATGGCGCGATCAAGGGCATGGCGATAGATCGTTGCGGTACTCGCATTGAGCCAGCCAAGCAATCGCAAGCTCCAGAGCCGATCGCTGGAAAGGAGATTTGGAAGCTGGCAGCATGCTCGTCCAGAAGGCAAGCGAGTTGTGATCCTTCAGAGCTTCAAGGGCCATGCCACGCAATGTTTGGCGGCTGAACTGCAAGTACGTGTAGTATCCCTGCCGCGTGTTGTCTGGAAGCAACTTCAAAACCTCCGCCGGATTCTTTTCGACATAGAACGCGTGTGTCGCAAGGAGAAGCTCATAGAGCGGAAGATTGCCTTCGAAATACTGCCTTTGTTGCTGAAGTGTTGCTAAGGACAAAGTCTTGTCCAAGATCGTCTGCCGATCGGATTCTGGGTTCGTCCGTTCGAGGGTGCGCATGGATGCAAAATCCAGCATGGCCAGTAGCAGCGGACTGTGCGTGTTCTTTTGCGGCTCGGATGCCGACAAGTCACTCAGCGGTGAACCGGAATTTGAAGGGATGATGCTGATTTTGTTATCGATCTCTTGGAGGAGATCGGCATCACTGAAACCGCGCTGTTCCGGAGTCTGCGACAGCAAAGCACTGTACTCGTCCGTGAGGTGTAGCGTATCCCCAGCCAGCCAGTAGCTGCGTCGCTTCAGCCCTCGTGCAGACTTGGTGTATCTACCTCTCGGATACTGCTGCAGGTATAAATCCAATGCTGCCTGAGCCGATACAACCCGCGAGGGTTCAGCGTGCCACCTCTCGGTCATCTCACCGTATTCGTCGAACGCTCCGACTTGAACAAGTCTTAGTAGAGCGCGGGCCGCCATATAGGCGGAGGTCTCGCGGACCCAAAGAGTTTGGGCCGATACAAGTGGCTGAAAGACAGCGACTGCGCCAGCATCATCCATCTGCCAGAACTTTGCAGCTCCCCTCAGGTACTGCACATAGGAACGCGCCGCTGGAGAGGAGGTTGATCTCGCCGCGCTCACGAGTGCTGCCGCCATGGTTTCTGATGTGCATCCCTCCTGGACGTGGGTACGCGCGTCTAGCAAGGCAACGCGCTCTGCAGGTGTAAGAAGCGGGTCGACCTGTACGGCGGCTACGAACTCATCATCTTTCGACAGCGTGCAAGGCTTGCTCTCTTCGTCCGTGGGCGTGTTTGCGCCGTACGATGCCCCCTGTTCGGGCAAATCCGCTATATCTTCCCAGGTGAAAAGGGGCGGGTTGCCAGCCTTTGCCTGAATGCCAGCAGGAAGCGTCGATGGTCGAAGATCCGCCATGAGAAGCAGGAGATTGACACGGGTGTCATTGCCGGGCGAGAGCATCGCCATGTTGCTACAGCTCTCATAGTTGTGGTGCGCCATCCGCCATATTCGGGAGCAGCCGTAATCTCCACTTGCCAGTGCTTTCCTTGGCGCAGCTGCGATGGCCACCACAAAGAAGAGGCAGAGAAGAAATCTGACAGTGAGGGTTTTTGGAAACGTCATCGATACCTTTGCCCGTAGTGTGCAGCACTTAAAGTTAAGAGTTCTGCTTGTGCTCACAGCAGTCGTTTAGCACAAGATACCTCTTTGCCCTCCGGCTTTTGTCATCTCGCAATCCGCGGAACGGGCGAAGTCAGCTGAGCCGTTTCGATCCCGCACCGCTTTCTGCCCACTCCGGTGTTCTTGACAATGGGACAGCCTCTTGCAAACGAAAGATAAGGAGAATGCTTCGAATCAAAAAAGCGATGTCGTCGTTCGTTGGTGTTTCGCGTTATGGGAACGTTTTCTCTAATGCTTAGCCTGATCGATGGTGGCAAAGACAAGTCTTGAGAAGAGAAAAACCTGCTAAGCGGTCTCCTCTGAACGCCAGGTTGGAAGCCGTGGCGTTGCTGTTCGTTATGCGCGTGTATTAACTCGGGGGGAATCCTGAGTTAATAGAACGAAGCCGCTTCAGCGGGCCGGCTGTTAGAAGATTTCTGAAGGCCATGCGAGCGGGAGCCGGGCTGAGCGGCTCGGCCTCGCTCAAGCTTGTGGCAATGCCATAGACGAAGTCGCGGTGCGCGACAGGCACAAGTGAGCAGGATGGCCACCTAGGAGAGCTGGTATGAAAGTACTGCGTTCGCTCATCAACAAGGGTGTACTGAAAGTCTGCAACGGACCGCGCCTGGGTGATAGCATGGCGTTCACTTGAGACTCTTGATGAGGTGTCCATGCAGTCGCAGCCCTGGGATTATGCTTCTGCTTCACCGTCACGGTTTGCCCTGCGCCCGCTTACCACAGGGGAAACTCTGGACCGCAGCTTTGCTTTGTTTCGCGCATCGTTTCCACTTTGTGTTGGCATCGGCATAGTGCCTGCACTGCTGACGGTGGTGCAATTTGCTGTCCGTTCGATCTATTTAAAGGCGGCACATCTTTCTCCGCTTACGCCTATGTGGTCATCGCCTGGCCTTGGACTCATACTGAGCGTTTTTTCCGTGCTGTCCTTCTTTGCTTATGGGTGGTCGAGCGCAAGTATCTGCTGGGCGGCCTCACGTCGTTATCTTGGTCGGTCGGTGACCATCCGGGAAAGCTTCGGTGTCGTCCTGCGCCACTGGTTTCGCTACCCTGCGTTATTGGTGCTGCAAGCCCTGCAGGCAGCCTGGCTGCCCATTCTGCTGGCTACGGCTGGCACTTTCCTCATCCCCTTTGGCGGTGCCGCGGGTGGTGGAACACTGCGCGCAGTTGGTGGCTTGTTGATGGCGTTGGCAGGTCTTACCATTTTTGTGGCAATGTACCTGTACATTCGGCTTTCGGTGGCCATGCCAGCTGCCGTGGTCGAAGACCTGTCGCCCGGGGCTGCGTTGGGTCGCAGCAAAGATCTGCTGCAGACGCGCAAAGGCAGGGTGTTCGCGGTGCTGCTGTTGATCGGCATCTTCTACGTCGTGATTAGTTCCTTCATCGGCTTTCTTGGCTTGTCGTTTTTGCGGGGACACGTGGCGCTAATCGCTCTGCAGGCGGTCGGCCTGCTGGTCACCATGCTGAGTTCACTCCTTCTGCAGCCGCTGCTGATGGTGGCACTGTGCGTGGTGTACTACGACGAGCGTGTGCGCCGTGAGGGATACGATCTGGTTGCGCTGATGGAGGAGTCAGTGCCTGCTGTGCCAACGTACGACGCGATGGGCTTGCCCTCAGACCCGGCGACCCTTTAATCCTATGCGGATGGGCACGCAGATCCGAGGCCTCGCCGCGCTGCTTGCGGCGCATTGCCTGCTGGCCGCGCCTGGCCAAATTGCCGCCGGATCGCCCACACAGTCCATCGACCCCGCAGCCACCATCCGTGCCTGCGATGCCAACGCGGCTGTCTGCGAGAGTGCGCCGCTGCCGCAGGACCGGACGGTGGTGCTCGACAACCATGTGAAATCGCTCGAGAGCTATGAGTGGCTGCGCTCTGGCCTTCAGCAGATGAAGAAGATGAGTCCCGCGGACCGTCATCGCCGGGCAGAGGTGCTGCTGCATCATTTAGACGAGACACAGCCCGCGACTTCCACGGCAGCTGGACCTCGCGTGCGCCACGAGGCGGACGCGGTGCTATCAAACGTGGAGTTTGCCAAGGCAAAGCCGTCATGGTTGCAGCGGCAGTGGGAGCATTTTCAGGACTGGCTGAGCCGGCACACGCGGCTGCCAGGTGCCGCTACCAGCAGCCTTTTGCGCTTTCTGCTGGAGCTGTTGCTGTTTGCTGTGCCGCTCGTTTCGCTGGGCCTGTGGCTGCTGCGACAAGTGCGGGAAGAGCGTCTACGTACTGCGGAGCCAGGCGGGCACGAGCCACGGGAGGCACGCCGCCGTGTGGACTGGCTCCAGGCTGCCAAGGACCTTGCGGAGCAGCGGCAGTGGCGTGATGCCGTGCATGCCCTGTACTGGCACAGCATCAGCATGCTGGAGCAGCAGCGGGCGATCGCACCCTCGCACACCCGCACGCCCCGCGAATACCTGCACTTGCTGCCGTCCGGTACGACTCGACGCACCCACCTGCGCGAACTGACCTTGCTGCTGGAGACCACCTGGTATGGCAATGGGAACGCAACCGAGATGGACTATCGGCGTGCGGAGGAGCTGGTGCGGGACGTGGCGACTGCATGAGCAAGATGCGAAAAAGGTTTTCGGTAGACCACAAGTTCACGCTCTACGGCATTTTGGTCGTGCTACTCGTCATCGTGGGCATTTCGCTGTTCGTTCCGGCGCAGGCTGAAGATGACCCGACACCCTCCACCTACAACGCGGGCCCGCAGGGTGTAAAAGCGGCGTACTTGCTGTTGCCGAGATTGGGTTACCGTGTGGAGCGTTCGAGCGAGGCCATCGGGCAGCTACAGGGTGTAGATGCGGCGCATACCACGCTGGTCATACCCGCGCCGTTCGGTACGCAGAATGAGGCGGAAACGCACGTCTTGGAAAGCTTTTTGCAGCGGGGTGGACGCATTGTCGCGATCGGTGGATTTGGAGCAGCCGTGCTGCCGGGCGTGTACTGGAACGAAAATGAGGCCCGCCCGGACAACCGGTGTCGCACCACGCCCGAGGGTAACAGTGCACTATCCCGCGTAGGTCCACTGCTGTTCCAGCCTGAGGTGCTTGCGCGTACAGACTTGCCGGAGACGCATGTAGCCCAGCGCTGCGAACATGGGGCAGCCGTAATCTGGTACCACATGGGCGAGGGAACAGTTGTGTGGTGGGCAGGCGTGGCACCGCTGACCAACCGCGGCCTGCACACCGACGCAAATCTTCAGTTGCTGCTGGCAAGCGTCGGTCCCGCCGATCGCACGGTACTCTTCGACGAGTCTGACCACCTGTGGCATCCAGCATCGCCGTGGAGCGCGGTTGCGGGCCTGCCGCTTACCGCTGTCGTTCTCCAACTGCTGCTTGCCTTTGTGCTGATGCTGTTTACCTTCAGCCGCCGCCACGGTCCCCTGCGTACGCTGCAGACCACACCACGCACCTCACCGATGGAGTTCGCCGAGTCTATGGGTGCGCTGTACCACCGAGCGGGAGCGGGCGAAATGGTTACGCAGCAGGGCAGGCG
>JBPBPZ010000323.1:0-5206 GCA_050954525.1 Janthinobacterium lividum
CACTTGAAGTAAGCATGGGGTAGCCGGCCGGTTCCCTCTTCCAAATGGATCAGGAGTGCGGCGATAGAGTTTCCAACGACAGGACTCTTCCCGAAAAGTACGGGGTGGTTCCCAACACGACGTGCATCGATATCTAGGCACTGGTCGAAGTCGGACGCGTCCGTCCGTTCTACCTCAAGGAAGTACAGGATGGTGTCTGGTCCCAAACCGTACATGCTTCTAACCAGGACATCTACGCGATCTAGGTCTTCCGCAGTTTCATCCTGGGGACGCCGCGCAATCAACCGGATGGCAGCATGCTGTCCTTCAACCAACATTTGCGAGGCAGCGGGAGAGAGACGAACCTCAGTGACGCGAAGCTCAGTCGAACGCATCGCACGGGAGACCAACGATACGCAGACGATGGCCAAAATGAAGAAAGAGGAAATCTTCAGACCCTCTGGTCGCTGCCAGATGTTGAGTGCTGTTGTGTAGACAAAAACGAGGGTCACCAAAAGATAAGCCCATCGCATCCGGCTCTTCCAAAGTGAGATCGTAACTGCGCATGCGGCCGAAGTAATCAGAACGAGCACGCCAGTGGCATAGGCACCTCCCTGTGCATCGACATCTGCGTGGAAGGCGACGGTGACAACAAAGGCCACAGCCATGAAGACCAGAACAAGAGGACGTGACGCCTGCGCCCACTCTGGGGCCATTCCAAGCCGAGGGAGATAGCGAGGAATGAGATTCAGAAGCCCAGCCATCGCGGAGGCGCCGGCAAAAGCGAGGATCAGGATGGTGCTGAGGTCATAAACCGAACCAAAGCCATTGCCGAAGTACTGATGAGCTAGGTAGGCCATTGCACGGCCATTAGCCGCTCCACCCTCTGCAAATGCGCTCGGTGGAATCAGAAGTGTTGTGACCAGACTGGTGGCGATGAGGAACACGCTCATGATGATGGCTGCGGTGTCGAGCAGCTTACGCGCATTTCGAATTCTGCCGTCAAGATCCTTTCCCTCGATCAGCGGCATGACGGCCACGCCGGTCTCAAAACCTGAAAGTCCAAGTGCCAGCTTAGGAAACAGGAGTAGAGACAAGCCCAGCATTCCGAGCAGACTTGAATGCTGCGCAAAGAGGGCTTGCTTCCATTGTGCAAATAGTTCGGGATGATGAATCACCACAGCGAGAGCCTTAAGCGTCACAATAGCGTTTAAAACTAGGTACACACCTACAAGGACCACCGCGATACCGATGGCCTCCTTAAAGCCATTAAGGAAGATGGCACTGAGCGCGGCCAGGAGTATCAAGGTGACCAGCATCTGTCCGGATAGCCAGTGCGGTGCGAATGGGTTATGCACAAAGTGCGCCGCCGCATCCGCCGCGGAAAGTGTCATGGTGATGATAAAGTCTGTCGAGGCAAAGCCAAGCAGGATGAGCACAAAGGCTTTCCCACCCCATTGGGGAAACAGTCGCTCCAGCATGGCAATACTGCCTTGCCCGTTTGGACTGGCCTTCGCTACCCGCCTGTAAAGAGGCAGTGCTGCGAAAAGTGTTACCAAGACGAGTACCAGGGTCGCAAGCGGCGAGAGAACGCCAGCTGCAAGGAAAGCGATTCCGGGCTGGTACCCCAGAGTCGAGAAGTAGTCGACTCCCGTCAGGCACATCACGCGCCACCAGGTGTGTACCGGTTCGGGCGTGCTGTGGACACCTTTGGGCAGACGTATATCTGCCAACAACCAATCCATGAATCCTGACTTTGTCATATTTCCTCGAGATGCCAATGCTATTGTGGCAGCAGGCGGACCGCTCAATCGCACTCGCGATTCAGCAAAGTACGCTAAGACCGACGGCAGCTTGCGGCCACTGACCTTTCCACGCTCATTGAGGCTTACAGGGCAGGCCGGAGGAAAAGCGAATCTCTTTAGCATTTGACCAGCGCCTTTCATTCCGAAAGAATCGAGCTGCAGCTTTTCAAGGGACCGTTCGATTGGCCGAGAACGATCACATCCTGATCTGTGGCCGAGACTCAGAACTCCTCCATACGAGAGAGATGGTATTGCGATCGGCAGGTCACCGCGTCTCTGTGACCCTCGATCCCATTGGGCAAGCGCCCGACCTCGCCCGTGTAGAGCTGTTGATCGTCTGCCATTCGCTGTCTGCCGCAGAACGCCAAGTTGATCTCTCCACCTGCGCAAGCTATACCCCAAAGGCGAGGGCTCTCTGCCCAGTTGGAGGCAGTCGCCAGCCGTTGAGCACGCAGCCGAATTGTCAGCGCGCCCAGTGGGTTTTGAGGTGTTGGGGCATGGCAAACACGGCGATAAAGCTACTGAAGCCACCAGAATCGGATGCTGAAGCAAGGGATCAACGTGCACTCGCAGGCCACTTGGCCCTTGAGGTCCTGCAAGACATCCGAAATCCGCTGGAAACCCTCGGCCACCTCAGCTATCTGGCGTACCAAGAGGCAGACGATCCCGAACAGGTGCGCACCTACACGCACATGGCGAAAGACCAACTCCGTCACCTCAGCCGGGTTACCAGTCAGACCCTGAGCTTTGCCAAACTGTCCCAAGAACACAAGCCAATTGATCTCGTCACATTGGCGGAGTCTGCGCTTCGCATTCACCAGCAAACCATCGAAGCAAAGCGGATCCACCTCGTTCGCAAGCTCCCGAAAGACCTGGTCGCCAGCCTCCAAGGTTCACGCATTCTGCAGGTCTTGTCCAACTTGATCGCCAACGCGTTGGAGGCGATGCCAGAGCAGGGACAGCTCACCGTGTGCGTCAAGAAGTGCTCCGCACGTGTGGAACTGACCGTGGCGGATAACGGCTACGGCATCCACCCCGACTACCAAGAAAAGCTCTTCCAGCCCTTCTTCACGACGAAAGAAAGCGGCGGAAACGGTCTCGGCCTGTCGCTTCCAAGCGGATCATTGAGGAACACCACGGCAAGCTCTTCGTACGCTCCAGGATGCGCCCTGGGCGCACCGGGTCTGTCTTCACGATGCGCTTTCCAAGTCCTGTGGCAAGTACATAGCTGGTGGGCTTCCGCGTAGACGCTTTTACCGATCGAACTTGAGTAGGTTCAAGGCTTGTAGCGTGTGAGGCACAAACGACTTGATACTGTCCGCTGCAACTCGATATGGCCTGAGTGAGTTGATCATTTGTATATGAAGATCTGTCGAGGTCAGTCGACTACGAGGAGAAGTGGTCGCTATGCCTGTCTGCGGCCCGGAAGAGATCGTCAAGGTCGCCGATCTTTTCCGTTAGTTGATTTAACTTGTTTGCTAGACCCTGAATCTCTGACTCTGACCGAACGTTTACCTCATAATCAAGTTCGCTGCGGACACGGTCCTTTGTGTCCTGGCGGTTCTGGCTCATCATAATCACCGGTGCCTGGATGGCTGCGAGCATCGACAGGAAAAGGTTAAGCAAGATGAAAGGGTAAGGATCCCATGCCTTTCCGCGCAGTAAAACATTAGCCGCTGTGTAGATGGTAAGCGTGACGCCGAACGCGATGATGAACGTCCACGATCCCCCGAACCTTGCCACCATGTCGGCGATGCGTTCGCCGAAGGTTTCTTCCTCATCGATCCGTTCGTTTGGGTTGCGGCTAGCCCGTACCCGCACCAACTCCTGGGTAGCGTGATACTGCCGGCCAAGCACCGTGAGCATGTCCATCCCCGCCATAGGTTTCTTCTCCAGCAGTGCAGAGATGTCGTTGCGGTCAACTTCAAGGCAAATGGCTTCTCCTAACGCGACCGCATTCGTCCTGTGCGGTGACTCTTCCAGCATGGAGGCAAAGCCGAAGAACTCGCCGTGGCTGGGCTCATCAAGCACGATCTCCTGGTGATCCTCGTCAACTGTAGTCACCTGGATCTTGCCCGACATCACAACATACGCATTCTTTCCCGGATCGCCGATTTTGTAGATCCGCTGCCGAGCAGCAAAGTGTTTCACCTCCACCTGCGCGGCAAGGATCGCTGTCCCAGCGTCATCAAGCAGGGAGAACAGGGGCACGTGTTTCAACTCTTCCGGCAAGCAAGGCATGTGATGGCTTCTCCAATGCAGAGAATACCTCTGCCGATGATGCGGACGCGTAGTATGACCCTCATCTGCAGAGTTCTAGGGTTTCGGGGACGACTGCTATACCGGGCGTTTCGCTTACCGAGAGGTCTGTTGCTCGCCGAAGATGCTCATGCTTTGTCTTGAGGGTAAGCGGAAAACAAGTCCCGGCATTCATCAAGTCCGAGAGCCCGTTGTATCTTGGCAGACCTCTGCTCAGGACGGAGCTGATCGGCCCTGTGTGGCGATAGGTGGCTACAGGCCTTTGGCTGCAGGAAGGGACGCTTAGCCCGTAACTTCCGACTATGTGACTTCACAGGAGCAATGCTCCTGGGTTTTCCCGTCGGCATTCGTGATTGTTCCACTATGTTTTATCCTGCCTTTGAGGCCTTCTATGCCATTACGTCCTAGCTGTTTCAATTGCGAGACGAAGGGGCCACACTGCTTCTGCTCGTTAGATCGTGTTGCTTTGCAGCGATTGGACGGGTTAGGGTCATGGGTGCGGTTGGGGCCTCGCGAACACGTGTTGAGCGAAGGCTTTGCGCCGGATCACGTGTACGTTGTCTGTCATGGCACGATCAAGCTCAGTACTTCGTCGAGCGATGGACGGCTACTGATCTTACGTATCGCCGGGCCGGGCGATGTGCTGGGGCTGGCTGCCGCATTGAAGCGCAGCCGCTACGAAGCGACGGCCGTGACACTCGAAACGTGTCAACTGAAGGCCATTCCGCGGACGCACTTCTTACTCTTCATGGAAGAGTTTCAGGCTGTGGGTCGCAACTCTGCAATGGCTATGGCGCGCGAGTACCAGTCAGCCGTGCTGAGCGCGCGGCGGCTGGCGCTCTCTGGTAGTGCAGCGGCAAAACTTGCGGGTGTACTGGCCGAGTGGGGTGAGTTGATTGTGGCTGGTGAGCATGAAAGCGAACCGGAAGGAAATTGCGGTGAAGTACGCTTTGCGATGCCGCTGACGCATGAAGAGCTGGGCCACATGGCAGGTATCTCGCGTGAGACTGTGACGCGTGTGCTCTCTGCCTTTCGACGGGAGGGACTGCTTTACATGGAGAGTGGCAGCATGGTGCTGACAGACTTGCGCCGGATGCAGGAGCAGGCTGGATAAGTAGCGGCCACCGGCGACAAGGTGGCCGCTAAACTATCCCAGCCGTTAG
>JBPBPZ010000004.1:0-5181 GCA_050954525.1 Janthinobacterium lividum
CCTAAGTACACAGTCATCGTCTGGCACTTGCCATGACGGACGTATCAGCTTTCTGTCCTGTCGTAAGCAATACGTCAGTCACAGCCGAACGGGTTGCAGTTTCGCTTTGCTGGTCCACAAGCCGAACAAATCTCTGCAGGCTTTTCCTGACAGGTTGGATCGCCTGACCAGTATCTTCTCTTCTTTGCAGGCGGACGGATCGGCGGAACGTCTCAAAGCTACCATGCAGCCCAAAGAGGGACAACGCTCGGAATTGATACAGTGATCGTGGAAAGCAGGGTTGGCTGCGGCCAATGTTACACTTCAGTACGCCCGGGTCTATGCATGCGCCTGTTCGCCACCATCTGCTGGCGTGCACGTGACCCTCACAAGGATCGTTACATCAATGAATGTTTTACTCGTTCTGCTGGTCATTCTTCACATCATCATTTGCCTGTTCCTGATTGGCGTCGTCCTCTTGCAGCAGGGCAAAAGCGCGGATTTGGCTGGCGCGTTTGGTGGCCAGGGATCTCAAACTGCTTTTGGCCCCCGCGGTGCCGCTAATCTGCTCACCCGTCTGACTACGTGGTCAGCAATTCTGTTTATGGTGACTTCGATTACTCTCACCATCCTGATGTCGCGTGCAAGCGATCGTTCGGTGCTGTCCGGCGTCAAGACACAGCAGTCCACACCCAAGAAGTAAGTCGTACCCATTCATGGATTGCGAGACCTTCCCTGTCGGGCCTTTGCAATGTAATTGCTCCATACTGTATGACACGGTCAGCCGCGATGCCACAGTCGTTGATCCTGGCGGAGATCTTCTAAGGATCTCCAGCTTTCTGGCGGCGCATCACCTGGTCCTACGTCAGATCATCGTCACACATGCCCATTTGGACCATATTGCTGGTGCTAAAGTGCTGTCAGACCAGACCGGCGCTACCGTTCTGTACCACCAGGCAGATCTTTTCCAGCTGGGCTGGATGGAACAACAGGCGGCGTGGATGGGCGTTGCTAATCCGGTAGTCGCTCCACCAGATGAAAGCGCCGAAGAGGGCACCAAAATCTGGGTGGGTACCGAGGCCGGAGAGGTTCTGCACACACCAGGCCACACCGATGGCAGCATCTCACTCCACTTTCCTGCCAGCGGCCTCGTCTTGGCTGGAGACACACTGTTCCAGGGTGGCATTGGTAGAACCGATCTGCCCGGCGGTGATGGCAGCCTGATCCTGCGATCGATCCGGGAGAAACTGCTGGCCCTGCCTGACGCCACCGTTGTCATCGCAGGCCACGGTCCATCGACGACCATCGGCAGTGAACGGGAGACCAACCCCTTCCTGATCTAGCTAACGATCTCGCCTCGTTGCAGCTGCACTACCGCTAGTTCGGCGCGCTCCTTCAGCGCAGATCGTTCCGCAGCAGATTTCTTCCAGAGCGTGTTGTACGGCATCCTGAGGCGCTGATTCTGCGCGAGAAGGTCGCTGTGGCGCTCCAGAAAGCTCCAGTACAGAGCCGTAAAGGGGCAGGAACCAGGACCCGTCGATTTCTTCGGGTTAAGGTCGCACCTGCCGCAGTAATTACTCATACGATCGATGTACGCTGCGCCGGACACGTACGGCTTCGTGGCAGTCAGGCCGCCGTCTGCGAAAGTCGACATACCGAGTACATTGCTCTCTACAACCCAGTCATACGCATCGATATACGACACCCAGAACCAGTCCGTAAGCTCTCGAGGAGAAAAGCCGCAGAGTACTGCAAGATTCGAAAGCACCATCAGACGGGTGATGTGGTGTGACCAGCCAGTGCTCATCACCTGCGCGATCACTGTGTCCATGCAGAACATGCCCGAGCGTTCGCCCCAGTACACCGGCGGCAATGGAAGATGCGCATCCAGGGCTGAAGGCATCGCCGGTCTTTCAGGCGCCGCGGGCGTGATTTCCTTCACAAGGAGATGACTGTACCTGTTGGCAGTGCGATTGGCGGGCGGATCGGGTTGTTGCGGCAATGTCCGAAACCCGTCTGTCGCATGGTGAATGTGGCGCATGAACTCTCGCCATCCAAGTATCTGACGAATAAAGCCTTCGGCACTGCTCAGTGGAATCCTGTTGGCACGGTACCCCGCGTCAACATCCTTAACCACCTCGCGAGGCAAGAGACGGCTAAGATTCAGCAACGCAGACATGGCTGAGTGGAACAGCACGGGTTCATCAGCATCCATTGCATCTTCATAAGGGCCGAAAAACGGTAGAAGTCTTTTCAAAGCAAAAGCCCAAAGCTGTTCTACAGCACCTGCTGTCACAGGCAGGTCAAAGCCATTTGTGCTGCCCAGGGTGTCCGGCGTCAGGCGCTCGATCATCTCTGCGACTTCAAGGGTGATGTCATCAGCTGGGTAAGACGGCCGCTCGGGGACTGGGATCTGTCCCTTGTAGCGCTCACGATTCTGCTCGTCGAACGAAAGTTTTCCACCCGCAAAACTGCCGTCTGGTTCCATCAGCAGTCGACTTGTCTGCCGCATGTGCCGGTAGAAGCGCTCCATCAAGTACTGGCGACCACGCGTTGACTTGTCAAAGACATGATCCCAGTCCGCTTGCGTGGATAGCCACGCGGTGTCGGGACGGTACTCAAGAGCCAGCCCTTGTTTCTGGCCTAGTTCGAGATCTTTCCGAAGCTCCCGTTCTGCCGGCAAGCTGGTCAAAATCGTACCGAGACCAAGGCTTTGCTGCGCATGTCTCAGTTGTTCGCCAAAGCTCTCAGGTGCGTTCAGGTAGAGGACCTGCCGCCCTTTCTCTATCTGCTCCAGGGCGAAATGCCGCTGATTCGACAGAACAAGAAGGACTTTTTTCTTGTGGTAAGGACGCGCCTTTCCTTTGTTATGCGATTCGATCAGGATGATGCCGGCGTCCGGCCTGTCGAGGACGACACCCAGACGGTCGTTCAGGCGGTCATATGGCAGAAAGACCCACGGCCTCCCCGCCGCCTCAGTAGCGGACGGGTAGCGCTCACGCATGGACGGCAGGAAGTTGCTCATGGAGTCGTACATGGCCTACTGCTTGTTGGTGGCCTTCTTTGCGGCAGACTTCACAGGTGCAGCGGTCCCGGATGTCGAACCTGCGTCCACCTTCGTTGCAGGTGCACTGGCTTTTGATTGCTTTGCCGGTAGGACGTCCTTCTTTGGAGACGCAACAACAGGTATTTCACTAGAGGTAGTCTTCGGTGCAGCAGGCTTTTGGGCGGGTTCTTCTGCCTTTTGCGCGATTGGTGCTGACTTTTGGGCTCCGCCGGATCGTGCAGCAGGCTTTAGCGGAGCCTCTTCAGACTTCCTCGGTGACTGACGCGCTGGAGCGGGTTCTGGCGTGGGTGGAACGGATTTCTTAGCTGCGAGTGCAGGCTTCGCTGCCACGACGATCACCTGCTGACCCGAGGCTGTCTTCTTCGCAGCTACGGCTGGTTTATCCGCCTTCTTGACTGCGGAAGGGGCGCTTGCCTCCGTGGATGTCTCAACGGGGTCTGGCGAATCTTCTGCCGCATCGTCGTCAAGCTCCATCGCCGCCTTTTTTACCCGGGCTTTCCCGGTGCGCTCAGCAGCTTCAGGCGCAACCTTACCCACGAGCGGAGTTCTAGGCGTCGGCTCTGGCCCGCGATCCGGTCCAGTTAATGAACCATCCTCCATGAGGCCTTCTTCTATGCCCGCTTCCTCTTCCTGCTCTGCCACGGTGCTTGGGAGGTCGTCCTCTTCCGGTTCTGCAGCCTTCTTGCCCTTGGCACGGCTAGGACGTACTTCCTTCTTTGCCCGTGCCCTGCGAAGGTTCACAGGTGGTGGGGGTGCCGGTGGAGAGAACGGCTCAAGAAATGCCTTCATCTCTTCCTGGGTGGTCAGCTTGCCATCCATCAATTCGAAGAACAGCTTTTCCACCAAGTCTGTGTACTCGGGCAGGTCTGCGGAGATGCGCATCTCCTGCATCAGCGCGTAAGGAATGCGCTGACGAGCAGAAGGCGAATCTGTCAGGAAGGTCTTGAGGCGAGACTGGACTGCTGAGCTTTTGCCATTGACGGAGAGTGCCAGCACCAGGTTCGGCTCAGACGCATGCAACATACGCCATGCAGCGGAAGGCGTCGCTGCTTCCTTCGAGCCGAATCGGGTGGAAAATTCACGGGTGCGTGCTTCGGATGAATCGATCTCGCGGGCAAAACCAGGACGCACAAACAACGCCTTGAGAGCAGAAACATCTCCTGCCGCCAACTTAGCGGTAACAAGTGGGAAGGCAAGCGCGGCAGATTGCGCAAGGATGCACTGTGTCTGCAGCTGCCCCTGACGCTCAGCCAGGTCTCCCAGTCCCGCCGTGTTTGCCTTAGAGGAATCGAGCGCCGGCAACAGGTGCTGCATCCACTGCTCTGCTTCCAGAGCACGCAGAATCCGGACCGGGTCTTCCTCGTGGAAGATTTCCTCAAGTTCGTAGCCGCGATTCCAGGCGGAAAGCGCAGTGATGTAGCCTTCATCCTTTGCCGTGTCGTAGCGCTGCCGGGTCCGCTCTTCCATCTGCCAACCGAGCCTTGAACTCAACCGCGCGGCACGGATTAGGCGTGACGGATCCTCGATGAAGCCGTAATTGCTTACCAGCCGCAGCTCACGGTTTTCGATATCGGCAACGCCATTGAGCGGATCGATCAGGAGACCGTACGAACCATCGTTCAACGAGATGGCCATTGCGTTCGCGGTGAAGTCGCGGCTCCGCAAATCGTCCGACAAGTTTCCAGCTTCGTACTTCGGCATGCCGGGCTTTGGGTAGCTCACGCTCATGGCCGAAGAAAGTTCCACACGGACGCCGCCCGGCAGGCTTAGAAACAGCTTCTGTGCAGATTCATGCTCACCATGGATCTCCGCACCTGCCTGTTCCAGCGCTTGCCGAAGGCGCATTGCATCACCTTGGATGATCAGGTCGAGGTCGCGTATGGAACCGCCACCAGTCAGGTCGCGCACCGCTCCGCCAGCAAGAAAAATGGTGACTTCGTGTTCTCGCGCTATGGTGCGAAGTGTGCCAATCGCCTTTTGTTGTGCGGGTGAAAGGCGGGTTTCCAGCAGATAGATATAATCAGCCATGTACCGTGTCAGTCTCCAGTGCGCGGGGTAAGATCACACCCCCGGCAGTACCGGTAAGCAGCACCGATTCAGCACCTTAGGCGCGTGCATCAACCACGGCACAAAAT
>JBPBPZ010000077.1:0-5174 GCA_050954525.1 Janthinobacterium lividum
GCTTTGCCCTGCGGTCGACAGAAATGTTGCCACCGCCCGCAGCAACAATTGTCTCCAGTAACTCGGCCATTAGATTTCCAGGTGAAGCCAGCGTGCAAGGAAAGTACCACGGCTGTCCGGTAATTCTAGCAAAGCAGCGCACGGACGCAGATGAAAGGTCTTCCGCTTCTCTGTGCGTTGACGCTCTTGATTCAGCGAAGCAGATCCTTGCTGCAGAGCACGCTATCTGCTCTAGGCTGCTTGTGTAAAGGTTCTGCGGCATAAGGAGCACCCACGTTGAAGCCACACCTTGCACTTGCATGTATTTTCGTTGCTTCCCCGATGTTTGCTCAGCAAACAGGCGTGTCGCGTCCGCCTGATGTCCTTGTGGAAGACCTGCCTGCACCGGTGCCGGCAAGCAAGCCCTCTGCGGCTGTGCCTGCCAATGTGGCTATGCCGGCTACTGCACCTGCGGCTTCGGATGTGTACCAACCCTATCGGCCAGAGCTGACGCTGCACACTCGTACCGAGGTCGCCATGCCCAGCGATCCGGATGCGACGGTCGTCACCAGCGTCCCGCGCCGCCCACATGAGCTACCTGCGGGCACCATGCTGCGCATGCGCCTACGGCAGGCGATTGCAACCAATGAGACCCTGCCCAACACGCCTTTCCAGGCAGACCTTTCAGAGAACGTAGAGAGCGATGGCCGCGTGGTGCTGCCTGCGGGTTCCATCGTCGAGGGTACCGTGACCCACGTTCGAGGTGGCAAACGCATTCGTGGAACCGCCCTGATCCACCTGCACGCGCAGGCTATCGTATTCCCTGACGGCTCGCGAATTCCCCTGAACGCCGAAGTGATCGATACCGACCAGTACGCAAACACGCGTGTGGATGAAGAAGGCAACATCCTGCGGAAAGACCACGTGGGCGCAACGCTGGCCGCGATGTCACTGACAACAGGCGGAGCCGCCGCTGCAGGTGCGGTGATTGGTGGCGGTGTTGGCGCGGTTGTGGGGGCGGGCATTGGTGCCGGCGTTAGCACCGCATGGTGGTTGAAGCAGGACCGCCAGACGCATCTGCCCAAGGACACCCTTGTGGTACTTGGCCTGACAGAGCCACTCGCCATCCAGTCCCTCGTACGCGAACCGGAGTTTTCCGCAGTGCCTTCGCAGGCCATTGCACCTGCCCCTGCAGGCAGAACATACGCAGCAGAGCTACCGGAGTACAAGGCCCCACAGAGTTTCGTGCCCGCGAACTAGGATTGCCGGTGCGGATTAGCCTGTTCTAACGAGGCAGTTGGGCAAGCAGGCGCTTCCAGTTCTTTGTGTTTCGTTGGTAGCTCTTCTTTAGATCGTTCAAGATCAACTGCAGTTCGCTTGAGCTGTGCAAGCGCGTCCAGGCTGGATTGCGCACAAACCATGGGTAGTTCTCATTGCCCAGGTACACAGCGCGGCGCAGCCAGTGCAGTGCCTCGCTGCTTTCGCCATCGACCGCGAAATAAGTGGCCAGCCGGTAGGCCATCTCGCTGTCTGCCTCCGCTGCAGCCAGGGTTTGCTCGACAATAAAGCTGGCTGCCTTTTCGCGGTCGCCCAGCATGGCGTAGCACATAGCGATGGTGGGGTAGACGATCCGCAGGGTGTTGTCCTCAGCGATAACACTCTCCATGGTTTCAATCGCCTGCTCCAAATGCCCCTGTCGCATGTACTGGTAACCGCGCGTGATGCACAGCATAGGTTGCCGCGGCTCGAGGGTCAGACCTTTCTGAATCTCTTCCTCGGCAAGCTCAAACTGATTCTGATACTGGTACACGCGGGCCCGGTGGTTGTAGATCACGGGCGCATCGGACGGGTTCAAGCGCAGCGAAATGCCGAACTGCTTCAAGGCTTCGTCGTACTGCCCATCGCTTCGCAGTGTCATACCGGCGATGCGGTGGACGCTTGCGTTGTTTGCCGCGGTTTGTAGCAGGTTCGCGATGCCGTGCCGGGCGCTTTCCTTCTCGCCACGCGACAGCAGCATGTACACGCGATAAAGATTTGCCTCAACCGAACGCGGGTCAAGCGCCAATGCCTTATCGAGGGCCCGTCGCATTTCCAGCAGGTGCATTTGCCCGCCAAGCCCATGCCGAAGGTATTGAAGATGCGTGATGCCCAGGCCGCTCCATCCCGGCGCATAGGTTGGGTCGCCCTGCACAACGCGGGTAAACAGCTCTGTCGCCCGCTGCAGGTCTTCCGGGCTGCCCGTGCGGAACATAAAGGAGTTCAGAAGCGCCCGTGCCTGCAGGTAATCCTCTGACAGCTTCTGTTCCAGCGGCCCCGGGTCGCTGCGTTCATCGTTTCTTGCAGCTCCAGAAGTCCGCACACCTGCACCGCCGCGTAGCGCGCTGAAGATCTCTGTGCCGATCTCGTTTTGGACCGCGACCAGGTCGAACGATTCCACGTTGATCGAACCGCCCGCTCGAACTGCCTGCTCAGGCACATGGAGCATCTGCCAGTTCAAATCAAACCCCTTGTCGCTGCGCAGAAAGCTGCCCGCCACAACGTATTCCACGGCGAGCCTGCGTCCGGTGCTGAGCGGGTCAAGTTGTCCCGAAGGCACGTTCATCAGGGTGCTGGACGGCCGCACAATCAGGCTCTGCATGCGTGCCAGCCGGGCACTTATGGCGTCTGCCAGGGCATGCCCATAGAGCGCGGCACCATCCGCGGCCTTGCTCATGTTTACGAAGGGCAGCACCACAATGGTGTTATGGCCCAGGTTTCCGCCACTTTCACGGAAGCGCTCGGCCAGCATCGACAGCAGGCCGGTCGACCGCTTCTCTTCTTCCGGGGTGCGAAACTCAAGCGAGTTTTGCACGGAAAGGCTCGCCGCGGGCACGACCAGGCCGTCCATCTGCGAGGCTTTCAGAATCGTGCGGAGGCTTTCACGTAGCTCTCCCGCAGACGAGAACCGCTCCGCTGGCTGCTTGCGCAAGCAGTGCAGAATCGCACTTTCAAGTTCTGCCGGCGCGGAGGAGGCGAGATCTCGAACGGATTTTGGCTCGACAAACTGGATAGCGCGAATGGTCTGGAAGTCCGGCGTGTCCGGGCGATGAAATGGATGACGCCCGGTCAACATCTCGTATAGCACCACGCCAAGCGCGAAGATATCGCTCTGAACGGAAGACTGCCCAGTCACAAACTGCTCTGGCGCCATGTACGCAATGGTGCCGCCCCGCGCCGTGTAGGTACTGCTCGGAAGCGGTGTGCGCTCCGCGTGCATGGCGGGATCGAAGTCAGCATCTTCCGATCGAATGCGTCGCGCCAAGCCGAAATCGAGGATTTTCAGCAGGCCGCCATCGGTCAGGATCAGGTTGGCAGGCTTCAGATCGCGATGGAAGATGCCCAACGAGTGCGCCGCCGCCAGGCCGTCCGCCGCCTGGATGCCGACAGAAAGGACCAACTCCACGTTCGCGGGTCCATTTTCGATCAGGCGATCGAGCGGCTTGCCAGGCACGTATTGCATGACGATGTAAGCCTCGTCATCGATCTCGCCCACGTCGTAGATGGCACATACATTGGGGTGTTCGATCGCCGATGCAAGCCGAGCTTCACGCAGGTAGGTGCGCCGCATCTCTTCTGCGGTCAGAGTTCCGCGCTGCAGAAGCTTTAAAACTACTGGCCGTTGCAACTGCGTGTCGGTGGCCAGAAACACCACGCCACTGCCCCCCGTGCCGAGCTTTCGGACGAGTTCGTAGTGTTCAATCACGCGGTGCTTCATGCACCGATTATCTCAGGCAGCCATAACGCAGCCGTGACACGATTGTCGATGGCCGGGTTTAGTGGTTCCGTGTTGGCACAGTATTAGCAGCGGGCGGTGCCAGGGCCTGAATAGCCCGTGCCCGGCGGACCAGCAGCAACATTACGGCTCCGAAAAGGACCATGATGCTGCCCCAGATGATATTTACGTTCTGCCCCATGGACCGCTCGTACATGCCGCTGTGCAGGGTGAGTAGACCGTACCCGAGCAGAAGCGCGCCAATTGTGACAAACATTAGGCCAAGTGGAATTCGAAGGTCAAGACCCATTAGGAGCTCCGGATGCGGCAGAATCGATCAAGCAAAAACAAAGTTCAAGATGGCGAGTACAGCTAACACAGCCACTCCGAGAGTCATGGGTTTTTGATACCACTGCAGATGGTGATCCAGCGGCTTCGGCGTCAGCGAGTACACCAGGCCCACCAGGTCTTCCTGCTGGCGAGCTTTTGTTAGGAGGCTTACACAGAGTGTGACCAGCAGGTTGGTCGTAAACGCAACGATTGCCGTCCAGAAGTTCTGCGCCATCTCACTGGGATAGGTGTGAAGGTGGGCGATCCATCCGCCGTGCAGCCCCGCAGACGCGCCTGCTGGCAAAGTGAGGCCATGGTGTACGAGCGCGGCAGTCGTCCCGCTGACCAGACCGGCAAAGGCACCATGACCCGTGGTGCGCTTCCAGAACATACCCAGCAGGAAGGTCGCAAACAGGGGCGCATTCACAAGCGAGAACACGAGCTGCAGCGTGTCCATAATGTTGTTGAAGCCTGTCACAAGGTATGCCGCGCCGACCGAGAGTACAACTCCTCCTACCGTGGCCCATCGGCCCATCAACAGGTAGTGCTTGTCACTGGCATTCTTGTTCAGGTAGCTCTGGTAAATGTCATAGGTCCAAACCGCGTTAAAGGCGGTGACGTTGCCCGCCATACCGGACATGAAGCTAGCCAGCAGGGCGGTTAGTCCCAGGCCCAGGATTCCGGTCGGATAGTAGCTAAGCAGCAGTGTGGGAATGGCAAGATCGTAGTTGTAGATGGGTTCGCCGTGCGAATCCAGCTCAGCCGCACCGGTCCGCGGGTCGATCTTGACCGGGATGAGCCCCTTGCCCGTCTGAACCGTTGCTGAAGCCGCCATGCTGGAACTTGTGTGCGCTATGGCAGGTGCAGCCACCGCAATAAGGCCAGGCAGAATCACCAAAAACGGAAAGAACATCTTCGGGATCGCCGCAATGAGCGGCACTTTGCGGGCACTTTCCTCACTGTCGGCCGCCATGGCACGCTGAACGACAAGAAAGTCAGTACACCAGTACCCAAAGCTGAGCACAAAACCAAGCCCCATGGTCAGGCCGAACCACTCCACCCCAAGTGGGTTGGTGTTCGCATGTTCCATGCCGCGCCAGGAGTGAGTAAAACC
>JBPBPZ010000015.1:0-5169 GCA_050954525.1 Janthinobacterium lividum
CCGTAAATGGGGTGCTTCTTACGTTTATGTTGTTCGCCTGCCTAATGACCAGCCGTGGAAATGACCGGGCCATGTAAAGCGTGGAACGATGAATCTGTCCCACCCTTTACACAGTTCATTGGAGGACGCCGATGCTGCCGGCGACTCCCACATTTCGCACCGCTCTGACGACGGTGGATGTATGTAATTACAGCAAGACGCTTAGAGGCTTAGGCCGATACCGTAGCCACGCTGAATCTCTCGTTGCGGTGGTTTCTGCGCCTGTTCGTGCTGCGGGGTCTTCTCCCGCTCAGGGGCTTTCTGCTGCTGGATAGCCGGGGCCGTGGTGTGGATGGAGAGATCCCGCGCGTGGGCGGGAACACTTCTGAGAGTCTTGGACGCTGTTGCATCGCCAATGACAATGAAGCGCTCGGCCGAAACGCGGCGGCCGCTTTCGACGGCGTAACCATGCTCGACGTGCCGGGCCTGCTTCGCCGTTAGGTCTACTTCCTTCCCACTGTCCAGCCGAATCTTCAGACCGCCTTTATCGTCGCTTCTGGTTACGGTAGCGAAATCACCAGCTCGGACGTTCAGCTCTGTGTCGTTCCGGGTGACACGGATGCGCTCGCCCTGGGAGATGGGCTGCAACTCCGGGCGGTAGACCTTGGAATCGTTGGTTGCGGTTTTCAAGCGCGATGGGCTGTAGGTGACGAGATCATCCTGACCAGTTCTGACGATGATGAGGTTGCGGCGCGAGTCCACGGCTTCTACAGTGGCCTCGGTCTTTGGCAGCAGGCCATGCTTCGGGCTGCCCTTGCCGTAGTGGATCACGTCGCCGAGCTTGTAATCCGCAGCCCGGCCAGCGTCTCTGAAATCCTGCTCTTTGAACAATGCACGATTGCCCTGATCTCGTGCAAGTCGGCCAGCCTGCTGCAGCTCGGCCCGTATCTGGGCGGTGACGGCCGCTCGATCCTCCTGCTTCTCTGAGAGCACAACGGTCCGTTCTCGCGTGCTGGCATACTCCTTGGCGACGGCGGAGATCCGTTCGGCGGGTTGCGCGTGCTGGTGGACCTTGCCCTGGTCTTTCAGCTTCTCTATAGACGCATCCGTTTTCCCAGCGCGGAATCCCTCGACCGCCTGCCGGACTTCGCTCTTTACCTCTGCGCGTGAAATCTCGATGGCGGCGGTTTTGGAAACATCGACGGAGAGCCGCTTTCCGAGAGAATCGGCGTCATCGGTATAGATTCGGGCGTCCTGAGACGCACGCGAGACGGCCACATAGGCGAGTCTGGTATTCATGAGCGAACGTGCGGTGCCGGTGTCGAAGTTCGCCAGCACTCGATCCTGGGTCAACCCCTGCGAGCTGTGCGATGTTACGGCGTAACCGTGATCAAACTGCCTGAGTTTGGCAGGGTCGAAAGTGACGGTACGCTCTCCCATCCCGTCCATCCGCACAGTCATCCTGTCTGGCTCTGCTGAGACGACAGTTGCAAGGTCGCGGTTCCGAATGTCGAGCTTCTTATCGTTCGTGGTGAACTGAATCCGATCGCCAGCTGCGAACTCCCTGGTGCTTTCCCGGTAGGCGTTCACGCCTCGTAAGCGCTTTGGGTCATAGCTGACAAGCTTCCCATTTTCCAATTCGACGGTGAGCCGGTTCGCCGCAGTATCGACCGCACGGACGGTTGCGAAGCTGTCTCTGGCGATACCTTCAGCCTTACTGCCAGTCGTGAACTGGAGGATGTTCCCCAGTTCATAGCGAGCCGCCCAGGTCCGCTCTGCGCCAGTCATGTCGTTCCGATTTGTGAGGGTGCGGAACGTCTCGGCTTGGCCAGTCAGAATGCCCTTTTCCTTCAGTTCGACGCGCACAGCCTCGTTCAACTGCTGACGGCTTTTGTTGTCTGGAGAAACGATGATGGTGCTTTCCGGCTTGGTTGCATAATCCCGGGCGATGGCTTGGATGCGTTCCGGTCCGTTTGGAATCTCTGTGACCCGGCCCTGCTCGCGAAGCAATGCCACGCCGCGTTCAGTCTCATTCCGTGCAAGATGTTCGACCGCCCGCAGCAGCTCTGGGTCCTTCTGCCGCACGATTTGGTCAAGTTGCGCGGTCCGCATTCCAGCGTCCTGCATCTGCTGGAAGGGCCGTCCGGCTTCAACGCCCTGGTGCTGCCGTATGTCTCCGATAACAACGATGTGGTCGTTGGGACCTACCTTGTCGAGGAACTGGCGCATCTGTTTTGAGCTAGCCAGGCTGGATTCGTCCAGCAGGTAAAGATGGCGGGCATTCGGGTCCGCTGGCTGTCTGCGCTGGAGGAAACTCTGCAATGTATTTGCCTCAATCCCTGCATCGCGAAGCTGGCCGCTTGCCTTCGACGTGGGCGCGAAACCTTCGACCGTATAGCCGCTCTTCTCGGCGCCTTCGCGGATCGTTTCTAAGGTGGTCGTCTTCCCACTACCGGCCAAACCCTGCAGGCCATGGACCCGATCGCGCGAGGTCAGGATGTCTTCTACGACCCGGCGCTGCGAGTCATTAAGGAAGCCGCGGGCGTTGGCCTGTTCCTCGGCCATGGCTGCCGTTGTGATGGAAGAGACTGTGTTCTTGCCATGGAGAACATGGTTGATGTTCGCCCGTTCTTGGGCGATGGTCTCCGGCGTGGTGTACCGGCCCGCGGAGGCATATTTGGGGCTCTCGACAGAGCGGAACTCCCCGGCTTTTTGCCTGGCCTGGAACTCCGTCCGAATCTCGGCGGCTGTCACATCGCCCATGCCCCGGCGAAGTGCGTCCCTCAAAAGAACCCTTTCGTCCGCGACGGCTTCACGCTCAAAGGCGTGGGCTTTCGCGTATGTGATGGCCTCTCGCGCCAGGTCGGAGCGCTCCAGTGTAACGGCAATCTCCCTCGCACGATTCCGGGCTGCGCTGATGACAGTCTCATGCTGGTTGCCGTAGGTGGCTGCGAGGTCGCGATGGGCGGCGAGGACCTCCGCAGGTGTGAGATCCTGTTTGGCTTCTCGGGTCGCGTGAGCTGCAATCTGTGCGGCTCCAGGCCCGGTGAAGCCGGCCTTCTCCATATGCTCTCTGATCTGCGCAGACCGAGGGCTGGAAGCCTCAAGGTACTCGGCAGAGTAGCCCTTGATTTCAGGTGCGCCGCTCTTGCCTGCCTCTATCTCGTAGCCAAGGTTCTTGAGCCTTTGGAATAGCTCGGCCTGGTACACGGCGGTCACATAGTTCTGGCTTTCGAAGAATGCTTTCTCCTGCAGCGCGCGGGTTGAACCATCGGCACGCTCGGTCACGTTGAAGATGACGGCGTGCGTGTGGAGCTGCGGTGCGGCGTAGCCGTCCACCGGACGTGCGGTGTCATGCTCGAAGGTCGCAGCGACGAACTTTCCGGTCGCTTCTGCTGGATTGTTGCCGCCGATCCGCGCCTGGGTAAACCGCTCCAGCTCGGCAAGTGCAACGCCGACGGCCTCACGATGGGCCTGTCGCACTCGCTCGTCTCCGCCCACCAAAGCGGTTAAGGAGACGGACTTCGAAGGGGCAAATTGAGCGTCCCATCCCGCCCGGTGCTCGACCGCTTTTGTGGTCGAGCCGTCCCGATTTTTGTACTCCTGGGCCTCCCGGTGTTTTACCAGTTGCTCACCCGTTTCCGGGTGCTGCCCCTCGGCAAGCCGGTTGAACGCAAGCGAGCTGACGTCGCCCGAAAGCCCGAGCGAAGCTGCCAGCTCACCTCTCCATTCACCCCTCACTTCCTCGCCCTGCTGGTAGTAGCTCTGGGTCGAAGAAGCATAGTCCAGCTTGTGGTAAGTCGCGGCTTGTCCGGCATTGAGCGCAGATGAAATTGTGAGCATTTGAGCGGGATCGTTTCTCTACATCTGTATGAAGTTGTGCTGATTCGGCTGCTGAGCTGGTCGCTTTCCTGGCGCGGGGTTCTGCTGGTCCAACTCAGCAAAGAGGCACTCCTCCTGAACGGTTCCTTCGATCTTCTCCGGCTCCGGTTCCGCTTCCTTTTCCTTCACTTTCTTGCGAGACTTCCTGATCTTCCGGTGCTCCGTAGCCGCTGTTCCGACCTCCCCACCGGAAGCTGGTGCAACCGTTTCGACGGGTTCGGCTTCCACAGTTTCGGCTACAACAACTGGCGCTGCGGTTGCCACTGGCGAGGGTTCCTGCTCTGCCGGCGCATCCGTCTCTTTGGGCGTGACCGGAGTTTTTGGAGGACGCGGCTTCAGCGTGTCGGGATCAAACATCAGCTCACCTTCCGCACCCGCCCGACTGACAAAACCGGGGGTCGCTTTGGGCAGGCTGACGTACTTGAAGTTGAACCGGGCGACGTTGTTTCCGTGCTTCAGGTAGGCATGCAGGTCGTCCAGGCCGGTGATCTGGGACTCCATCACCAATGGCTCGATCTGCCGGTCTAAGGAGTAGTTCCGGCCGTGCTTCGCGCCATCGTGTTTCGTCTCCTTCACGCGTTCGATTTCGACATAACCGATGGCTTTGGAGATCCACTGCGCGGCGTTCGGCTCGGCCGTCTTCATGAAGAGTTTGGTGGCAGGCTGAGACACCATGACCTCGGCTAACTTGTCGCCATAGATCGCCTGGAGCTGTGCCCTGCCCTGGAATCCAAGTACCATCGGGTTCTTGGATTTTCGGGCCTCGGTCAGCGCGGTATGGAGCTGCGGAAGACGCTGCAAGCTGGCGAGCTCGTCGATCACAAACCAGACTGTCTTCTGGTTCGGGGCGGGCTCATTCATCAGCCGCATGACAAGCAGGTCAATCCAAAGGGAGTGCAGCGGACGGAGCGTGTTCCGCTCGGTCGGGCGCGATGTGATGAATACCCATCCCTTGCGGGTTTTCGACCAGGAGCGAGCGTTCCACTCACCATGCGCCTCCTTCTTTGTTGGTAGGAGCCGGAACGACTTCGCCACGATTCCAAGCGAAGAAAGCACACCGGCCCGCTGCGGCCCTGCGTTCTGGTCGATGTAAAAAGCCATCTCGGTTCCCTCCACCTTTGCCAGCAGCTCCTTGTCGCTGGCGAGCCAGTCGGCGAGCTGGTGGGGCGTCGGTCCGTACTTCAAAAGGTGAGCAAAAATCTGAGCTGGCGTCTGGTGAAAGAACTCGTCTTTGCTCTCTCCGGTCGGCTGGTAGAGCGAAGCTGCAACAGCATCCGCTTCAGCGTTGGACTCAATCTCCTGGGCCGG
>JBPBPZ010000298.1:0-5118 GCA_050954525.1 Janthinobacterium lividum
CGGACCTGATCGTTATTCCAGACGGCGCACTGCATCTGCTTCCGTTCTCCGCTCTCCAGGACGGCAACGGCTATCTCATCAAAACCCATAGCGTTGACGTGAACCCGTCCGCGACCGTCTACGCTCTCCTTCACAAACGCACATATGACACAACCGCCGGGGGTTTGCCTTACGTCGGTGTCGCCGCCTGGACGCAGCCAGCCGACACGCGCAATGTAGTCCTGCGCTCCATCACAGGCCCTAAGAAAAGCGAGCTGGTATCGCTACCTGACAGCAAGCAGGAGGTAGAAACGATTGCGCAGGACCTACCCAGACCAAGCACCATTCTTGAAGGGACCGACGCGACTGAAACACGATTCAAGCATTTACCTCTCGCTTCGACTCAGGTCATTCATCTTGCCCTGCATGGCTATGCCGATCTCGATTATCCCGACCGCTCCGCTCTTATCTTTGCGCCGGAGCCGACAGGCTCGGATGACGGATTGCTCCAGGTGCGGGAGATCCGTGAAATGCACTTGAACTCGAAACTCGTGACCCTCTCCGCATGCGATACAGGCGTGGGACCCGTCGGTGAAACAGGAGTGGTGAATCTGGTGAACGCCTTTATCGGAGCCGGAGCAGAATCCGTTGTGTCCACCCTCTGGGAACTAGCCGATCAACCGACCAGCAGCCTCATGAAGACGTTCTATGCCGGGCTAGCCGAGCACAGTCGCAAGGTGGACGCGCTTCGGTCTGCGCAGCTCCAACTACTCAACGACGGTTTACCGCCCTACTACTGGGCGAGTTTCCAGCTTGTAGGTGATGGGAACGGAACGCTATGAAAGATGAGCAACTGCCATTTGCAAGGGGCGATCCTGTCCAGCCTGCCGACCTTTCCAGTCGAACTCCTCGACAATATCAGGATCGAGTGGGGTTCCTTCAAGTGCAGTCAGATTCCAGGTGTAGTAAGCGCCGGTGGGAAGAGCAAGACGGAATCCATGTCCAACCTTGACGGACGTAGCGGACAGAAGCCGGCCAGCGGTTTTCTGTCCCATAACTGTCGCTAGTTTGTTTTCCTTCGCGAAGATCGTGACCATCTCGGCTGCACTTGCAGTGTGCTGATTGACTAGGAGGACAATACGACCGTGGAACGGCTTGGGTCCTAATCCTTCGCTTTCCAAAAGAACCGGCGATTTCGTCACCAGAGAGGGAAGGAACTTCAAGCCAAGCAGCCACAGCGAATGCTTGTTTGCCGGGATGCGGTTGAGCCGAGGGAAGCTTTCTTTCTCCACCTGAAGGTCACGTTCAGCCCATCTCTTATCCGGCGAGAACCCGACAGGAATGCGGTCCGGTGTCAATAAACTCATCAAGCGCAGCGCACCAGCTCCACCTCCTGTATTGCCACGGAGATCGATGACAAGGCTCCTGATATTTCCCAGATCGTTGACCGCCTTTGACATTGCATTCGCCACATCGACGCCAAGCATCCCGGGAAACATAGCGACTTTCAGATAGCCGATCTCAGGAGTGAGCTTTCGTGCCTGCACAAGAATCGGCTCAATGAACTGGAGCTTCTTTCCTTTCGGAGTAGCTACGACAGCAGAAACACTCCGTGTGGTGCCATCATTCGCGACGACCTCAAGGATTGAGGCTGAACCCATGGGGAATACAGGATGCTCCGGCGGTGAGATCTCTTTGCCATTGACGCGCAACAGAATGTTGCCAGGTTCGATTCCGGCCGTGTGTGCAGGTCCACCCTCATGCACGTCTTGAAAGATCCAGCGGGTGCCATGCTGTGTCTCATCCGAGAGGTACGTCGCGCTCAGGGCTGCACGGCTCGACGCACGCTTCCCCGAGCCATGCCAAAAACCCACATGGCTTGCCCTCAACGTCTTTAGAAGTTCCGAGACGGCCTGCTCGAATGCTTCTTGCGTTGGGGCAGTCTCAATCTCTACGCGATGCTTAGTTACAGCCTGCTGCCAGTTTGCGCCCAGCAGTTCTGGCTTGTAGAACTTTGAATCGAGTGCCTTCAGCACCTGATGAAGGACTGACAGCTTATCGCCCTGCGAAAGGAATGGCTCTGAGTGTGAGGGAACGTTCATCATTCCATTGGATGCAGGCGACGTTCCTAATTGATCTTGAGCGGATAGTAGTACGTGCCGTTGTCCGAGCCTCGCACAGTAGCGAAAAAGTACGTTCCGGGCGCAGTCTGCCGGAGATCGAGCTCAACGTTCAGTCTCACCGTTCTGTCACTCTCGACAGCTTGACCGGTCCCGCGCGCGACTATATCATGCCCGGCGCGGTCTTTTGAAACAAGTATTTGGTACGGGCCACTCTGACTGAACCGCGGTAAAGTCACAGACAGGTTCACTACAGAAGACGGGAGCGAAACCTGTTCCAGCGGTGTAGCGTCATCCCCGCCGCCTCGGGTCGTGACTGCGTTTAAAAGGTCAACCTCAACCCTCACAGGTTTCGCATTCGAAGCGACAAGGTCGCTTGGTGCCTGAGCTGATTGATGCTCATGGGCGAAGTACAAACCTGTCCCAAGGGCTAAGGTCACGCCCGCAGCAATCGCCCAGCCACGAAAAGGTCGAACAGCTGATGCCTTCTGCTTTTGAGCAACAACCACAACAGGCACACTCGTTTGAGCGAGCGGAGCAACGACCGGTGCTTCTTTGCTTTCTTCTTTCCAGTCCTGACGGTAGTGCAGGTACTCGCGATAGCACTCCGAGCACGAGGAGACGTGTGACAGGACAGGATTGCCAGGTGGCAGCCGATCCTCAGAAAATGCCTGCAGTGTTTCGTCGTCAGGACAACCCTTGCGTTCAGGGTTTGGAAAGGACTCAAGAAAGAAGTCGTCTAGCAAATCATCATTCAACGGCCAAACCCCTTTGGTCCACGGCGCTCTGGTCCTTTCCGTTCTTGCCTTTCGGGCCGATGTTTACAAATGCCTGAATGCGTTCGTTTACCCGCTGTATTGCTTTCCGCGCAGTTGGGTAGGTCGTTTTCAACTCTGTCGCAATCTCCTGAGCCGACTTCTGTTGACGGATCAAAAGGAGAATATCGCGATCCCTAGTAGAAAGAGCATCTTGAATTTGGTCGAGGAGGATTTTCCGGTCCACCGAGCCCTGAAATGAACTGCTGCTACCTCCGATGCGCTCCAAGTCACGACCCATGCCAGAGGTCTGTTCCTTGGCAGAACCCTTCCGGAGAGAGTCCAGGACCTTGCCCCTCAGAGCAGGATAGGCGAATTGCTTTGGCGAACTGATACCACTTCCACGCGCTTCCATCGACGCGGCAAGGGCCTCGGCCAAGTCAGCAAGTCGAGCCTCATCAAGATTGGGGAAGTCCTGAAGAACCCATCCGAATGCCTTCTCCACAGCTTCGCGGATTGCAGGACTTACGTCGGCTCCCTTTGCGTTGACCAGATGTAACTGAGTGCGTCGCGTCATCAACAACTTTCTTCAAAAACGGGATGCAACGGGTGTCACAAACCCTGTCGCTCACCGCGCTTAGATAGTAGATGCCAAACTTCTGTCTGTTTTGCTGTGTCCGTTCCCGCACTCATCAAGCGAAGGGTGCAAACCATGTGGCTACTTTGAAGTTTCGGAGCGCGATTCGATGTTTTCCGGAACTTTCCCCAGATCTGCAACAAGATCTTCTAAAGGCAACTGAAAGATCTGAGCGACACGAAGGAGCAAGGGGACTGAGATGCCGTTGCCTTTTTCAATCCTTTGTATCTGGGTCAGGTGGAGACCATGCTGAACGATTAGGGCGCGTAGCGTTAGCCCACTCTCCTTGCGGAGCTGCCTAATGCGTTTGCCTAGCTCTACGGAAAAGACTTTGTAGTCGTAACGCAGAGGAGGAACGCTCTCGGGGTTGGTCTTCTTCACCATTACCTTTCGCGAGAACTTCCTCAAAAAGAAGGTCAGCCGGTACTCACAGAGCATAGCAACTCCAAAACACACACACAAACGTGGTGCGGCGGTGTTGTGCCAGTGTACACAAAAATGTGTAACAACAAAACGTGTTGACACGTAATTGTCTGTGGCATATAGGTGTTGTTGTTGGACCAAGAATTTAGAAGTTTGCGGGACATTGCAGCGCAGTACGGCGGCAAAGTGACCGCGTATTCGTGGGCAATGGCTGCAAAGCTCCCACAGAAAGGGAGGCCAAAAACTCAGCTTGTTTAAAGGCTCTTCATGGAGAGCAAACCTATAACTCCAACCGCGCAGGAGAACAAAATCGTGAACAACGCCCATCAGTCCCGCTTCGCTCGACTTCGCAATCTCACCGTCACTCGCCAACAGGCCAAGCAGAAGGCTTTGCTCGTCGGTCGCAGCTTCGCTCCGATCGTGTTCGCCCTCGGTGTTTCAGGGGTCGCACATGCGCAAGGATCAATGGATTTTTCACAGGCCAAGTCGCTTATGCAGTCTTTCCAGACGTTCGCAATCTACGCGGGCGCGGTGATCTGTTTTGGAAGTTTGATTTTCAGCGGTATTCGCCTGATGGGCGGCCGCTTCCAAGACGCAATCCCCGGCCTTTTTGGCGCGCTCTTCGGTGCTGGCGTGCTCGGCTGGGGCGCAGGCTGGATTTCGTCCCTCACCGGCCAGACGGTCAACCAGTAAGGACCTCCACCATGACCAAACGAGGAGAGGCGTTACCCATCAATCAGGCGATGAACCGGTCCAGGACCAAGCTCGGGTTGGAGCTGTCGGCATGGATGGCCATTGTGTTTGTTTCGGTCACGGTTTTCCTCGTTGGCTTCCGCATGCTTGCCGTCATCAGCTTTCCCTTGCTGGTGGCGGCGGCATGGTTCACCGTCCGCAATCACCCCAAGATGTTTCAGCTCTGGGGTCACAGCCTCTACCAGAAGAGCTACTATGATCCTCGCAAAAGCAACTAATGACCCGCAGCTCACGCCCTGGTACACCAAGGCTGGAGCCGCTTGCTCCATCATTCCGATCTCGCGCTTTCTGTCCCCGACCATCTTTGCCCTGAAGGGTGGTGGCTACGGCTGCCTTTTCTCGCTCAGCGGAGCGGATGAAGAGAGCCTGACCGATCAGGAGTTGGAGTCGCGCGTCCGCATGATCGAGGGCGCTTTGCGCGGCATGCCGGAGCATTCCTGTCTCTACCAAT
>JBPBPZ010000350.1:0-5103 GCA_050954525.1 Janthinobacterium lividum
CTGTGCCGCTCATGCCGATGCCAGCCGCAACAATCACGACGCGTTCCAGGGACGCGCTGTGAAGGCGCGCGATCACGGCATAGTCTCGGTTCACGACCGTCATCTTGTCCTGCAGCCGCACGGACCACTGCTTGTTTTCGGGTGCCTTTGTGTCTCGGATGTAGTATTCGTCGGCATCGCTGCCTGCAAACCGGTAGCGCAGAGGCGCCAGCAGCTTCAGGGTCCACTGGTTATCCAGGCCGCCGATGAACACCGTTGGGCCTTCGCGCAAATCGTTCAGGTTGGTACCCACGTTCAAGCGGACCCGCACCGGCCGGTGCTGCGACTCCACAATCGACTCGAGCTTCATCATGGCGAGAACGTCAGAGTAAACGACGTTCTCGCCCAGGCCCTGGTGTTCAAAAAAGCTGCCGCCTACGATCGGCACAGAGCTGTCTGCAAGGTCCAGGGCGTGTGCGATGGCTTCGTCTGTGGTGCCAGCGCTGCCCACACCCTTTTTCTGGACGCTGATGGGCAGGCAAAAGGTCACCGGCCCGGCCTCAGCGAAAACGGGCGACCACAAGCGGTCCATGTCCGAGGGCCCAACCCACATCCGCAACATCATGGTCGCGCCCAGCACAACCAGTACCAGAGCACCGCAAAGTGTCCATAGCAGGCCGCGGCTTCTGACGGCGGAAGCCTTCGGCAGGATACTGTCTGACGGCTCAATCTCAACAGTTAACGGCTCAGGGACAGGAGGTGGGGTTTCTATCTCGCGTGCTCGATGGAACTCCGGGATGTACGATCCCGGGTTGAGTTCGATCCGCAGCTCTGATGCGTGAGTGCCCTCATGGTAATACTGCGCGATCCGCTTCCGAATCTCGGCTACCGTGACGCGAACAATGGGGTCTGAGGCGGTGTCGTAGTCCGGTGCTCTTCCAAACACCTCGGTTCCCAGCGTGCGCTCCTTTAGAGCGCCGCTGTTGCCTGCCAGGGTCTGATCCACAATGTAGCGCAGCAGGGTTGGGTAGCGTCGGCTATTGCGGAAGTGAACCGACTGCAGGAGCCGCTCCATTTGCAGACGTACCTGCTCGTGGAACTCAGGAGATCCGGGTTCTGTCGGGTTGGGCACGGCGGGGTACGACATGTTTTGGGCTACCAGATGGTGCGAAAGGAAGCATAGGCGTCACGCACCTCACATGGCAACTCTCTTAACCTGGTCTTTACCTGCCATAAACAGGGCTGATTTACGGGTTTACGTCCCTCCGTACCCGATAGACCTGAAACATTGTGTTCAGAAGCGCCTAGATTCTGCGGGTTAGCCGCCCCCGTGTTTCCCGCTTACTGAAAGTAGCCGGAAGTTCTCCCCTTTTTGATGCAAGGACACCTATTTATGAACCAGCGCAGTTTTTTCAGGCTTGGCCAGCTACGCGCGCCGCAGAGCATCGCACACGCAGCCGTCGTACTCTCGATGTTTGGCGGTGCCTCCCTGGCACATGCCCAGCTCACAACTGCCGACATCGTCGGTACCGTAACGGATGCCTCCGGTGCCGTTGTGCCGAACGCTCAGGTGGTTGCAAAGAACCTCGCAACCAACGTCAGCCGGACCATTACGACCGGTGCCAGCGGCGACTACACCTTCAGCCTTCTGCAGCCCGGCCACTACAGCGTTACGGTCACGGCAGCAGGCTTTAAAGTTTCCAACACCCCAGACCTGGCAATTGAAGCTGGTGACCGCGCCCGCAACGACGCCCATCTACAGCTTGGAAACGCGTCTGAAACCATCAGCGTCGAAGCGCAGACACCCCTCCTGCAGTCAGAAAATGCGACGGTCAGCTCGACCGTGACGGCCCAGGCCGTGCAGGATCTGCCGCTGAACGGACGCAATTATGTTCAGCTGGTCCAGCTAGTCCCCGGTGCGAACGAAGGCCCGGGTAACGGACTCACCTCGGGCGGGCGTCCAGACGATCGGCGTCAGAGCTCCAGCATCTCGGTCAACGGCCAGGATGACACCCTGAACAACTTCACCATTGACGGCTTCGACAACAACGAGCGCGTCATCGGTACCAGCGGTGTGCGGCCCAACGTCGAAGGTATCCAGGAAATCAGCGTACAGACGAACAGCTACGCTCCTGAGGCGGGCCGAACCGCGGGCGGTGTGATCAACATTGTCACCAAGTCCGGCGGCAACAGCTTCCATGGCAGCGCGTACGAGTATTTCCGCAACGACATCTTCGACGCCAGGCAGGTGCTGCAGAATACCGGCGACAAGCCCAGACTGCGCCAGAACCAGTTTGGCGGCAGCATTGGCGGACCCATCTTCAAGGACCGGACCTTCTTCTTTGGCGATTACGAGGGCCTGCGCCAGGTAGCCGGTGTCACGTACAGCAGCACCGTCCCCACCATCGACGAGTACAACAACATCAACAGCATTGGTGGTGGATCGCCCTCAGCTCTGATCGCAGGCGGGAACGGCACCGCGGGCCGTGCCCTTGACCCCATCGCATTGAATTACCTGAAGCTGTTTCCGGCACCCAACACGGGCGCAGCCGGCTTGCTGACGAACAACTACATCGTCAGCCCCAGTCGCAGCCAGACCAGCAACTTGTTCGATGTCCGCATTGACCACCACTTCAACCAGAACAACCTGTTCTATGGCCGCTACACCTATAACAAGGTCGATAGCACCATTCCTCCGGCGCTCGGTACCCGCAATGGCCTGGACATCTCCGGCGGACGTTATATCTTTGCCGGTCCAGCCAGCGACGCGGCTCAGCAGTTCGCGTTTGACTACACCCACATCGTCAACCAGAACCTGCTGATCGACCTGAAGGCGGCATATACCCGCATCAACAATCTGTCCTTGCCTCTGAACTATGGCAAGAACGCGGACACGCAGGTGGGCTTTGGCGGCAACATGAACTTCAACGCCAATTCCAACGTGCTGACGCCCATCTCCTTTGGGCCATTTAGCGACATCGGCGACGGTGCCTACGTTCCACTGCAGGACATTGACGGAACGTACCAGTACGCCGGCATCATCAGCTACACCAAGGGCAATCACAACCTGAAGTTTGGCGTCAGCTACATCCGTCGCCAGGCACGTAACCTGCAAAGCGCTTTCCCCGGCGGTCAGTATGGCTTTGGTCTCACCACGGATAACTGCGTCGCAGGCAGCGGCTACGACAACACGAATAATGCCTGCACCAATGCAGCTTCTGCGAAAGTCCGCCAGGACAATCAGCTTGCCAGCTCGCTTGTGGGTGCGTTCACGTCATCCAGCCGCAACTACAACCTGAATACACCTGACTACCGCACATTTGAGCCAAGCGCGTTCCTGCAGGACAGCTGGAAGGCCATGCCAAACCTGACGCTGATCTATGGCGTCCGGTACGACATCTTCACGCCGTTCACAGAAGCGCACGGCCACATCTCAAACTTCGACTTCAACCAGGCAACGACGCTGGCACCTACAAGCGTTGCGCAGGCTCTCAAGATTCCTGGCCAAAACGGCGTCAACAGTAACGCGGGCATCAAGACGGATTACACCAACGTGGCACCGCGTTTGGGTTTCTCGTTCTCCGCGTCTCCGCAAACGGTCATTCGCGGCGGTTACGGCCTCAGCTTCTTCCCAGGCAACTACACCTCTAACGCCAACCTGAAGAACGCGCCGAACGTTTCGGTGTATTCGCCAACCTGCATTTCAACCGCCGCTTACCAGATCCAGACTGCGAACGGCATCTCGTCCACCGCGATCAATCCGGATTGCGCTACCGTGGGCGCGGTCGGAACCTTCGACGCTGGCCTGCCCCTGCCTGCCGCGCAGAACATCAACAGCGCCAACCTGTCTTTCACCGCAGAAGATCCCAAGTTCCGCTCCGCTCTGATCCAGCAGTTCAACCTGCAGGTGCAGCAGCAGTTCGGGCCTAACGTCCTCACGATTGGCTACGTCGGCAACATCGGCCAGCACCTGCCCCAGACCATCAACGACATCAACGTGCCCCGGCCCGGCGACTCCGTAACCACCATCCGCCAGGCAAATGGCACAACCACCACACCAGCATCCAGTGCACGTCCGCTCAGCACGATTCTTCCCAACCTGAACGGCGTCAACTGGCTGGTCAGCGAGGGTATCTCGAACTACAGCGCACTGCAGGTCTCATTCCAGCGCCGGTTTGTCCACGGCCTGTCGTTTGACGGCAACTATACCTGGGGTCGTGCTGCCAGCGACACCGTCGGCTTCTCGCAGGAAGGCAACGAAGGCGCGTACAACGCCGACCCGACCCGCATCCGCCAGATCGACTATGGCATTGCGGAAAACGACATTCAGAACCGCTTCGCCCTGTCCCTGAACTACGCCCTGGCAGCCGACCACCACTTTGGCAACGCCATCGAGTCGTTTGCGCTGGGCGGATGGCAGATCAACACCATCACGGTCTGGCAGAGCGGCAAGCCGGTCTCCATTCTGAATGGCGGCGGTGGCACCCTGGGTGCGTACGGCAATCGTGCGACCCCCATCAACAACGGCGGTTCAGATCGTCCCAACCAGATCCGGGACGGCAATCTAGGTACTGGCCGCACGCTGGCCCACTACTTCGACACGGGCGCGTTCGTTCCACAGCCGCTGGGAACCATTGGCACCACGCAGCGGAACGATGTTTTCGGACCGCACTTCCGGCACGTGGATCTGTCGCTCTTCAAGGACTTCCACCTGCGTGAACATACGGCACTGCAGTTCCGCGCAGAGACGTTCAACATCTCCAACACGCCCAGCTACCAGTTGACGCAAAACAGCGGCAACGTGCAGATCGGCAGCTCAAACTTCGGCTCGGTCACGGCGGTGGATTCCAACTACACCCCGCGCCTGATCCAGTTTGCGCTCAAGCTCAACTTTTAAGACTGCGCCTCACCGCGCCTCTTCCCATGTTTCTCCATTGGTCGAACAGCAAGTCGCTGTTCGACCTTCTTTTTTGCCGGGCGGTGCACCCCGCAGGCCAACTGCGGGAACTGTACGATGGAGATACCCGCGATGCCAGCCCTGCCGACACACACCGCAACCCCCGAGCTTTCGCAATTCCAGCAACTGGCACAGTCGAAACACACGCTGATCCCGGTTTACCGCAC
>JBPBPZ010000333.1:0-5095 GCA_050954525.1 Janthinobacterium lividum
TGCTGAGAGATGGGCTTGAGGGCAATCTTCATGCCCAGTAAGAAGCCAAATCAGAGGGCCGCGATGGTACGTCAAGCCGTGCCGTGCCGCCAGATGTCCAAGTCGCCTCAGATGTCCGGGTCGCCTCAGCGGGTCATCTGCACGGCTACTGTCAAGCTATCCTCGTGTGGCGGCAGGCACATGCGGTCATTGCAGGCCTGGTAACGAACCAGAACGTGCAGCGGGTGCGCCCCAGGCACGACGGAACCGTTTGCCTGCAGGCGGAGAGTAAACCTTGCTGCCTGCACGAAGTATGCCGTCAGTAGGTGGAACTGCGGGTCCGCGACGCGCCTGGGCTTCTCCTGGTCCACGCGCAAGAGGTCGGCTGGGGCATCCTGCTGCAGCGCGATCTCCGTCGGCATGGGACCACCCTCTGGCTGCTGCAGCGCGTACAGGTGCCAGCCAGGATCGATTGCCGCATGCAGCACCACCTGGAAGCGTGCACCCACAGGAACCGGCCTCGCCAGTGGCTCGGCAGACCAGCGCACGGGTGCACCGACGCCCAGCTTGGATGTCGGCCCAACCAGTGCGGTCTGCGCCGGCAGGGTCAGGGTGCAAAGGCCAAGACAGAACCCCATCAACCTTCGCCAAAGCGGCTGCCGGGGTAACGGTAAACGGAGTTTCATGGTGCTGCCACCGCAGCGGCGGACACACGCGCAAACGCCGCCTGCACCACGCGGTGGGTACGCGTGTCCTGTACCCAGGCGACCACGCCCAGCTTCGCGGCCTGCAGAGCAACGGGCTTGCTTAGGAACTGCACCGGACCAAAGCGTTCATTGCTTTTCTCGAACCCGTCCAGGTAGTCCGCCAAGCCGCGCTGCACGGCAGACAGATCGAACGTCGGCAGAAACGTATCCGTTTTTCCGGGGTGCAGCGGCTGACCCCATGCGGCTGGGCTGCTGGTCGCACGCACCACCATGCGATGAAAGCGCACACCATTCTCTCCGCTGTATCGGACGTCGTCCTCCACCAGCGCGAAGTTCACAACCAGCTGCGGCGGAAAGCCTGCTTCGGTATGCGCCTCTTCGGCCACGGCAATGCTGTCGCCAGGCCACGGTGCAATCTCATCCGCGACTGTCGCCTGCAGCTTGCCTATAGCCTCTGTCGCGGTGGTGGCTTGCGCGTGGATGGAGCCCTTCGCATCGAGCGTTGCGGAAAGCTGCAGCTCGACGCCGCTGGGCCGCTCCACCTGAACATCCACCAAACGGGTCAAGCCCGCGTAAACCTCGGGGGCACCCTCACGCGTGCCGCCGAACACAGCCATGCGCTTGCCATCCAGAAAGAACGTGGGTGTGTTGCCCACGCCCAACCCTTCGGCGCGCTCGACCGATGACGGGTTCGCCAGCGGATCGGGCCGGGGTACGTGCTCATCCCACTCCAGCAGCACGGCATCGTTGCCATACGTGTTTAGGAGCGTCTCTGCTGCACTGTCGGCCCCGACGCACGGCAGGCAACTGGAACCGGTAAACAGCTCCAGCAGGACGGTGTGGCCGGCCTTGATCGGCTTGCGCGCAGGCGGTGTAAATGCCGGCGGATTCAGCTCAGCGTAAGCCTTGTCCAGATCCTCTTCCAGACCGGCATCGCTGCCGCCGTGCGTCTCGCGATACATCTGCAGCAGGCTGGTCCGTTGCCCGCTGGAAAGCTCCCCAAGAGCCTGCGCGCGCTCCAGTTCTGCCAGCGCCACTTCGTTGTGGTGTTCGGCCATGGCTATCTCGCCCCGCAGGGCGTGTGCCTGCGCGTTGCGCGGCTGCAGGGTGGCTGCCTGGTCCAGCAGCGCGGCCGCCTGCGCGCGTTTGCCTTGGCGCAGGTACACATGCGCCAGAGCCAGCAGGGTGGTGGCGCGGGCTTCCTTGTATTGCCCGTGCAGTTCTTCCGGCGTGGGCATCTCGGCTTGCAGCTCGCCGTACATGCGCGCCATGCCTCGAAGAAAGGTCGTCTCGTTCAGGTTGCGGTTGCTGTCTTCCGCCAGCTTTTGCGCCAGCGGCAGCAGCACGCCTGCGTCCGCCAGCAGGTCGGCCTCGGCAGATTCTTCCTGCCAACGCTCGTAGCCCTTGTCTGCGTTTGCAACATTGACCTCGACCTGGTCGCGAATCTCGGACGTGCGCGTGGGATAGTAGCGCAGCAGCAGGCGCAACGCGGCTTCCTGCACGCTGTCAAAGTACTTGCTGTCCTGGTACTCCACGGAGAACGCACGGAAGGCCGTAAGCCGTTGCGCCGGATCGGCGATGGCCATGCTGGCGCGATAGGCTCGCTGGTCCGCCGGTAACTGTCTTTGCGGGTCCGGCTGTTGCGCGGACGCTGCCCTGCATGCCAGCGTCGCCACAAGCGTCAGCAGCACAGCAGGACGCGCGGCTTTGCGGGCGTGGATCACTGCCCATGACTCTAGCGCATTCACCAGCCTGACGGCTGCGATCTCGCACTACCAGAGATTCCCCGGCCGTCATCCTGAGCACAGCGAAGGATCCCGAGGCGTTCACGCGTGGCAACGCCGCTTGAAGGTTTTCTCGCGAGGAAGTCCGCAGCCATCGTTGAGGGTCAGACCGCGTGGGGATCCTTGCTCCGCTCAGGATGACGTCGCTAAGAGACTGGGGTGTCCGGTGGGCTAACGCTGTACCCTCATCACCATGCAGGTTCACCTGATCGACGGCACCTACGAGCTGTTCCGCCACTTCTACGCCTGGCCTTCCATGCGCGACGCCGACGGCCGCGAAGTGGGCGCGGTCAAGGGAGTGCTGGCGTCGATGCTGGCCATGGTCAAAGAAGGCGCAACCCACATGGGCGTTGCCACGGACCATGTGATCGAGTCGTTCCGCAACGACCTGTACCCGGGTTACAAAACCGGCGAGGGCGTTGACCCGGACCTACTCCAGCAGTTTCCGCTGCTGGAAGATGCCCTGCGCGCGCTGGGTGTCGTCGTCTGGCCTATGGTGGAGTTTGAAGCGGACGATGCCCTGGCCTCAGCCGCCGCCCTGGCAGAGCAGGACACACGCACGGAGCGCATCGTCATTTGCACGCCGGACAAGGATCTGGCCCAGTGCGTGCACGGCAACCGCGTGGTGCAGTTGGACCGGCGCAAGCGCGTGGAACGTGACGAGGCCGGTGTGATCGAGAAGTTCGGCGTGCCTCCAACGTCCATTCCGGACTACTTGGCGTTGGTGGGCGATGCCGCCGATGGCTACCCCGGCCTGCGCGGCTGGGGCGCAAAGTCAGCCGCCGCCGTACTGATGAAGTTCGGCCACTTCGAAAGCATTCCGCAGGATCCTAAGGAATGGCAGGTAAACGTCAACAATCCCGCTGGCCTGTCAGACACGCTGCGCTCGCAGTGGGATCAGGCGCTGCTGTTCCGCGACCTGGCCACGCTGCGCAGCGACATCCCGCTGTTCGGGAACATCGACGAACTTCGGTGGCACGGACCGACACCCGACTTCGACACCCTGGGAAAACGCCTGGACGCCGCCAAGGTAGTGAAGGGCGAGAAGCGCAAGCCGCCCCGGTAGCAGGGTTCGCCCTGTACATCCCCGGAGCACGTTCCAGCAGAAGATTGAAGCAGATGCAGCCCGGCACGCGTCTGTTGTGGCGGGGATTACTTCTGTCGCGATCATTGCGTTCGTCGGATGGTCGCCACCGGGGAGGGTGCGGATGAGTGCACTGGATGGGAAGAGGATCGCCATTGTTGGCGGGGGTCCGGGTGGGCTTACGCTGGCACGACTGCTGCAGCAGGGTGGTGCGCAGGTTACGGTGTTTGAGCGTGATGAGAGCCGCAATGCACGGGTGCAGGGCAGCGCGCTGGACCTGCATGAACACTCCGGATTGGCGGCACTGGAAGCTGCCGGTCTGATGGAGGGGTTCTGGGCCAACCACCGGCCAGATCTCGACCGCCTGCGCCTGACTGATGCAGCGGGGACGGTTCTTCACGATCACCAGCGCGCGATGGCAGGTGCCGGCAAGCGGCCTGAGATTGAGCGTGGTCCCTTGCGCGACCTTCTGCTGGACTCGCTTCAGCCCGGCACCGTCGAGTGGAACTGCAAGCTGCAATCGGCCGAGATGCAGGGCGAACAGGTGCTGCTACGTTTTGGCAGCGGGAAGACGGCCCTGGCTGACATCGCCGTCGGCAGTGACGGTGCCAACTCCCGCCTGCGTCAACTGGTCACTCCCGTACGGCCGGAGTATGTGGGGGTGGCCCTCGTCGAAGCGATTATTCCTGAGGCAAAGCAGAGGGTACCGGAGTTGTGGGAACTGCTTGGCGGGTCGGCTCTGGTTGCACTGGGCGGCGAACGGACCATCGGCATGGGAACCAAGCCGGACGGCAGTGTGCTGCTTTACGCAGGGCTAAAAACCGCTGACGACGCCGTGCGAACGAGCCTTGAAGAGGCCGCCGACCCGGAAAGCCGGCTGGCATGGTTCCACACCAACTTCAGCGGCTGGAGCGGCATCTGGGACCCGCTGTTTCGCGAAGCTGTGTCGGTGGTCTGGCGTCCGCTGCTCGTGTGTCCGGCGGATCAGCACTGGGAGCCGAAGCCCAACATCACGCTGATCGGCGATGCAGCTCACGTCATGCCGCCGTACGCCGGTGAAGGCGTGAACATGGCCATGCTGGATGCCCTGACGCTGTCCAGACTGCTGCTGAGCGAGGTGACTCCCTCAACGGCTATTGCTGCGTATGAAGCGGAAATGTTCGCCCGCATGCGACACATTACGGCAGACACCATGACGAACACGGAGATGTTCTACGCACCGGATGCTGCCGACCGCGTAGTGGCCCTGTTTCGCAGCTTCAGTGGAGCAGAAGCGGTTCCACCACTTGCAGAAGCTTGAAACGGGGACCCACATCGCGTCTGAGCCAAAGGCGCTACAGCGTCCAGTACCGGTCCGCGCCGATCACCAGCACCAGCGTGATGACGGCAATGGCGATCTCGCCGATGGCACCCACGAGGAAGGGTCGTGCACCCTGTTTGGCAAGGTCCTTGAAGCTGGTGCGTAGCCCTACGCCCGCAAACGTCAACAGGAATGCCCATCGCGAAAGATTGCCGAGCGCCAGCAACTGCGGCTTGTTGAA
>JBPBPZ010000057.1:0-5067 GCA_050954525.1 Janthinobacterium lividum
TGGGGCTGTACACCAATCGATTCACTATGAACCTGCATGCGACTGTTCCGGGCGATGAGACTGCAGTCAGCAGCGGCTTCACAGGCAAAAAGTCCCTCCCCGGCAACAAGACTGAGTTCGACTTCGCATGGGCCAAGCCCGGCTTCCCAGGCACGCTGATTGCCGGCAAATTCATCCCGGCGATCAAGCCGTCGGGCAGCAGCCAGATCAGCGTCTATGTGACGGATAAGCACAAGACCGGCGCGGCAGAGTACGGAGCGATTGCCGCCCAGCAGCAGGAGTTCTTCACAACCACTTTTGGCCAAGCGGAGAACAGCAAGCTGCAGATTGTCGAACTGCCAGATGATGCGGTTGCCGCCTCTTGGGGGCCTGAGGTCATCGCTATCGCAGGGAATCGTATTGGCGACAAGAACAGTCAACGGCTGCTCTCAAATACCATTGCGCGGCAGTGGTGGGGCAGTGAGATTTCACCCGCAACACTCAACGACGCATGGATCACCAATGGCATGGCACGTTATGCCGAGCTGATGAACCTGGAAGAAACCGCGGGCAAAAACTCTTTTAACAACGCTATACCCGACATTCAGGCAGGTGCTCTCGCCTACGACACCGCGCCACTCACGACTCTTGGACGCACAGATCCCTTTTCGCCGCAGTTTCAGTCCATGACGCTGGAGAAGGGCGCGATGGTCTTCCACATGCTGCGTTACCAGATGGGTGATGACAAGTTCATAGCGTTTCTGCGCGGTTTGCTGTCGCAATACACCGACAAGCCGGTGCGCACCGCGGACCTGGAAGAAGTCGCCAAGGCGCAGGCCGGAACGGCCCTGAACCTGACGCCGTTCTTTGCGCAGTGGCTTGACGGCACCGGCGCGCCGTCGTTCCAGGACAAGTTCACCGTGTACCGGTTGGGCAGCAACAAGGGATTCCGCACGGTCGGCTCGGTTTCGCAGGATCTTGACCTGTTTCGTATGCCCGTTGACCTGAAGGTTGAGACGGATGGCAAAACGGAGACGCGCAAGATCGACGTTACCGGCACGGATTCGGCTTACACCATTGAGACTTTCGGGCGTCCGAGGCGCATCGCCATCGATCCAGATAACTGGGTACTTAAGAGCACGCCTGATCTCGCCGTTCGCGTGGCCGTGCTGAAGGGCCAGCAGCTGGTGGCGCAGGGCGACCTGATCGGCGCGCTGGCGGAATACCAGAAGGCACTGGACAGCAACAAGAACTCGGCCCTGGCAAACTATCGCGTGGCTGAGATTTTCTTCACACAGCGCAATTACCAATCCGCAGCGAACAGCTACCGTGACGCGTTGCGTGGCGACGGCGATCCGCGTTGGACGCAGGTGTGGAGCCACATCGGTCTTGGCAAGATTTTCGACTTGACCGGGCAGCGTGACCGCGCCGTGCAGGAATACCGCCTGGCTGTGCAGACGAACGACAACACGCAGGGAGCGGTGAACGAAGCTCGCTTGCTACTGCAGAAGCCGTTTGAACGGCAACGGACGATGGACTAGAGCGTCTGCCCCTCGGGCACGTGTTCGCTGCTGCTGGAAACGCCCCAGCCGCAGGTCTCGAAGAAACGACGTGTGAGTTCTTCCGTCGCGGACGAGGTCTGCGTGCCATGCACGAGATGGACTTCGTCAGCCAGCTCCGCAGCGATACAGCGATCGGCACGATAGGTGCAGTTTGCTAAATCGTTCACACTGAGAGCGTGTGTGTTGATGCACATGATCGTCCTGGGCGGGGCCATGCGGTCGACCATGCAGACGATTTCGAGCTTTGATTCGAGCTCATCCGGGACGAAGTCGATCACCAGGTCGGCATTGCGGACGGCGTCTTCCACCGTGGTCACGGTTTCCAGCTTGCCTGGCATACCAACGGTTGGAATCTCCTCCAGAGCTTCGCGCAAGCGGGAGGGTAAGACATCTTCGAGCAGAACGTGGTGTCCTGCTTTCACAGCGCGCGCTGCAAGCGAGCGGCCCGCCTTGCCTGCACCGATCAGTGCGAGGGTAAGCGGGCCTTCTTTGTGCCACGGTTTTCCCGAAGGATGTTCCGCTGTGTTCACTTACTCGCCTTTAATGGCTTCAACAACTGACGCATAGCTAGGCTCAGACTGCTTGATGTGCTCGGAGACGCGTGTACGTTCGTCGGGTGTGAGCGATGGCAGTGTGGCGAGAATGCGCCGCAATGTAGTGGAAATATCGTCAACGTAATTCATGGTGCGAATAGCTTCACCGGACAGCGGCATGCGGAGGAACTCCTTCTTGCATAGTGTAGTTCAGCGGGAACCCGAATGGTGCGGGCCGCGGGCGCAGTGCTTATACGTCTGGCGAGGTGCCCTGATGTTCGCCACTCTGATCGGACAGTGCTTCCGGCGGAGTGGGTGGCATCTCCTGCAAGGCCTCTTCCGGCACATAGGCATCGCGATCGCATTCTTCGGTAATGTGCCGCAACTGCGCAGACAGGTCTGGATGCAGACTGTCCGACTGGTAGCGCCAGGTCCAATTGTTTTCTGGCGCGCCAGGCGTGTTCATACGGCCCTCGTCACCCAGGTGCAGAAGGTCCTGCAGCGGGATAATGCAGATGGCTGCGACCGAGCGCTCCGCGCAACGGATCATGGCCCAGACCACATCGTTCGGATGGTTCAGCGGTCCAAGGTAAGTCAGCAGGTTCTTGCGGTCAGCATCACCGGAAGATCTCCACCAGCCCAGGGTGGTGTCGTTGTCGTGGGTGCCTGTGTAGCACACGGTGTTGCGATCGTACTTATGGGGCAGGTGAAGGTGGGCACCGCGGCCTGCAAAGCCGAATTGCAAGACACGCATCCCTGGCATGTCAAAGTCGCACCGCAGCTTATCGACCTTGTCCGTGATCACACCAAGATCTTCCGCAATCAAAGGCAGGGATCCACCCAGAGCGGCTTTGAGCCGGTCGAACAGTGCAAACCCCGGAGCTTCAATCCACTCGCCGTGCATGGCCGTTTCTTCCTCTGCCGGGATGCGCCAGTACGCCTGGAAACCACGGAAATGATCGAGCCGAAGCAGATCGTATAACTCGAGTTGCCGCTTTACACGTGCAACCCACCAGTCGAATCCATGCTGCTCAAGGTAGCGCCAGCGGTACAGTGGATTGCCCCAACGCTGACCGGTCGCGGAGAAATAATCCGGCGGCACACCGGACACGGCGGTAGGCCGGTAGTGCTCGTCCAGTTCGAATACGTCCTTATCAGCCCAGACATCGGCAGAGTCATAGGACACGAAGATAGCCATGTCGCCCATGACGCGAACATCGTTCAGGGTGCAGTAGGCCCGAAGCGCATTCCATTGCTCCGTAAAGAAGAACTGAATGGCGTACTCCGTCTCAAGCTCTTCACCATGCGCCTGATCGAAGCTCTCGATAGCGGCAGCTTCGTGTGCGGCGAGACCCTCTGGCCATTCAATCCAGTGGCGAAACTCGTTTTGGCGGCGAAGCACCGTGAAACGGGCATAGTCGACGAGCCAATGTGCGTTTGCGTCGCGAAATCTGGTGAAGCGGGCTTTTTCCGCGTCACCTGCATCTGCCAGAAAGCGCTGTGCCGCGCGTTCGATCAGGGGCATCTTCTCAGCGGTGGCGCGGCCATAATCGACGGGACCATTGTGTCCGGCAAGGCCCTGAATCTCATCTGCTTGCAGCCAGCCATCTGCCTGCAGACGTTCCAGAGAGATCAGCAAAGGATTGCCGGCATACGCAGAGAGTGCAGAGTAGGGCGAGTTGCCATACCCCGTGGGGTTCAGTGGCAGCACCTGCCAAAGGCGCTGCTTTGCAGACGCAATGAAATCGACAAAGCCGTAGGCGGCGGGGCCAAAGTCGCCAATGCCTCCGTAGGACGGCAACGAGGTGACGTGAAGCAGGATGCCGGAAAGCCGCTCAGAGATCATGATGTGGTGTGATGCGCCTTTGGGAAATTGCGTGGACGGAAGGGCAGCAGGAATGAGAGGTCGAGCGGTCCGCTCTGTCGGTCGACAGGGCGGACTTTCCTGCTAAATGCCCAGTGGGGAGTTCCCGGCTTTTGGCTTCTGTTGCATGACCCGTATTGCGCCGCGCTTGGTGTAGTTGTCGATCAGGGTTTGCATGTAGATACCGAACATTTCGGCGCGCTGCTGCTCAATCAATTGTGCGCGCTGCGTTGCAAAAGTGGCGGCTGCTTCCTGCTCAGTCGGCTGTTCTACATCGGTCACCTGGAGCACACTACCGCTTGCGCCGGCGTTCAACGGCCCGCTGATGCCGCCCTTGGACAGATCGAACGCAGCCGCCGCGGGGCCACTCATGGCACCAACATCGGGCACAGTTCCCTTTCGATCCACTAGATCAGAAGTCTTGACCGGGATGTTGAGTTCGGCAGCGGCCTTGTGCAGGTCGTTCAACTGGTGGGCGCGGTCTGCCAGCTTAGCCAGCTTCGCCTGCAACAGCTGCGGCAACTGCTCGGCACGGTAGTCCTCCAGAACGTGGTCTTTCCACTCGGCAAAAGCAGGTGCATGCGCGGGCTGGATATCGGCGGTCTGATAGACCACCATGGCGCCCTGCCCAGCTGGAGCAATGCGCGGTGTGTCACCTTTTTTGCCAGTGAAGGCCGCCTGCATCAGCTGCGCGCTGTCGGGCAGGCCAGCAATCGTGGCATCGCTGCCAATGGAGTCAGTCGTCGTCACCTTCAGGCCATGATCTGCGGCAGCCTTCTCCATACCGGATTTCGCTGCCTCCGAGGCGACCTGCGAAGCAAGTGCCTGCAAAGCCTTGGCACCGTTCTGCTGCTCCAGAACCGGCCGGATCTCGCTTGCAACTTCAGACAAAGGCTTGTCGTGTGCATCGTCGCGAGCCTCTGCCTGGATGATGTGGTACCCGAACTGAGTCTTTACCAAGTCAGAGGTCTGTCCTGCCTTCAACGCCATGGCTGCATTCTGAAAAGCAGGAACCATGGTGCCATCGGCCTTGACGTAGCCCAGTTCACCGCCGGAATCCTTCGATCCCGGGTCATTCGAGTTCGCTTTAGCAAGCGCCGCGAAATCGGCGCCTCCACGAATCTTTGTG
>JBPBPZ010000282.1:0-4910 GCA_050954525.1 Janthinobacterium lividum
GTAGAGCCCGTGGAGAGCCCCTTCGCCGGTGTCGAAATAGGACTTGCGACACGCTGGTGCCACCTGCTACGTTACCGATAACGTGATGCCTGCGGGTCGCAGGCCAGGAGACACCAGCATGGCGACACTTGCAGCAGTACCCGACAACGCACCCCTCGGCGACATGGATGAATGGGACGAGTTTCTGGAAGGCCGCTACAAAGAAGGCAAGTCCGAAGAAGAGTTCCGCGTTTACGACGCGACCGCAACGCCGGGCGTGGCCGAGTTCTATCGCCTTAACCACGAGAATCAAACTGTCGATTACGTTCTCGACAAGCAAAAGACCTACTTCAGCCTGAACAAGGGCCAGAAGACGATCTGGGAAGCCGCAGAGTTCCTGAATACGCTGGTCGATGACAGCGACCCGGACACCGACCTGACCCAGATTGAGCACCTGCTGCAAACCTCAGAAGCCATGCGCCGGGACAACCTGCCGCGCTGGATGATCCTGACTGGATTCATTCACGATCTGGGCAAGTGCCTGTGCCTGTATGGTGAACCGCAGTGGGGCGTAGTGGGCGACACTTTCCCCGTTGGTTGCGCCTGGTCAAAGGACATTGTGTTCCCGGAGTACTTTGCGAAGAACCCCGATCGGAACGTACCCGAGTACCAGACCAAGTACGGTATCTACGAGCCAAATTGTGGCTTGGAGAACATCCACATGTCGTTTGGGCACGATGGCTACATTGGCGAAGTGATGAAGCCGTACCTGCGTGACGAGTCGCTGTACATGCTGCGCTTTCACAGCTTCTACCCTTGGCACCGGCATGGCGCGTACGACCACCTGTGCACGGACAAGGACCGCTCCATGCTGGAATGGGTGCTGAAGTTCAACCAGTACGACCTCTACTCCAAGGGCCACGAAAAGCCGGTCATGTCGGAGTTGAAGCCCTACTACGACGACCTGTTTGCGGAGTTCCTGCCACCGACCCTGGCCTGGTAGTCACATATCTGCTACTGCAGAAGGGCCCGCCTCGACTCAGGCGGGCCTTTCTGCGTTTGCGGGTGTCAAGCTGCGGTCTGGCCAAGCGCGTAGCGGCGGCAGTGCTCCAGGTATGACGACTCGTGCAGCGCGGCAAGATCGAGAATGCCGCTCCACAGCCAACGTGGTGCGTCAAGCCCGCGGGAGTGGCGTGAGCGCAGCTCCTTTGTCCATGCCTGGCGATCTTCCGCGGTCATCTGCCGACCGTGAGCGCGACCAACCACACCGGCCATCAGGCGAGCGGTTCGAATAGCTTCCTGCTGGGTCAGGTGGTCCAGTTCAAATTTCATGTCCTGCGGACGAAGTTCACGCACGATGACCGGCTTGCCGTGCAGCGTCGCAGAGATCATGCGGTTGCCCAAAAAGGGCGACAGGGCCCGCGCGCCGGTCACTACCCGTTCCGCGTGATCTTCGTACACCTTTGCGTGGCGTGACCGTGGCGCAGCCGCAGCCGTGGCTTCCTTGATGTCGAGGAGGTGATGCCTGCGACGTTTCTTATCGCCCACACCCACCAGAACGGCGTAGCGCAGCTTGCCCAGGGAGCTGCAGCCTTTCATCCAGTAGGCGGCATCGACCACGCCAACGTGTTCTGCCCCTTGCCCGCCGATACCTTCGATCAGCTTGTGTAAAGCTTTCTCGTTGAACAGGTGCTCCAGCTCTTCCCTTTCCTTCGCATCCAGCGCCCAATACTTTCGGCCCAGCGGGATGGTGGGTGTCACATCCTCGATGCGCTCCTCGGCCAGGTGCCGCCAGCGCCGTGCCTTGGCTTCGCGCATGACGTTCCGGATGGGCTCTATCTCCTCCGTGGAGACATTTGCAGAGTGGCCGACCAGCCGCGCCAGGTATCCCTCGATCATCTCCTCGATCATCAAGGCAGTGGTCACGCCCGGCAGATCGGAGCTGCGCGCCGCCATGGCCAGCGACAGGCCCAGGCGTAGCAGGTCGTGCGCCGGGTTGCCCACGACGGTCTGGTCGAGATCGCGGATTTCGATGTCGATGTTGCCGTGCAGGTCAGCCACTGGCCCAAGGTTCCCCGTATGGCAGTCGCCACAAATCCACACATCGGGACCAATAGGCACGGCAGCCTTTACGGCGTCGCTTGAGAGCCATTCGTAAAACTGAATTGTGTTGCCACGCACATAGGCATGTGCGGATGCTGACATCTTGGCGACACGCTGCTGCTGCAGAACTATGTTGCGGTCAGCCTGTGAAACGTGCTTCGTCTTCAATGGTTCTTTTCCCCGTCCACATCGATGTATCCATGATCAGTATCCGGTGTCCACCGTATGGAAACGGGAAGAGCGAAGGTTCCTGTTTTGAGGTGCTGAAAGGCATGGTGCACAATTACAGCGTTGCCTATCCACGTCCGGAAAGAGGTTCCGCTTGGCCGATGCTGTAACCCACATTGAGACTTCCACAACGGGTCAGCCGCTGCAGAGTGGCGTCCTGTTGCAGAAGGATCTTCCTCCTGTTGGCGACGCGCCTGGTTGCGTCGCCTACGTTCACTTCAACGGCCCAACGGAGCAGCTGGCAACGCTGTGTACAGGCATGGCCGTGGTTGAGCCTGGCGCCAGTCCGCATCCGCCGCACAGCCATCCTGAAGAGGAGACGATGATCATAGCCACTGGCACTGGCGAGATTACTGTCAACGGCCAGGTAACTGCCGTTGGCCCAGGAGCCGTGATGTACTGTGCGGCAGATGTCCTGCATGGCATCGTGAACACAGGGATAGAACCCATGACGTTCTATTTCTCAAAGTGGCTCGGCAAAACCACGGCACCCTGAACTTGGGCAAGGTCAATGGCAACCCCCCGCACCTGCTCTCCAAATCCTTTCCGACGCATCGAATACACATGGCCTGGCGCACACCGACAGCATGTTTCCGTGTAGCAGGTCTTCTGGCCATTTCGCTCTGCCTGTTTGCAACCGGTTGCAAACGCACCGTCAGCAATCGACCGGTTGGTCCCACGGTGCAGATTGCCGTGCCCCTGGGCCTGCCGCCGCTGCCAATCCCGCCCGACAATCCTCCAACGGCAGACACTATCGCGCTGGGACGCAAGCTGTTCTATGACAAGCGGGTTTCCGTCGATGCGACCATGTCTTGCGCTTCGTGCCACGATCCGCGTGACTACTTTACCGACGGCAAGAACATCTCGCGCGGGGTGCGCGGTGCTTTGGGCAAGCGCAATGCACCCACCATCCTGAACTCGGCATATCTGCCGTTTCAGTTCTGGGACGGACGGGCCATCACGCTGGAACAGCAGGCGGCCTTCCCCATTGCCGATCCGGTCGAGATGAGCCAGCCGCACGTCGCCGACATTGCGAAGCTGGGCGACGACCCTGAGTACAAGGCCATGTTCCGCAAAAGCTTCGGCTCGCCGGACGTAAACATTGAGCGTGTTGAGGCTGCTCTGGCCAGCTTCGAGCGCACTGCTCTAAGCGGGGACTCCGCGTTCGACCGGTTCCAGTTTCGCGGCGACAAGAACGCCCTGACGCCGGCACAGGTTCGGGGCTACATGGTCTACCTGGACCCGAACCGCGGCAACTGCGCTGCCTGTCATTCTGTTGGTGCGAACTCTGCCCTGTTTACCGACGGCAAGTTCCACAACATCGGCGCAGGCGTGAACGACTCCGGCGACTTCAGCGACGTGGGTCGCTTTCACGAAACCAAGGTCGCCACCGACACCGGCGCATTCAAGACCGCAACCCTGCGCAACATTGCGAAAACCGCGCCCTACATGCACGACGGCAGCCTGAAGACGCTGAAAGAAGTGGTGGACTTCTACGCGGGCGGCGGCAACAGCAACCAGTATCTTGATCCGGAAATGAAGAAGATTCACCTCTCCGGAACAGACCGCGCCGACCTCGTCGAATTTCTGCAATCATTGACCGGCGACATGCCTCCAAACACCGGGCCACCGGAAGGAAAGTAACCTATGAAGAAGCTGCTGTCCTGCTCAAGCCTTGCGTTGTGTCTGGCTGCGTCACTCGTCTCTGGCTGCAAGTCCAAATCCGCGGAAAGCGCGGCTACGCCAGCCAGCACGGCGCCCCCTTCGGAACCGGTGTTTCAGGTTGACCCCGCGACTGCCGCCTCCATCCATGGGGTCGTGAAGTACGATGGTGCCAGGCCCAAGCCGCAGGTCATCGATATGAGCAGCGACCCGCTGTGCGTCAAGGCGCACAAGGGCAAGGCGCTCGATGAATCGCTGCTGGTCAACGGCAAAGGCGAGCTTGGCAACGCGTTCGTCTACATCGAAAAAGGGCTTGAGGGAAAGCACTTTGCCGTGCCTTCCACTCCGGTCACGATCGACCAGGGCGGCTGCTGGTTCCGGCCACGCGTCGTAGGCATCCAGGTGGGTCAAACGCTGGACGTGACCAACTCCGACCCGGTGACGCACAACATCCACCCCATGGCGACAATCAACCGCGAGTGGAACCATAGCCAGGGGCCCGGCGACCCTCCCATGCACCGCAAATTCCTCAAGCAGGAAGTTGCCATCCCCGTGAAGTGCAACATCCACAACTGGATGCACGCCTCCATCGGCGTGGTGGACAGCCCCTACTTTGCCGTGACGAAGGACGATGGCAGCTTTGATCTGCCCAACCTGCCGCCGGGAACCTATACCGTCACCGCCTGGCATGAAACGCTGGGGACACAGCAAGCGACCTTGACGGTGCCAGCCAGCGGTAAAGGCGTGGCCGACCTTACCTTCCACCCGAAATAGAATCCCCGCTTGCCACACGTTCACGCGAACGGCTAAAGTTGCGTGGTTTGGCGATCCGACTTTTCCACTGGAGTAAGCACTATGAACCGCAGGCAATTTCTTTCTCGCAGCGCCCTGGCCACAGCAGCAGTTGCAGCATCTGCTGCTTTACCGTCGTGGGCCTG
>JBPBPZ010000338.1:0-4800 GCA_050954525.1 Janthinobacterium lividum
GGCGACGTAACGCACCGCGCGTGGAGTAGGCCAACATCTTCTCAACAGGAGGAAGTGCAATGAAGGCAGTCGTGATGCATGAACCGGGCGGCCCCGAAGTTCTGCGTTTGGAGCAACGTGAAGTTCCCACGCCGGAGCCGGGCGAAGTTCTCATTCGGGTGAAAGCATTTGGTATCAACCGATCGGAGCTGTTTACCCGGCAGGGTTTGTCGCCGAGCGTAAAGCTGCCGCGCATCCTTGGCATTGAAGCCGTCGGTGTGGTGGAACAGGCACCGGGCGGCGAGTTCCAGGTAGGCGATGTAGTGGCTACCGCCATGGGTGGGCTCGGTCGGCAGATTGACGGCGGCTATGCGGAGTACACCTGCGTGCCCGCGAAACAGGTGCAGCAGATCAAGACAGAACTGCCGTGGGAAACACTCGCAGCCATGCCGGAAATGCTGCAGACTGCCTGGGGTTCACTCTTCCGTTCGCTGCGCTTGCAGGCTGGCGAGCACCTGCTCATCCGTGGCGGAACCACGTCCGTAGGCCTGGCCGCTGCAGCCATCGCGAAGAACCACGGCGCCTATGTGTCCTCAACCACACGTAGCGCCGAGCGGAGTGACCTGCTACGGAGCAGTGGTGCGGACGAAGTGTTTATCGATACAGGAGCGATCCAGCAAGATGTCCGGCAGAACTACCCTGCGGGCGTGGACAAGGTGCTGGAACTGATCGGAACCACAACCCTGAAGGATTCGTTGCGGTGTACAAAAGAGGGCGGTATCGTCTGCATGACCGGTATAGTCGGCAACAAGTGGTCCTTCGACGACTTTGCTCCCATGGAGGCCATTCCGACTGCAGTAAACCTGACTTCTTATGCGGGTGAGTCAGCCGACTTTATGGCGACTCCACTTGAGGAGTTGGCACAGCAGATCGTTGCAGGGACCCTCAAAGTGCAGGTGGGTAAGGTGTTCCACATCGACGAGATCGTGGAAGCGCACCGCATGATGGAAGAGAACAAGGCAGGCGGCAAAATTGTCGTGCTGACCTGAGCGGTTGTGGTTAGCCGCCGACTTTGTACTTCGACTCCGCCAGACGAAACAGCGGTCGCCATACCAGGCGATTGATGGTAACCACCATCAGGGCCATCACAATGGTGGCGAGCAGAAGAACAGCGAAGTGGCCGGCATCTGTGGCCGCGCTGATCTGCTCGCCCAGCCCAAAGGTCGTCATGGTTTGACCTTTCAGGCGGAAATATTCGGCGATGATGCTGGCGTTCCACGCACCGCCAGATGCAGTAATGAGCCCTGTGACCAGGAACGGGAAAATGCCGGGCAGGATGATGGTGCGCCACCGCTGCACTGTGCCGAAGCGGAAGAGCCGTCCGACTTCCTTCAAGTCGCTGGGAATGGCTGTGGCTCCCGCGATGACGTTGAACAGGATGTACCACTGCGTTCCCAGGAGCATCAGCAGGATGGCAGCGGTGCCCATACCTGCTCCACTTTGCAGCAGTAAAAGCAGCAGCACAGGGAACAAAGCCGTCGCCGGAACGCTGGCTGCAATCTGCGCCAGGGGCTGTGCAAAGCGCGCCAGGCGCGGTTGCAAGCCGATCGCCACGCCGGCCGGGACCGTCCAGGCGGTAGCCAACAGCAGGGCAGCAACCACCCTTAAAAGGGTCGCTCCGGCACCACGTAGGATCCGCGCAAATTCGTAGCGATCAATCACCCTGAGCAAATGAAGCGCCTGCAAGGCAGCGTACCCAACCACCAGAAACAGCAGGATGTAAGCAATGGCACGCAAACCCCGGGAGGGTGCCCTGCGAGTCGCTTCGTCATACTCCGGGTGGGAGGAGTGGTGCGCAGCCGCACGCTGATAGAGCTTCTCAGTCAAAGGCTCCATGGTGACCCGGCCGATTGCCTGCGCCACCCGGGATTGCCGGAGGATGTGCAACAGGGGGGAGCGTACCCGCCGGTCGCTCTCCACCTGTTCAAACTTGAAACGGTCACTCCACGCGATGACCGGACGCCAGATCAGTTGGTCGGTCGCCACGATGATGAAGATCATGACCGCTAATCCCCATAGGATGGCGATGGTATTACCCTCGCTGGCGGCGGTCTGCAGGTAGCTGCCAAGCCCGGGCAGGCGGAAGTCACGCGACCCAAGCACGAACATTTCGCAGGCCATAAGAAAAAACCAGCCGCCAGCCACGGAAACCATCGAGTTCCAGATCAGCCCGATGGCGGCATACGGCAACTCAAGCTGAAGCAAGCGCTGCGCCCGTGAGAATCCGTAGATGGTACTTGCTTCAGTCAGTTCCTTCGGCAGACTTTTAAGCGACGAATAGAACGAGAAGGCCATGTTCCAGACCTGGCCCGTGAAGATCAGGATGATCGCGCCAAGTTCCAGCCCAAGCTGGTGTGCCTTGAACAGCGCCGTCATCGCGAGCATTACACCAGGCAGAAAGCTGAGCACCGGGATCGATTGCAGAATATCGAGCGCCGCAATCATCAACCCTTCGAGCCGACGGCTGTAAGCAGCCAGATAGCCGTACCCAATCGCAAAGCCCAGGCTGAGGAGGTATGCCAGACCCATGCGCACAATTGAGTAGAGCGCATACCGCGGCAAGGCACGTGGCGATAACGAAAGCACAACATTGGGCTGCGGATGTCCCATCCAGAGCCGCGCAACCTGCACCACACCGTAGAACACGGCAAGGCCGATGCAGGCGACCATTAAGTCGAGCAGAACTGGCCAAGTACGCTGGATGGCCTGGCTGCGCGCCAACGTTTGCGGCATGCCGAGTTCGCCACGCGAGCGGAAACCGCTGAAGCGGTCTGGCAGCATCTTCATGGCAGGGCCCTCCGCGCGGTAGCCATCATCCAGACGTCTCTGCGGATGTTTCCGCGAGCTGGCTGCTGGGCAGGGTGAAACGTCTGCGCCCTGCGTCGAAGTCAAACAATTCCGCGTACCGTCCCCAGTTCACCGCGGTTTCAAGCTGGCGCAGGGTCTCTTCCTCTGAGAACTGTTCATCCAGCATGTCGTGAAAGAACTCCTCCGGAACAGTGCCGTCGCTCTTCGATTCCAGCGCTCGGACGATCTGCCGTAGCAGCAACACGTTTTTCACGGCAACTTCGCGGAAGATTTCCTTCTGGCGCAGGATCTCTGCGTTTGCGTACTCTGCCCCAATTTGAGTCAGCGTCGCATCCCCTTCGTTGACAGACAGGAAGCCCAGCAGGGAGGCAGCGTCCACAATCGGCAGCAGGTCATCGATTTCGAAGGCAAGATCGTCCGCCAGCCGGTAGATGTCGGCTTTGCCGCTGTGATCGAGCATCAGTTCCAGCAGGCCGGCAATGCCGCCAGGACGCGCGTGCGGCAGCATCTGGTAGCTCATCAGCCGCTGGTCGCGAACGCGTTTGCCGTCGCTGGTGCGGGGCAGCGCAGGTGGCTGTGCATCGGGCTGCGTCAGCACCTTGTAGATATAGTCGACCAGTTGTGTAAAGGCACCTGCCTTGCGGTCGCGCGGATGCTGTAGCGCCACCCGAAAGTCCGTCCGCACATGACCAGGGTTGCGGCCCAGAACGATAATGCGGTCGGCCAGCAGAACCGCTTCCTCAATATTGTGGGTCACGATGAAAATCGCCTGGGTCGGCATTGTCTTTTTCTGCCACAGTTCCAGCAGTTCCGACCGCAGGTTTTCTGCGGTAAGGACGTCCAGCGCAGAAAACGGCTCGTCCATAAACAGCACTTCCGGCTCGACCACCAGAGCACGCGCAAACCCGACTCGCTGGCGCATGCCGCCGGAAAGTTCCTTGGGATAGGCATGCTGAAAGCCGTCCAGACCCACGGTGTCCAGCATCTTCATGGCGCGGCGGCGACGATCGCCAGCTTCTACGCCACGGGCCTGCAACGGTGCTTCGACATTCTCCAGGACCGTGAGCCACGGGAACAGCGCAAAGCTCTGAAACACGATGGAAACGTTCACTTCTGCAGTGCCAATGGGCTTTTCGTGCCAATACACCTGCCCGGCAGACGGTAGCGAAAGCCCTGTGAGCATGCGCAGCAAAGTCGATTTGCCCGAACCAGACGGTCCCAGCAAAGCCACAATCTCGCCTGGAACAATCGCCAGGTCGGTTGGTGAAATCACCTGGATCCGGTTTTCGCTGGGCTGGGCGTAGTACTTTTCCACGCGCTCCGCGCGGATAATTGCCTGGGGCATGCTTCACCATAGGAATGCGATGTTTGTAGTTACAGGTGGCGGCGCGGCATGCCGACAGGGCCGGCGTGCTGCCGGTAGCTGCAGCGTATCACTTTCCTATGCCACGGCTGTGAGCCCCCTATGCAAACTTGCACTCACAAAGCGGCTGGGATAGAACTGTGAGAGATATGACTACTTCCACCAAACCGCGAGTTCTGGTTGCAGACGACGAACAGGTAATTGCAAACACCCTCGCTATCATTTTGAACCAGGCGGGTTTCGAGGCTCGAGCCGTCTACTCCGGTGAGAACGCCGTGGAAAGCCTGGAAGACTTCCAGCCCAACATGCTGATCTCCGACGTAATCATGACCGGAATGACCGGCATCGAAGCCGCCATCAAGGTGCGTGCCAAGCTGCCGAACTGCAAGATTCTCCTGTTCAGTGGCCAGGCCGCTACCGCCGATCTGCTGGAAAAGGCACGCGCTCAGGGACACGAGTTCGAGATTCTTGCAAAGCCGGTACACCCCACCGATCTGCTGGCGAAGCTCCGCAGCTAGGTAAAACACAGCAAACGAACCTGCCCCTCCTGTGAGGGGCGTTTCTATTTACAGGCGTCTTCTGAGTTCGCG
>JBPBPZ010000196.1:0-4760 GCA_050954525.1 Janthinobacterium lividum
GGAGGCTGCCAGGCTCTTGTAGTTCAGCAGGACGAACAAAAGGCGGACCGTAAACGCCACGGTGATCACAGGCAACGCCGACCGCAGATTTCGCAGAAAGTTGGACGGAGTATTGCTCCTGCTCGCAACGTAATCCTGCAGATCCACGGGGAGCGGTGTGATAGTTGCCAGAGTACGACTCCGATCTGCTTTCGCCTGTACTACCTGTCCCTAACCTGCAAACCAAGCCGGAAACGATTGTTCCGCGGTGCGCGGACTTAGCTTACGACGTGAACTTTGCGCTGGAGAGTACCCATGCGCAACGTTAGCGAAGAAAGACGCCAAGCTCATTGGCTGCAGCACGCAGATACGGCAGGAAATTGGTTTGCATCTCCATCCTGGGCATTCGAGGCGCGTGCCCACTTAGATTGACTGTGGCAATGACCTTGCCACTAGGCGCGTAAACAGGAACCGCCATGGAGCGCAACCCGACCTCGTACTCCTGGTCGCAGACCGCATACCCATTGCGACGGACGTTACGCAGCAACATGCGCAGCTTCTCCACGGTGTTGACTGTCCGTGGGGTGTACGACTTCAGGACCACACGCGAAAGGTACTGCTCCACCTCGTCGGGCGGTTGCGAGGCGATTAGAACCCTGCCCATACTGGTGCAGTACGCTGGCAAACGGCTGCCGATGTGCAGGTCTACACTCATCAATCGCTGAACCTGTGTGCGAGCGATGTAGACGATCTCGTCACCATCCAGCGTTGCGACCGAGAAGCTCTCGTTCAACTTGTTGCTAAGCCGTTCCAGGATCGGCTGGGCTGCACTGGACAGTGTGTTGCTGACCGTATAGGTGTGGCTAAGTGTCAGCATCTTTGGCCGGAGCGAGTAGCGCTGTGTGTCTTCGGAGCCAACGTAGCCTAGCTTGGCCAGCGTATACAGGCAGCGCCGAACCGCGGCACGGCTCAGACCGGTCTTGTTGCTCAACTGCGAAATCGTCATCTGGGGCGTCTGCTGGGTGAAAGTCTCCAGCACAGTTAGGCCGCGGGCAAGCGAGGTCATAAAGTTGGCATCGCCCGTGTAGATCTCAAGCGCCTTGGCAGGGGAAATCTTTACAGTAAGTTCATCTAGGACAGGAGCTGCAGTTGCCATCGGGTCCACCTCGTTGCTTTGCGCGAATAACGCCCAAACTGGCGATAAACGCACCTACAGTATAGGACGGCCTGGAAACAACACCAAGGATCGCTCTCTCTTTTCAACTTCGGCTACACCACAAGCCCGGCGGCAGAAAATGCGCCGTGGCAAAGTAGCAGCGTACCCGTTGGGACGTCATAGAATAAACGGTATGACAAGCTCGTTCGACCTTCAGGTTTCGCTGCCGTCCACGCTGGAAACTGCTGTATCTACCGCCGCTGCAGACTGGCAATCCGGCAACAAGCTCGATCGCCTCTGGAAGCACGACGCATCTCTCTGGACGTCGGGCGAGGGTAGCGATGACGAATCCAAGTGGCTCGGTTGGCTGGACATCGTGGAGCGGCAGCAGGCTGATTTGGCTTCATTCGCCATGTTGCGTGCAGATATTCAGAATGCAGGTTTCACGCATGCTTTGCTGCTTGGCATGGGCGGGTCATCCCTTGCTCCAGAGGTGCTGGCGTTTACATACGGCCAGCAACCCGGATTTCCGAAGCTGCACATTGTGGATTCGACAGACCCGGCCCAGGTGGCCGCCGCGCGCGCTGCTGTGGACCTGAAGAAGACGGTTTGTATCGTCTCGTCCAAATCCGGTTCTACCCTTGAGCCAAACATCCTCAAGGATTACTTCTTCAGCGAAATGCAGAAAGAAGTTGGCGCGGGCGAAGCAGGCAAGCACTTCATCGCGGTGACCGATCCCGGATCGAAGATGGAAGCAGTCGCAAAGGCCGATGGCTTCAGACACATCTTCTATGGTGACAAAACGATCGGTGGCCGCTTTTCGGCACTTTCGAACTTCGGCATCGTTCCCGCTACAGTCGCCGGTCTTGACGTGCCGCGCTTCCTCAGCGAGGCTAAGCGCGGTGTGGACGCTGCGCACGTGGCGCAGATCGCCAGTAATCCCGGCGCGCTCCTAGGCATTGTGCTGGGTGAGGCGCACAACGCGGGCCGCGACAAGCTCACCTTCTTCACCTCTGCTCCTATCTTTGACATGGGCGCTTGGCTGGAGCAATTGATCGCGGAGTCGACTGGCAAGCTGGGCAAAGGTATTACGCCAGTAGATCGCGAACCAGTCGGACCGTCCAGCGTTTACGGCACGGACCGTGTCTTCGCCTACATCCGGCTAAGCACGGCGGAGAATGCCGCGCAGGATGCTGCGGTTGCACAGCTGGCCGCTGCGGGCCATCCTGTTGTTCGTTTTGACATCGACGATGTCTACGAGCTACCAGGCATCATGTTCCTTTGGGAGATTGCCGTTGCAGTAGCTGGTTCAGTCATTGGCATCAACACCTTCAACCAGCCGGATGTAGAAGCTGCCAAGATCGAGACGCGTAAGCTCACCGACGAGTACACGCAAACTGGCAAGCTGGCAGAGCACAAGCCGATTCTGGACGTGGACGGCATCAAGCTGTATGCGGACGAAAGCTACGGCCTGACGCTTAAAACCACGGCCAGCAGCGAGTCACTGGTGGACTATCTGAAGGCGCACCTGGCGCAGATCAAGCCGCACGACTACTTCGCGACGTTGGCTTACATCCAGATGACCGACGCGCATGAAGCGACGATCCAGCGCTTCCGCATGATGGTGCGCGACGGCAAACAGGTGGCAACTTGCCTCGGCTTTGGACCTCGTTTTCTGCACTCGACTGGACAGGATTACAAGGGTGGACCGAACAGCGGTGTGTTTCTACAGATCACCGCGGATCACGAGACGGATCTGGCCATCCCGAACGCGAAGTACACGTTTGGCGTCGTAATTGATGCACAGGCGGCCGGTGACCTTGCCGTGCTGCAGCAGCGCGGACGCCGCGCCCTGCGGGTTCACTTGGGTACGGATGTTGCCAAAGGGCTGAATGCGTTAGGTGTCGCTGTTACCACAGCCCTGGCATAGACCTGGACTTGCAACATGAAGAAGGGCCGCATCGGTAACGATGCGGCCCTTTCTTTCCCCCGACGATGTCTACAAAGACGCCAGCACATCCTCCGGCTCAGGCCGGACGCGGAAATCTGCGTGGCCCTCCGCGAAGCGGACAGTTCCTTGTTGGTCGATGACAAAGGTCGCCGGCACGGGCAGCTTCCAAACGGCGTCATCCGCCGGGGCCATCACGTTCTTGCCACTATTAATGAACGGGATATTCACCAGGATCGAACGGTAGTACTGCTGCATGGCGGGTGATACAGGGAATGCGATGCCGAACTGCTCTGCCAGCAGGCAGTTCACATCCTGCAGAACGGGGAACGGAATGCCGTGCTGTTGCACAGCAAAGTCGCTCTGGCGCAGCGTTTCGGGTGAAATCGCGACCAGAAGCGCACCACGCTGCCTGATGCGCGGGTACAGGTCGCGCCAGACTTCCAGTTCCGTCACACAGTAAGGGTCCCACCGGCCTCGAAAGAAATTGACGATCACCGGGCCAAGCGCAAGCAGATCACTCGCCCGGATCTGCTTGCCTGAAATGGCGTCGGGCAGTGAGAACTCTGGAGCGGGGGACCCAACTGGCAGCACATGGTCCTCGATGCCAGAGGCGAACAACTCGGCTATGGAGTCTTCGCTGATGGCCAGACGTTCCGCCTGCACCAGCTTACGGGTATTCTGTGTAATCTCGTCGAGTTGGGACTGAAGCAGCATCTGCGCTATTTTCGCAGATGCTGCTTCAGTCTGTAGCCATTGTTTACCTACATGCCCGCCATGGAACCTTCATGGCACTGCACAGCCTTTGCCGCGACCCTTCTCGGGTTGGGAGAGTAGAGCTTCGAAGTCGTCTTGCCTGCACGTGCCGGTCCCTTGCTGATCTTTGCAAGTTCGGTGGTCAGTCGGGCAAAGCCTTCCTGACGTGCCTTGGTGTTGCCTTCTACGGTATTCGTCGGGTCTACACCGGCCCGCATAAAGCCGTGGCCGGCGCCATCGTAGGTAACAGGCTCGTAGGTCTTCCCGGCAGCCTTCATTGCGGTGACTGTCGCGGGAATCGTTGCGTCGATGCGTGCATCGTTCCCGCCGTAAAACCCATACACCGGCGCGGAGATGTTGGCGATATCGGCGTCACTCGGAGGTGGACCGTAGAAGACGAAGGCTGCGCTCAGGTCTTTGCGGTGCGTTGCAAAGGCGAACGACTTGCCGCCGCCCCAGCAGAAGCCTACTGACGCAAACTTGCCACTGGCCGCCGGGACGGTACGGATGTAGTCGGCGGCAGAGTCAAGATCGGCCAGCACCTCAGCCGGGTCCAGACCGCTGACGGCTTTGGTCACCTGGTCCTGCGAGGGGTAGCTGTCCGTGCCGCCACCGTTCGGTCCCTTGCCGCTCAGCACATCCGGCGCGATGACCACATAGCCAGCCGCAGCCAAGTCGTCTGCCATCGACTTTGCCCACCCGCTCAGGCCGAAGATTTCGGGGATCAGGACTATGCTTGTCGCCTTCGACTTCACCTCAGGGTAGACCACAAAGGCCTGCACATCGCGTCCGGCCGCCTTCAGCGTGACGTACTCATGGTGGCGGGGCGAGGCGTCCAGCCGCTTCACAGCCCAGTCCTGCGCAGAGAGAGAGGAGGCGGTGCACAGCAGCAACGCCGCGGCGAAGGTCTTTACAGCAGAA
>JBPBPZ010000353.1:0-4697 GCA_050954525.1 Janthinobacterium lividum
CGGACCGGTCGCCTTCAAACATCGGTTGGCGGCTGCGTACCAGGATCACAGCCCGGTGCTTTGCCAGAATTTCCGCACTCATCCACAGTCCCAAGCCCGTGCCGGTGGCTTCTTTCGTTGTGAAAAACGGCTCGAAGATACGTCTTCTAACGGCATCCGGCATGCCTACGCCTGTGTCTGCTACGGTAACCCGCATGCCCCGCTTACCATGGCGGCGCATCTCGCGTGTGCGGATGTAGAGCTTGCCGCCGTTGGGCATGGCATCCAGAGCGTTGCCGACCAGGTTCGCGAATACCTGGCGCAGATCTCCCGGGTACCCGAAAATGATGGCCTTGTCGCTTAGGCGTTGCAGCACATCCACGGGTGGTGACTGCATGCGCGGCTGATGCAGGATCAGGACGGCCCGCAGAACATCTGGTACACGGATGTCAACCGGTTGCGATGACCTGCGATAGAACTTGAGCGTTTGCTGAGTTATTTCTCCTACGCGGCTCAGTTCCTGCTGCGCCAGCGCGACATACTCTTGCCCGGTCGTGTCGAGCGAATGGTTCGTTCGCAGCAGGTACAGCAAGTTGGCCACACTCTCGAGCGGATTGTTGATTTCATGCGCAATGGATGCCGCCAGCCTACCCGCTGCAGCCAGGCGTTCGCTGCGGCGCATTGCTTCTTCCGACCGCTTGCGTTCGGTGATATCGGTGACAATCACTCCAACCCAGCGCACTTCACCGTCTACCACTACCGGAAAGTTGCTTGCAAGCCATGCACAGATGCCTTTTTCGCCAGGGGCCGTCCCTGACAGTTCATGCTCTGCAATGAACATGCCCGTATCGAAGACCTGCTGCAGCGATCCCTCCATCCTGTCCGCAAGCTCGGTCGACGACCCAGGCGGCAGCAAATCGCGGTAGCGCTTCCCGAGGTGAGCCGGTATCGGGCGACCATTCATATCTGCCAGGGTCTGATTCAACCGAACGTAGCGGAACTGCTGGTCGTAAAAAGCAAAACCTATAGGCGCGCTTTCCAGCAACGCGTCAAGCAGGTTCAACGTCTCGTGGGTACCCTTTCGCTGCAGGGCAATCTCGTTCACCATCGCGTTGAAGCTCGCCTGCAGTTCGCCTACCTCGGTAGGGTCATTTGCCGGGAGTGGAAAGCCGGACAGGTTGCTTGGGTCGTTCCGGATCTGCAGCGTTGCCAGCCGCAGTTGGCGGAGTGGTTTTGCCATGGTGGCGGAAAACAGCCATACCAACAAAAGGTTCCCCAGCAGAGCGAACGCACTGTAAAGGGCTACATCTTCAAACGCATTCCTGGCATATCGATGGCTTACACCTACGTCGGGCAGAATCCAGACGATGCCGCGTACACGACCGTCCATCACAACGGCCTGGACGCCCTCGTCGGATCCATGCTCATTCTGAACGAGGTGGAAGCCGGTGTGCTCTGTTAAGCCGGGCAACAAGCTACGCTCCCGCTCCGTCAGGTCTGCGGGAAGCGCGGCGCTGCTGACGCGCAGGGTACTGCCAGAAGGGTCGGTAATGCGAACGCCCAGGATGGATGTGCTGACGGGAATGGCGTGAACCACGTGGTCCAGCATGTCGGCGTTTGCCGTAGATAGCGGTTCACCCAGAACGCCTGTCAGGATGCCAGCTTGACGGCGGAGCCTCTGGTAGTCCCTCTGCCTGGTTTCGCGCAGCTCCCGGCGGACACTGACGAACAGAAATGTGCAGAAGACGACCGCTTGCACAAGCAAGGAACCGGTTATGAGTTGGCCCAGGATCGTACGTGGAGCAAAGCGCATTATCTACATCACTCCGCCGGCAATATCAGACTGCTGTTTCCAGTAGATGGAAGCTGTTCGCCTGGCCGGATGGAGAGAGTTTCTCCGCCAGATCGCGTGCGATCAGACCGCCGTGGAATCGGCCGTTTTCGATAAAGATCTCATTAGTCCGTTCGCCTGCCACAATCACGCCCGCGAGGTAGATGCCCTGCACATTCGACTCCAGCGTCTGCGGATCGCAGACCGGGCAGCGGTCGTTAGCCGCATCCAGCTTTACCCCGAGCTTCTCCAGAAACGTGAAGTCGGGATGGTAGCCGGTCAGCGCAAATACGAAGTCGTTTGGTAGAACCTTCCGACCCTCTGGCGTCTCCAGCGTGACAGTATCTTCGGTAATCAGGCTTACAGTTGAGTTGAAGTACGAAGCAACTTCGCCGTTCTTGAACCGGTTGTTGATGTCTGGCAGAATCCAGTACTTAACGTGCCGGTGCATCTCGCTGCCGCGGTGTACCAGCGTCACCTTTGCGCCGTGTCGCCATAGATCAAGCGCGGCAATCGCAGCAGAGTTCTTGCCGCCGATGACGAGGACGTTCAAACCAAAGTAGGGGTGTGGCTCATTGTAGTAATGCGCCACCTTGCTTAGGTCTTCACCCGGAATTCCAAGGTGGTTCGGCAAGTCATAATAGCCGGTGCTTACAATCAACTTTTTGGCATGAAAGACCCTGGTGCGTTCGAATCGATCCTTGGTACGCACTTGGAAATCCCCATCGCTACCATCCACGCCTTCCACCAGGTGGTACTGGCGAACATCCAGGTCGAAGTGCTCTGACACCTTACGGTAGTACTCAAGCGCTTCGCTGCGGGTGGGCTTCTGGTTGGGGCTGCTGAAAGGCATGTTGCCAATCTCCAGCAGTTCGGGTGTGGTGAAGAACGTCATGTGCGCCGGGTAGTGGAACAGCGAGTTGCAAAGACAGCCCTTGTCTACCAGAACCACGCGCAAGCCTGCGTTCTGCGCATCGATGGCACATGCCAGTCCGGTAGGACCCGCACCGATCACAAGCACATCGAACTGTTCGTCGCTCCCCACTTCATGCATGTAGATATTGAATCATGTCGAGCGCCCATGTGCGCTCCACGGAGTGGATTGACCGGCGTTGCCGCCACGCCAAATAGGACCCGTTTTCCTACATCGTCAGGTGTCTGCAGCGCATCAAGTTCGGTGACAGACTGCAATCGGAAGGCAAAGGTAAGAACTCGCAAATGGCTGAAACGCAAACGATCGACCACGTAAAGCACGCCCGCACGGATGTTCCTGTTCACGATCTTCTTCTTAGCCGGTGGAGCCCCAGATCGTTCTCGGATCAGGCAGTATCGGATCACGACCTAAGAACAATCTTCACCGCAGCGGCCTGGGCGTCTTCCAGCTACAACGAGCAGCCCTGGCGGTTCCTCGTTGGCCGCAAAGGTGACGAGACTTACAAGAAGCTGTTCGACTCCCTGGTGCCGCCCAACCAGGAGTGGGCACGCACTGCTCCGGTACTGTTCGCTACCTTTGGAAAAAAGACATTTAGCCGCAATGGCGCGCCCAATGGCTACGCCCTGCACGACACCGGCGCGGCCTGCGCGAACTTGTCCCTCCAGGCGCAGGCGCTTGGTCTGCACACGCATGGCATGGGCGGCTTTGACAAGGAAACCCTGCGCGCTTTCTTTGGCGTACCGAGTGATTTTGAGGCAGGCGCCGTCTGGGCTCTGGGCTATGCAGGCGATCCGGAGAACGTACCCGACCACTTCAAGGCAGACGAGAAAGCACCGCGTGAGCGTAAGTCGCTGAACGATTTCGTATTCAGCGACTGGGAAAAGCCGGCAAGCTTCTAAGCGGAAAAACTACTGCAGGATCGGCACGCCGGCCAGACTTTGGCCGGCAGCGATCTTTGCAGACCACTCCGCCGGACCGGTTTTGTGCACGCTGGTGCCGTCCGCGCTGACTGCAACCGTTACCGGCATATCTACGACCTCAAATTCATAGATGGCTTCCATGCCCAGGTCTTCAAAAGCGAGCACGCGAGATGCCTTAATGGCTTTCGAGACCAGGTAAGCGGCTCCCCCTACCGCCATCAGGTAGACAGCACCATTGTCACGGATTGCCTCGATGGCAGCATCGCCGCGTTCGCTTTTCCCGACCATGCCCAGCAGGTGCGTGGTCTCCAGCATCTGCCGCGTGAACTTGTCCATTCGGGTGGCTGTGGTTGGGCCAGCGGGTCCGACCACTTCTTCGCGCACCGGATCAACCGGGCCCACGTAGTAGATAAAACGGTTGGTGAAGTCGACAGGCAGCGTTTCGCCCCGGTTCAGCATGTCGGTCATGCGCTTGTGCGCGGCGTCGCGTCCGGTAAGCAGCTTGCCATTTAGAAGCACAACCTCACCGGCACGCCAGGTCGCCACTTCGGCACGGGTCACGGTGTCGAGATTCACGCGGCGGGCGTTCAGCGGGCTGTAAGTCAGCTCCGGCCAGTCGGTAAGCGATGGTGATTCCAGAACCGCCGGCCCGCTGCCATCCAGATGGAAGTGGGTGTGCCGGGTGGCCGCACAGTTGGGGATCATGGCCACTGGCAGGTTTGCAGCGTGGGTAGGCGCGTCAAAGATCTTGACGTCCAGCACCGTGGTCAAACCACCCAGTCCCTGCGCCCCGATACCAAGCGCATTCACCTTGCGATAAAGCTCGACACGCAGCTCTTCAATCTTGCTGGAAGGGCCACGGGCTATTAACTCCTGCACGTCGATTGGATCCATCAGGCTCTGTTTTGCCAACAGCATGGCCTTCTCTGCCGTGCCACCGATGCCGATGCCGAGCATGCCCGGCGGGCACCAACCCGCGCCCATCTGCGGCACCATCTTCAAGACCCAGTCCACAACAGAATCAAATGGATTC
>JBPBPZ010000110.1:0-4689 GCA_050954525.1 Janthinobacterium lividum
CGCCAAGCACCGCACCGATCAAGCCACGGCTCGATAGTTCCTGAACCATCATGACCAAGCCCGCTCTCAACCCGGTCTGCCCAAGCTGTGCTCACGCATCCTCGCGCCCGCTCTTATCCCGACAGCCTCAGAACCCGCCCGCTCAAGCTACCGAACAGATCCGTGATGTGGTCACGTCGCAACATCCCATGCCTTCGAGACTTCGCAGTGCTCAGGAAAAGGACCCGTCACGGACGGGATCGATCATTCAAATCCCATAGCCATTCACCGCATCCGCCACGCCAACGGCTTCCTTCAAACGACCCTATCAAAACTGCCCAGACAGTCTGCTCAGCAGGTCCAGCCTCATGCGCGGGGCAGCCCTGATAGGGTACTAACGTTTTTATGGGGATCTATGTACCGTATGCCAGACACTCACTGCTTCACTCTGAGATCGACAGGCGCGTGTTCAGACTGAAACACCACTACACCATCGAGAAACGTGCTCCATGGAAGACTTTCGTAGGAGTGTTGAAAGAAGGCACCCGGAATGGCCCCCATCGCTGCGAGCTGCGCCGACCCGACAAAGCTGGCCGTCGAGTCAGTACCGCGCAACGCGCGTACCTCTACTGAATCGGTAGGAGCAGCCGGCATCTCTCGAATCTGACGACTGCCCTGCCGATACGAACCGGTAATCGCAGAGAATCCCAGTGAAGAAGCACTCCCGCCGTACTTCCGGTGAATGAAGGAGCCGAAGTTTGTCCCGATGTGGTCGCCCCAAGTTGGGTCAGCCTGCTTTGCGATATGCACCGTCGCTGCCCAGACAATTATTTTGTGGCGCTTGGGCTGGTGGTTTTTCAGCCACTCAAAGTCCTTAAACATGGAACGATCGCGATTGACGATAGATTCCGCCCCGGAGGTGAAGTCGCGACTTATCCAGCGCCTAGCAGCGGAGATCATCTCCTGCCGTTCCTCTGTATCTCTATCACCGGGGGCCGACGCTGCACGCTCAACTTCCGCAAGGCAGGTGTCGAGGCGTGCGCGGTCCAACTTGGAATACGGCTTGGTATCCGTGTAATCGCTGTAAATACGTTGATGGAGTGCCGCGCTGCATTCCTGGCGTTCTGCTTCAGGCAGCAGCTTCGTCAGGTGCGACACCAGCGCAATGTTCGCGTAATCCTGCCCGTACTGCCCTAGTTGATCGTCAAGACCACCAAGGAACACTTTCCCGCTCTTAGCCTGGGACATAAGGAACGAAGCCAGGGGCTGGAACTCTAGATCGAATTCCCACAGACCCCCTACAGCAGCGAGCAAGTCTCCTGTAGTCACAGCCGTTCCACTTCGCAGCTCTTGATTCAGGTGAATGAATTGGTAATGGCTCGCCTCGAAGTAGACGCTGTCAAAGCCGCACTGGTCGATCAGCCGTTCGATAAGGGCTCCCTTGAACGCAACCGTTTGGCCGTCCCCATGGGTCGAGCTCTCTCCAAGCATGGCCACCTGATTGTGACAAAGGGCTTTCGTCGCTGCGCTGAGTGCTGCTTCATCTCCGGGTGGGTTTGGCGCTGACTGTGCGTTCACAGAAACGCGGGCAGGGAGCAGCAGCAGGAGTGCGGTCCAGAGAAAAGCTTTGTGCATAGGAGCAAGACGTGTTGGAAGGGAAAAGGGCTGTTCCGTTCGTGCGGCAAGTTCCTTATTAGTATCGGGATGTCGCATAGTGAGGAGCAACGCATGTCAGGGCGGCTCCGGTTCCAACCCGATGCGATCATTAACCGCATTGTGCAGGCGCTGCTTACAGCCAAGATATCGCTCCGTCGTTTGGACGGACACATGCCCGAGGAGAAACTGAATCTGCTCCAACTCCCCTCCAGCCTGGTGACAGAGACGGGCACAGGTCCTGCGGAGGTCGTGAGGAGCAACAGGGCCAAAGCCACAATCAGAAGCTGCCTTTCTCACTATGGAATAGATGACCTTCGCGGTGAAGCCGCTACCCCACACCTTGCCGGTCTTGGCTACAGAACGGAACAGGGTGCCACTCGCCAGGTCTGCTGACTTCAACCAGGCATCCACGGTCACCTTTACCCACGCCGGCACGGGCACCGTTCGGACGTGACCGCCTTTGCCAACCAGGTCCGCCAAGATCCAGTGATCTTCCCGTAGCTGCAGGTCCTCAATCCTGACGGTCACGATTTCAGCCCGGCGCAAACCACACCCTATGAGCATGGCGAGTACGGCTCGATTCCTTACGTTTCGTAGCTCCAACCCGACAGGTGCAGAAATGAGGGTCTTGCCTTGCTCGGCAGAAAGCCAGTTCCCTACCCGAACTCCCAGCCGCTTTGCACCCTTGACTCTGCGTATGCCAGCAGCCAGATCGGGGCTCAGTAGGCCACAGTCGGACGCTTCGTACGCCAGCCGGCGTACCGCAGCCAAACGCAGGTTGATTGTCGCCGGGGCGTACCGCCGCTGTTCCAGCGAGATTCGGTACCGGGTCACAACGGTTCTGTTGAATGCTAAACGGGGTTCGGAGCAATACCAGTCAATAAAGTCCCGGATGGCGTGGTCGTAGGATCGTCGCGAACTCGGCGACCCAAGGCTGTTTAGAACAGCGGTTCTGGAATGCTCCAGGTCGGGCAGCTTCAGAATTGTCTTCGAGCTCTTCCTCTTTGTACTTTTCGCCATGGCACGGCCTCCCAGCCGTGCAAGAAAGACGGATCGCGCCTGCTCCTCACCTGTACGGCGTTTCTAGGTACTTACCAAGCGCAGGCAGCTTGGTACTCTGTTTTGGTAGAAGCGTAACGAAACAACAGAGCAGGAAAGGTACTGAGCACGTCAGGCTGTGCCGCTATCCTGTTCGAAGATCTGGAGACTTCACATGCGAGCACGTAGAGACGCTGCGGTGGGCGCAGTCCTGGCTGTTCTTATCTCGGTCACGGCGGCAGCACAGACCCAACAGGCATCTGCCACTGAATCGAGTGCCGCGCTGGCGCCTGCCTTCAGCACGCACCTGATCGACGTGGGTGGGCGTAAGGTCGCATTCCACGTCGCGCCCGGACGTTTACCTGCCGTTGTCTTCGTAGCAGGTGGCGGAGAGGACGGCTCTTCTTGGAGCCCGGTAACAGGCCTGATCCAGAGCCGAACCGGTGCCGAACTCATCACCATGGATCGTGCTGGCTTCGGTGACAGCGACGAGGATCTCCGGCCCGTTCGAATCGAGAACGAAGTGGACGACCTTGAAGCGGGCCTGTCTGCCCTTCACGTAAACCAGAACATCGTTCTTGTCGCTCATTCCTATGGGGGCGAGGTCTCAACAAGCTTTGTCAACAAGGATCCTGCCCGGGTTGCGTATGCGGTCCTTGTGGACACCAGCATCCCTTCTTTCTTTACCGATGAGGAGATCGCGAAGTTTAAGGCGGTTCTGCCAAAGGATTTCCCCACAACAAACAAAGAGGAACGCACGCAGGCTGCGCTGTTCAAGGTCTACCCGACGTTGCTGCACCAATTCCACGGAATGCAGTGGCCGACTTCGATCCCGACTACTGTGATCGTCGCCGAGCATCCACCACTTCCGACCCCGGCGGAGAACCAGTCCTGGATCGAGGAACATCGCAAGTTCTCTCAAGCTGTGCCGAACCGAAGCTTCGTCCTCGCGCAGAGGAGCGGCCATATCGTGATGAGTGACCGGCCAGACGTCGTGGCCGACGCCGTTGATGCAGCAGTGGAGCAGGTTCGCCGAGGTCACCGCCCCTGACGGACAGCTCACCCTGCGCCTTCCGGACGGGATGCTGCACTGTTGCCGCCGCACTTCATACAAGCCTCTACGAATTAGTACCGAGAAGTCGCAATAGCGTCAGTAATCCCGTCGTTCGCGGAAAACGGTGTAGCGGCAATAACGATGCGGAGGGGGATTGCTGATATGGACCGCCACTGGAGCTTGTCCAAAGAACTGAGCTGGAAGGTCGAAGTCTGCGGTCCACTTCAGAGGCGATTCACGGAGTTGGATTCAAGTAGCATCAGAATTGCTCATGACAGGCTGATCTGCGACGTGCGGGTTTGACCTAAAACCGAAGCGGAGTTGGACCCTACCACTCCACTGGTAAGACTGGACACCTGTTGCTCTGTGGAATCAGTCCGAACCTGCTAAGGCACGTCGAAGGTAATCTCACGCACGATGCCGTCTCCGGTAGTCACCCATGTTCCAGACACGTCGATTGTTGTTCCGTTGGGCCTTACTACCTGCACGTGGGTCTGACGCGAAGGGCAGTGTACGTTGGTCAGTTCGCCGGTCGTTCCAACGGTGAGTCGCCTACTCCCTGAGCTTCCAACGAGGTCACCGCAGAGCAGCCGAATCTTACCGTGAAACGTGTTAGGTGCTTCTACCTGAAGTGTCTGGCTGCATCCTAAGAGGAACATCGTGAGAGCAAAGACAGTGGTACTACGCAAATCCAGCTTCGATCGCATTGATGTGAAGGTACCACGCACTTCACGGATTGCTACAGAGCTCAACATAGACCAGAGCACGTACTGGCTGGGCTCGGTTAGTAACACCAGTGCTGACTACTTATGGTTCGTCTTTCTTTGCCGCCAGAAGATGGCGCCGCTCAATAATATTCCGACGCTGGCAACTCCCAGTTGCAGCTCATACTCACGCTCATCGTTGCGCCCCTGCATTAAAGCCTGATAGGTAGTTGCGCTCTCTTTTGCTGCAGACAAACG
>JBPBPZ010000002.1:0-4661 GCA_050954525.1 Janthinobacterium lividum
CCGTGTACCGCGGCGTGATGTGCTGAGGGCAGTTCCAGTCGAAGCCCTCGACATGTATGAGGATGGCGCGCTCGGGAACATCCTTTGGATCGGCAGTGCGGAGGCGCTCGATCAGTGTGGCTGATTCGGAGTCGTTCTCGTGAATCTCGACGCGACCGAGGATCTTCAGCCGCGTCTGGTTGGGGTAGTCCATAAAGAACAAGGCAACACGCGTGTCATGGTCCAGGTTGCCGAGCGAGATGTACTGCTTGTTGCCCCGCAGGTCCGCGAAGCCGATGAGATCGGGCGCGAGAATCTTGACGAAACCAGCCGCACCGCCGCGGTGCTGTATGTAAGGCCAACCGGTCTCGCTTACCGAGGCCATGTAAAAGCTGTCGCGCACCGAAATGAACGCCTCTTCGCTGATGCCCAGGCTTCCGCTGCTGACACCGCTGTGGGCCATACGCTCATACTGGCGACGGCTGCCGTGCTCCTGTTGATGCGCTTTGACGAGGTCAGTGAAAGCAATTTCATGGAAGCGGTTTCCCATGAAGATGATCTTAGACTTCAAACGATGGGGCGAGCTGGGGAGACTGCAGTCACCAGGCTCACCGCCAGGGTGTCGCTCCGGAGCTTGACGGTACGGCCGAGCCAATTATCTCTATATTGCTCATTTTAAGTACTTTACGTTGAACAATTAAATTCTTTATACCGACTCGTAGTTGCCAGGTAAGATGTCACACCTCTGCGAGCTGAGCCGCTCAGGACAAGCCTTCAGGAGAGCTTAAGCTTCCGTGTTGCAGCATGATGCTATGAGCGGTAAAGACCCGAGCCTGCAAAAGTGTCTTACTTCCGTGACGAAAAGCTTTCTGTTCTTCATGGTGATCACGATGAGTGTCCGTTCACTGAGATAGACAAGGACGGGCGTTTGATCGTCTGCAACTGCCCTTGCCATCTTGATCCTGAGACGAAGTGACCATCGACTTCAGGCATAGGCCAGCACGATCGCTCCACATGCGATCAGAAGACCGCCGACAAGCTTCCTTGCCGTGATCGCCTCCCCCAGGATCGGTGCGGCAAGGAGGATTACAAGCACGACGCTCAACTTGTCAATGGGAGCGACTTTCGACGCTTCTCCGAGAGACAGTGCTCGAAAGTAGCAGATCCACGACAGACCTGTAGCGATCCCTGAGGCAATCAGGAAGAGCCAGCTTCGTGTTTCAATGTGCGCGATACCACCATGTTTGCCAAAGGCGAAAGCCACAGCCCACGCGAACATGACCACTACGGACGTCCGCACTGCGGTTGCAAGATTAGGGTCGACGTTGGCTACACCTAATTTGCCGAGCAGTGCCGTTGCGGCTGCGAAGATTGCAGAGAGAAGAGCCCACACCAGCCATGTCATCACTTCAGTATGTCTTAAGGATTGGACTGTAGATTGAAGGCATGGTCTTCCCAAGAGCTCGGAAGATAATCGGCATCGCTCTCGTTGCCTATGCAGGCACATTACCCGGTCAATCAGTGACCGAAACTCCAGCGATGGGTGAACGCCTGACATTGGAACAAGCGATTGCGCGCGCGCAGGGAAATGAGCCCCTATTTGTTGCGGCTGCCGCGGAACGCAAAGCGCTTGCGCTGGAGCGAACCAACGCCAAAGCCACTTTGTTGCCGACTGTGACCTATCACAACTTGGCGATCTACACGAAACCCAACGGGGTACCATCCAGTCGCATCGGTCAGACAACGGATGCACCAGCGCCTGCCTTTATTGCAAACAATGCGGTGCGCGAGTATGCGAGCCAGGGGTTGTTCGATGAAAAGATCGGTCTGGCGCAGTTTGCGACCATCCACCTTGCCGACGCCAATGCCGCCCGTGCCGCGGCTGAACTGGAGATAGCGCGACGCGGGCTGGTAGCCACGGTCGTCAACCTCTTTTACGGCACCGCCGGTGGTACTCAGAAAGTGGACGTCGCCGTCGAGGCGAAACTCGAAGCCGAGCAGTTCCTCGAGATTACGCAAAAACGTGAAGCGGCCCGCGAGGTAGCGCATGCCGATGTGCTGAAGGCACAGCTGCAGCAACAAAGCCGCGAACGTGAACTGACCGAGGCGGAGGCTGCCGTTTCCAGGGCTACCGTTGAACTTGGGGTCCTGTTGTACCCGGATCCGGGCACACCTTATCAACTGCAGACAACAGAGGCTCCGCTCTTGCCGGGCCGTGCCTCCATCGAGACGTTGGCACGCAACAACAACCCGGAGATCCGCAGCGCGCTCGCCGGCGTTGCCGTCAGCCAGGCTACGAGTGCTGGTGCAACCGCCGCACTGTTCCCCGATTTGGCGCTGAACTTTACCTACGGCATCGACGCAACAAACTTTGGCGTAAACGGACCGAACGGCATCCGCAACCTGGGGTACTCCATGAGCGCGACTTTGGACATCCCTGTCTGGAACTGGCTTTCGACAGAACGCAGCATCAAGGCCGCTCATCTGCGCGAAACAGCGGCCCGAACCACGTTGTCTGCGACACAGCGCCGTTTGCTGGCCAGCCTTTCGCAGTTTTATACCGAGGCGGAAGTAGCCAGTAGGCAGCTTGCATCGTTGAACACATCTGTCGTCACAGCACGCGAGGCGCTTCGGCTTACCCGACTACGTTATCTCCAGGGTGAAAGCAACGTGTTGGAGGTGGTGGATGCACAAAGCACCCTGATCGCTGCGCAGAATGCAGAGATTGATGGCCAGCTGCGCTATCGCTTAGCCCTTGCAAATCTACAAACGCTGACAGGAACACTATGACCACACAGCGGATACTCAGGTTTCGGCTCCTTGCACCTGCATTGCTGCTCCTGTTCCTGGGCTGCAGGAAGAAGGACGACGCAGCAGAGGAGATAGCGGTCACGGTGCAGGCGGCGCATCCCACTGAAGCACCTATCTCCGAAGAGATCGCCGCCGACGCGATCCTCGCCCCGCTCTCGCAAGCGGCCATCGCTTCACGCATCAGTGCGCCGATCCGCGCGGAGTACGTGCAGCGCGGTTCGCGGGTCCACAAGGGCCAGCTGCTGGTGACCCTGGAAGATCGCGATCTGCAGGGCTCCGCGCTGGACAGTGCGGGTGCAGTTGCAAGCGCGCAGGCTAACGCAACGGCGACCGCTAACGCAACCGTTCCCGAGGAACGCCGCAAGGCAGAGACTGACGTGCAGCAGCTGACTGCTGCCCGCGATGTCGCCGTACGCACGTCGAAGGAGCGCACGACTCTGTTTCAGCAGGGCGCACTTTCCGGTCGCGATGCCGATACCGCTTCTGCAGCGGCAGTACAGGCACAGGCCGCGTTGGACGTCGCCCGGCAGCACCTTGAGTCTGTGCTGAAGACAACAGGATCGACAACAACGCAAACCGCGCAGGGCCAGTTGCAGTCGGCACGAGGTCGCCAGATCGCAGCCAACGCACAGGTGAGCTACGCCAGTCTGCGCAGCCCCATCGACGGTGTCGTTACGGACCGGCCACTTTTCCCCGGCGAGACGTCTACGGCCGGCACAGCGCTCCTCACGGTTATGAATACCTCTTCCCTGCTGGCCAAGCTCCACCTGGCACAAGCTACGGCACAGAAGCTGGCCCTTGGGCAAAAGGCAGAAATTCACTTGCCCGGTGTGGAGGAACCTGTTGAGGCAAAGGTCTCCTTCATCAGCCCAGCGCTCGATGCCGGATCCACCACGGTCGAAATCTGGCTCAAGCTGCCCAATGCGGATGGGCGCTTCAAGGTTGGAACGCCGGTGCATGCGGTCGTCCAGGGCACCACCGTTCGACAGGCACTGGTGATTCCTCCGGGAGCGATTCTGCCTGCGCAGGATGGAGGAACCGCTGTGCTGGTGGTGGAAGACGGCGTGGCGCACAAACGATCAGTCAAGGTCGGCATACGCACGGCAGACGCAGTACAGGTCCTCTCTGGCGTTAGCCCCGGAGACACTGTTGTTACAGAAGGTGGCTACGGGCTGGACGATGGCACCAAGGTCACTGTAGGCAAGCCTTCCGCAGCTGACGGGGCGAAGGACTAGTGCCGGCTCCCGCGCATTCCGGCATGGAACAGAATGAACAAGGCTACTGGCTTTCCCGGTCCGTTCGCACCGTCCTGTTCCTTGCAGTCGCGCTGCTGCTTGCGGGTACGTATGCGTTCTTCCAGACACCTATAGCTGTTTTTCCGGAAACAAACTTTCCGCGTGTCGTGATTGGTATAGACAACGGCGTCATGCCGGTAGAGCAGATGCAGGTCACCATCACCAAGCCGATCGAGGACGCAGTGAACAGCGTACCTGGCCTGGTCACAGTCCGCTCCAATACCAGTCGAGGATCGGCTGAGGTGAGCCTCTTCTTCGACTGGTCTGTCGACATGTTCCGCACGCTGCAACTGGTGGATTCAGCCTTGAGCAAGGCGCAGCAAAGCCTGCCATCCACGGCGAAGCTCACGACCAATCGCCTGACCTTCGCTACTTTTCCCATCCTTGGCTACAGCCTGACTTCTGACAGCATGTCGCAGCCGCAACTGTGGGAGCTGGCGACCTACACGCTAAAGCCGCCATTGAATCGCGTGCTGGGTGTCAGCACCGTGACCGTGCAGGGCGGCCAGGTGCCGGAGTTCCACATTGTGCCGAATATGGCGAAACTCCAGGCGGCAGGCGTCACCATCCTCGACG
>JBPBPZ010000027.1:0-4615 GCA_050954525.1 Janthinobacterium lividum
AGTACCCGACCAGAAAAGAGAACTACCCATGGCTCAGGAATCGCACAAGAAGGCAGCGGAACACCACGAGAACGCGGCAAAGTCACACAAGGCCGCTGCCGAGCACCACGAAAAGGGCGACGACCACGCAGCAGATGAGCATTCCAAGAAGGCGCACGCGCACTCCACCGAGGCTCACAAGAGTTCGACGGATGCACATGAGAAGTCGACTGCCAAGAAGGCCAGCAAGAAGTAGTTGGTTTCTGCAGTAGGAAAGGCCGCCTCAACTGCAATGAGGCGGCCTTTCTGTTTGTGCGTTGCGAGGCGTGTTTTCTGTATTCACGGGAACGCGAAGCGGGATGAATACGGTGCACTGCTACCCGTCGGTCATCCTGGCCGAGCGAAGCGACCGAAGGATCCCGAGGCATTCGGTTTGCTGTGCCGACGCCAAACTTCCTAGGGATCCTTCGCTGCGCTCAGGATGACGAGCTTATTGCTGCTGCGCTGAAGATGACGGCTTTTACGTGATGGTCTACGCCTTGCCCGCCAGCTGCCGCAGAACGTACTGCAGAATACCCCCGTGCTGGTAATAAAGGATCTCCTGTGGGGTATCGATCCGCACCGTCGCGGGAATGCTGACGATCTCGCCATCCGCACGCGTGGCCTCAACTGTGATCTGCTTGCCATCGGCGAACTTGCCTTCCAACATGGCGCGCAGTCCGGGCACGCTGTAGGTCTCCTCGCCCGTCAGGCCGAGTGATTCGGCGTTTTCGCCGTGCTGAAACTGCAGCGGCAGAATGCCCATGCCCACCAGGTTAGACCGGTGGATGCGCTCGTAGCTTTCGGCCAGAACAAACCGGATGCCCAGCAGACGCGGGCCCTTTGCTGCCCAGTCGCGTGACGATCCGGAACCGTACTCTTTGCCCGCGATGATGGCCAGCGGTGTTCCGCGCTTTGCATACGAAACGGAGGCGTCGTAGATCGACATCTCCTTGCCTTCCGGCAGCAGGCGCGTGACGCCACCTTCTGTGCCAGGAGCCAGCTTGTTGCGCAGGCGGACGTTGGCAAAGGTGCCGCGCACCATAACCTCATGGTTGCCGCGGCGCGAACCGTAGCTGTTGAAGTCGCCCGGCTTCACGCCATGCTCCACAAGGTACTTGCCGGCGGGGCCGTTCAGCTTGATGGAACCTGCGGGTGAGATGTGGTCCGTCGTTACCGAGTCGCCCAGTACGGCGAGCACGCGCGCGTCGTGGATGTCTTCCACCGGAGAGGGTGTCGCGGGCATGCCGTCGAAGTACGGTGCCTTGCGGATATAGGTCGAGTCCGGCTCCCAACCGTAGGTGTCACCGCCTGGGAACTTGAGCGCCTGCCAGTTGCTGTCACCGTCGCTGACGGTGCTGTACTGCTTGCGGAACATCTCCGCGTCAATGCTGTCGTGGACGGTCTTGTTGACCTCTTCCTGCGACGGCCAGATGTCCTTCAGGAAGACGGGTTCCTTCTCCGGCGTGAAGCCGATGGGCTCGGTCTCGAAGTCGAAATCGATGGTCCCAGCCAGCGCATAAGCCACGACGAGCGGCGGGCTCATCAGGTAGTTGGCGCGCACGTCAGAGTTGATGCGGCCCTCGAAATTGCGATTGCCGCTGAGCACGCTGACCGCGACCAGGCCGTGGTCTTCAATCGACTTCGACACGTCCGTGGGCAGGGGGCCGCTGTTACCGATACACGTGGTGCAGCCATAGCCAACGGTGTGGAAGCGCAGCGCGTCGAGATACTGTGACAGCCCCGCCTTGTCGTAGTAATCCGTCACCACGCGCGATCCGGGTGCAAGCGAAGTCTTGACCCAGGGCGGTGTCTGCAGACCCTTCTCCACGGCCTTTTTCGCCAGCAGGCCAGCGGCCATCATGACGTAAGGATTGCTGGTGTTGGTGCACGACGTAATTGCCGCGATAACAATGCTGCCATGGTGCAGGAAGGGATCGACGTCTACATGCAGGCGCTCGCGCACGCTGGCAATGGGGTCGTCGTGCACGGTGAGATGGCCGTCCTTGCCCGGCTCCGGGGCGGCAACGGATGACTCGATGGAGCCGTCGGCAGAGGAGTGTCCACCCTCACCTGCCCAACGGACAAGCTGCCGGTCACCCTTTACGTTTGCGTTGGGACCGTAGAGCGTGGGCAATACCTTGGCGAAGCTTTCCTTGGTCTGCGAAAGTGCGACGCGATCCTGCGGACGCTTGGGACCGGCAACGCTCGGCTCAACGGTGGCCAGGTCGAGCGACAGCGTACTGCTGTACTCGGCCTCGGGAGCGTCAGCGGTGTGGAACATGCCCTGCGCCTTGTAGTAGTCCTCTACGAGTTGCACCTGCGCATCGTTGCGGCCGGTGAGGCGCAGGTAGGTCAGCGTCTCCGCATCCACCGGAAAGAAGCCGCAGGTTGCGCCGTACTCCGGAGCCATGTTCGCGATGGTGGCGCGATCGGCCAACGGCAGTTCGCTGATGCCGGAGCCGAAGAACTCCACGAACTTGCCCACAACGCCGTGCTTGCGCAGCATCTCGGTTACGGTCAGCACCAGGTCAGTAGCGGTGGTTCCCTGCTTCAGCTTGCCAAGCAGGCGGAAGCCCACCACCTGCGGCACCAGCATGGACACCGGCTGGCCCAGCATGGCTGCCTCGGCCTCAATGCCGCCCACGCCCCAGCCCAGAACACCCAGGCCGTTGACCATGGTGGTGTGGCTGTCTGTGCCGACGCAGGTGTCAGGGTATGCCGCACCGTCCGGCGTGGTGAAGACGACGCGGGCCAGGTACTCCAGGTTGACCTGGTGGCAGATACCCATGCCCGGCGGCACAGCGCTGAAGTTACGAAAGGCCGTCTGGCCCCACTTCAGAAAGGCGTAGCGCTCGCGGTTGCGCTGGAACTCCAGCAGGCTGTTCAGGTCGTACGCATTCTTCAAGCCGTACTCGTCCACCTGCACCGAGTGATCAATGACCAGTTCCGCAGGCTGCAGCGGGTTGATTTTTTCCGGGTTGCCACCCAGCACCTTCATGGCGTCGCGCATGGCGGCCAGATCGACGATGGCTGGCACGCCGGTAAAGTCCTGCATCAGCACGCGCGCAGGCATGTAGGCGATTTCGCGCGAGGGCTCGGCCAGCGGCTGCCACTTGGCCAGGAACTCGATGTCGTCCGCGGTGACGGTCACGCCGTCTTCACGGCGCAGCAGGTTTTCCAAGAGAACGCGCAGCGAGAACGGTAGGCGCGAAAGCTCGATGCCGCGCTGCGCCAGCGAGTCGAGCCGGTAGTACGTGTAGCCTTTGCCGCCGGACTGCAGCGTGCTTTTCGCGTCGAAGCTGTTGCTGGTGGTCTGGGCGGGGGCATTGCCGGCGGTGACGGCAGTGGTGCTGGTGATGCTCATGGTCGAATCCTCAGTGCGCGCCGGTGGGTCGCGCGGGCTGGCCGCAGGCACAAAGCCAAAGCGGCGGTCGGAGAAAGAGTAGCAAAGGGAATGGTATGCGCGAGATTATGCGGGCAAACGACCGCGATCACGTCGGCCTCGGCGAAAGCGCTTCAACCTGTCGAGGGAGCAGCTCATGGCTCTATGATATCGCGGGTAGTTAGGTCTTGTTCAACGTTCGTCAGCCGGCAGCTTCCGGATAAGCCATGTGCGTTGACGGCCACGCCGCCAACCACCACGTACTCAGCGCCAGCTTTGTTCAACGCGGCGAAAAGTGATAGCTGCTCGCTTCGTCTGTTCATTCTCCCGCCTGTGTTGGAACAGATCGTTTTCTGCGAGAGCCCATCCGGCTTTTACACGTTCAGCAATGGACTTCCTGGCCCAAAAGTCGGCCTCGCGTTGGCGGTCCTCTTGAAACGTCACTCGCTCGAATGAAAGCACATGCATACTTGCAGCAATCCTAATCTGTCGCGCGGCTGCGCACAGCTCGGGCCGGGTTGCCCACCACGGTCGCACCTGCCGCCACATCCCGCGTCACCACGCTACCTGCGCCGATCACGGCATCATCACCCACCGTTACGCCTGGTAGCAGAATAGCTCCGCCGCCGATCCAGACATTCTTCCCTATGATGATGGGCTTTCCAGATTCGAGCCCGGACCGGCGCGTTTCGGGGTCGCGGGGATGATCGGCGGTGTAGATCTGCACTGCCGGGCCGATCTGTGTGCCGTCGCCTATGCGGATAGGCATGACATCCAGAAGAACGCAGTTGCAATTTAGGAAGACGTTTGCGCCCAGAAAGATGTTGTAGCCGTAGTCGCAGAAGAAGTTTGGACGGATAAAGCATCCCGGTCCAACGCTACCCAAGAAAATCCGCAGGATGGCCGTGCGCTCTTCAAAGTCGGTCGAAGTGTTGAAGCGCAGTTGCTGCATCTCTGCCCAGTGCCGTTCGCCTGCAAGCTCCGGGTCAAAGCCGTTGTACAGTTCACCACGCAACATGCGCTCTTTATGGGATAGCGGCTGTTTATCCATAATCCGTTGGATGCGCAACCTTCGGCCAGCAGTGGGTTTGTACCGCTGTGAGACGAAGAGAAATCCTTTTCGGCTACAGCGGTGCCGACATGGCATCCAATTGGGATCGAGGTTGTTATGAACACGAAGTCACTGCTCTGCACATCTGCTGTTCTTTTGTC
>JBPBPZ010000143.1:0-4607 GCA_050954525.1 Janthinobacterium lividum
ATCTCGGAAGTTGCCGGAGATGTCCGCTCGAATACACATTCTGCCAGCATCCGTCTGGATCATGTGAACGGTACGGTGAACGCCCAGAACACTTCAGGCAGCATCGAAGCGTTTCTACTGGGCGGCCCCATCACCGCAGAAACCACCTCCGGCGCGATCCGCATTTCTCAGTCCAGTCCAGCAGCGATTCGTGCTCTTTCAGGCTCCGGGGCCATCCGGGTAGAGCTTGCCAGCGGTAATGGCTACAACCTCGACGCGCAGTCCACCAAGGGCAAAATCTCTGGCAAGGTCGCAGAAGCATTTCTGCAATCGAAAGATCAGCACGGCGTCAAGGGCGTTGTCGGTGGGGGTGGACCGCTCGTCGACCTCGATTCTCGCTCCTCAAAAATCGAAGTCAACTGAAGCAGGCAGTCGCTTGTCCGGACCCTTGCTTAGCCGCTAAGCGGCGGACGCGGCCTGCGGTATGTGGATCGAAAAGGTGGAGCCTACATGGAGTGTGGACTGCACATCGATGTAGCCGCCCATGGCCCTGCACAGTTCCTGGCTAATGGCCAGGCCCAGGCCTGTTCCGCCGAATTTCCGCGTTGCAGAAGAATCTACCTGCGAGAAGTTCTTAAACAGCTTCTGCAGATCGGCCTCGGCAATACCGGGGCCAGTGTCCTGCACGGACCACACAAGGTCCTTGCCTTTGCTGGTGGCCTGAGATTCCACCGAGATGGAGACACCGCCATTGATCGTGAACTTGCAGGCATTACTAATCAGGTTCAGAAGACATTGGCGGAACCGCAGCGGATCCACCTGAATCTCGCAGTCATCCGGTAGCGGCTTCAGGCTGAGCTTGTTTCCACCCTTGCGGCTCAATACTTCAGCAGTCGCACTCACGTCATGCAGCAGCGCGTTGGCAGATGAAGGCTCGAGAAAGATCGACATCTGACCGGCTTCGATCTTCGATAAATCCAGCACATCGCTAATAATGCCGCGCAGGTGTCGAGCCGAGGAAAGCACTTTCTCCAGGTCTTCTGCAGCCTCTTTATTGCCGTCGGCTGCGGCATCCTCTGAAAGCATTTCGCTGTACCCGATAATTGCGTTCAGCGGCGTGCGCAACTCGTGACTCATGTTGGCAAGAAAGCTGCTCTTGGCCTGGTTGGACTGCTCTGCCAAGCGGCGGGCCTGGTCCAGGTCCCGCGTCCGCTCTTCCACTTTGTGTTCCAGCAGCTCATGCGAAAGCCGCAGCTCCCCGTCGCGTTCCTGCACGCGCGCAAGCATTTCGTTGAACTGGTCGATCAGGAGGCCGACTTCATCTTGAGCGGTATGTGACGCACGCACGGAATATTCGCCGTCCCGAGACACCTTAATGGCGACCTCGGTCAGCTGCAGAATCGGTCGTGAAATCCAGCGTTCCATCACAGAGGAAAGAAGCATTGCCAGCAGGATGGCACCGAACGCGGTGCCTGCAGCGACCTGGATAAATCTTGTTCTAAGGTGATCCAGCTCCGACAGGCTGACCTGTAAGACCAGCGTTCCTACCGCCTCGCCACGAACATCAATTGGCTGCACCACCTGGAGGGTCTTGTGAGAAGGAAGAGGGCTCAGGTTCCAGTTTGCGGGGCATGTAATTGCCTGGCCCAGCGGATTGTAGCTACCCACCACATTCCCGCCGCGGTCAAACAGGCATGCCAAGGTAATTCTTCGCTCTCCACGGATGGATGCCAGCGTTTCATTTGCTGCCCGCTCATCGTTGAACGCCAGGGCGGCGCTGCTGCTGTTCGCCAGCAGTTGTGCCTGGGCATGGCTTTCTTCGTACAGCGCCCGCGACGCGTGACGCCACTGATACCAGAACAAACCAATGCAGCTTGCCAGCACGCAAACTGCCGCGACGCTGGTAAGCAAAAGGATCAGTTTGCGGCGCAGTGAATGGCGGAAGAAGTCGATCATGGCTTCTCGGTAATGGTGGCAAGCTGCAGCAGTCGCGAACTGATCTCGAGCTTGCTTTGTGCCGCACCCTTCAGGTTGATCTCGATGCGGACATGGCTTTCATCCCGTGGCAAGCCGACAATCTGGCCGGAGTTCGTGGTGTACGGCTGTTCTGACACGGTAAGCACAGCGGCCTGTTCCAGGTTTGCCAGGTCACGCTGCACCTCGCGCCGGGCGTTCGCCCCCACATACAGCAGGTGGCAATCCTGTGCCTTGTCGACGTTCTGCACGTGGGTAACAACGACTGACTTCAGCAGAACGGACTTGTCTCGAAAGGCTGCGTTCAGCGCGGGTCCAATCGGGTCAGAACCTATCAGGCAAACATTGAAGCGGGCGTGGCTGGCGTCCATTTTCCATTCAGGCCATTCCACATACAGCGTCAGCCGCTGCACCAGTGCGGCACGAATCATGTCTTCACTGGCAGACGCTGATTGCGCCCTGCCCACGCTGGTCGCATCCAGCAGGCTGCACAGCAGCAGGCATGAGCCTGTCCAGATGCTCTTACACTTAAGTGCAATTCCTCTCTTCCTCATCAGAAGCTCCACCTTGCTCTTACAAATACGGAGCGTGGAACGTAGAGAGGAATCAGGAAACTGGTCGAGCTGCCAAACTCAACATGGCGCGCTTGCAGCAGATTGGTTCCGCCCACCTCCAGCACGGTGTGAGAGCCCAGGGCTGCTTTCAGGTGCGTGTCCAACCGGGTGAAGGCGGGGATGTAATCCAGAACGACAGCAGCGTTGTAGGCACCATTGGTGATGGAGTTAGGTGCCGCAATGTTACCAACGCGATACAACAGCGCATCGAACGACAACGCTTTGCTGATGGACCATGCAACGTCGCCGGACGCGGTATTTCTCGCAGTGGAGTAAGGGTCCACGAGCGTACTCGGATCGCCTGCCCTGGCACCAATCTGCGCTTCGGTCCAGCTATAGCTCGCACGGGCGTGCACACGGCTGGAGGGTTTCCAGTTCATTGCGGCTTCCACGCCTTCGCTAATTCCTGAAAAGGCGTTGGTGTACAGTTCGTCCACGACCACGTACGGCGCAGGTGTAGGCACAAAGACCGGGGTTCCAGCCGTCAAGGACTGCAGCCGTCGATTGCGATTCACGTAGAGTGCGACATCCGTGGACAAGTTACGCGTAAATCGACGCCTGTATCCACCTTCGAATGCAACCACTTCTTCCGGCTTAAAGGCCTGGCTACCAAGGAGATTGCCGATGATGGGAAGGCCTCGCACTGTGCCAAGCTTGAGAGGTACTGAGATTGCCTTGTCCTGCAGGGAAGGTGCCACCACTGCCCGTGAAACCGCGGCCCACACGGATTGATGATCGTTGACCAGCCACATTAGCCGCACGCTGGGCTGCGCCTGCACGCCGGTAAGGCTGCCGTCCTGCAGCTTGGTTCCCACGGTAAGCGTAAGTACGTGTGGCTTCAGAGCGTAGTCTGCCTGGAGGAATCCACTTACAAGGTAGTTGTTATAAGTCGGCAGCTGCGTACCCGCTGCCCCACTTGTGTGGTCATAGGTATAACGACCCTCTCCACCCCAGACCAGATCAAAGCGGTCGCTGGGACGCGAGTGGTTGACCAACTCAATATCGCCCGTTCGCGTGGTTGCTCTGGATGACAGTTCGACACGTGTATTGTCGCCGAAGAATGTGTGCAGGTCAGTCGTGGACTTTGCATGCGTCCACAGGGACGAAGCCTGAAGAAAGGCACCTGCAATCGAGTCATGCTCGTGGCCGCCGCTCTCAAGCGATAACGCCAAGAATGGTCCGATCTGCTGACGCGTTCGTCCTCGGTAAATATCCCCAAGCAGATTGTAAGAATGAGAAAGGCTACGCTGGTAATCCAGGCGACCGCCGAAACGGAACAGAGCCATGCCGTCGAAAGTCGTTTGACCAGAAGCATCTTGTAGCGGCCGGCGATCTGTGTAGCTGGCAAATGCTCGGTACTGCACCGCGTCGCCAAGGCTGCCACCAAATTGGAGCAGCGCCTTCTCTGCAATGCGAGAGGACTCGGTGCTGACAGAAACGCCTTCTGCTTCCCGGGCTGGGCGGGTGATGATGTTAATCACACCATTAACAGCGTTTGCGCCCCACACGGCCGCGCCAGGTCCGCGAATGATTTCGATGCGCTCAATCGTGTCCAGGGGGAGATCAAGCTCATCCCAATGCACTCCGGAATAGATCTCCGAGTACACCGTTCGACCATCCACCAGCACCAGCAGTTTGTTCGCATACGCGCTGTTAAAACCGCGTGCGCTGACAGCCCAATTCGATGCTGAGATCTGCGCGACCTGCAAACCTGGCACTACCCGCAGCAGGTCAGGAATGGTGGTCGCACTAGACCGCGCAATGTCCTCACGCGTGATCACAAAAGCTGCAGCCGGGGCTTCTGCTACGTCTTCCTCTTTCCGGCTGACGGTGCTGACCAGAACCTTTGCATTTGCAACTTCTTCAAGGCTGGATCCCGCAAACTGATCCAGGGCTGTTTGCGCGTGTGACGACAGCCACGGAGCAGAGAGCGACGCCAATCCAAGCAGGATATGGGCTTTTCTCACCAGGCCTCCCGCAGGTGCATGGCAAAGGGAAACTTGTCAGGCTGCTCCCCAATGTTTTCTGTCGCCGTGGCAG
>JBPBPZ010000148.1:0-4602 GCA_050954525.1 Janthinobacterium lividum
CGTGCCACCCGGCCACCCCGGTCATGATTACGACAGTAAGAAGCCAGACACTGTTATGCCAGTCGAACCCGTGATCAAACAACGCGAAGGTTGATGCTCCCGGTGCTAGAAAGAACACCGCAATCCATATTGGCCAATGTGCGAGCCGGTAATGCTGTTTATTTCGCGCTCGCACTCTGCGCGCCTCAGCGTACTCAAGCCTGCCCTTATACTCCATTGCCGAACCTTACCTCCGATATGCGAGATCTACGAAGACGTCCAACTGGTCTCATGCCATAGAACGTCTTTGCCGTACAGATGCCCGACCAAGAGGTGCGAGGCTTCCCCATGTCTCCCAGCTCTTCATAATTACTGCACTTCGTGTTGGACAAATGCACGCTACCGCTCACAAGAGCGTCTTCCACCTCGATCATGGAATGGCATGAACAGCAGCGCATTCCTTGAATCGGCCTGGGATGCCGAGGTGGGCACAACGGAACTTCCGCAAAGACTGTCTTGAGCTTAAGTACTTCTGACCAACATGAATAATCAGGCCGCCGATTAGGCGGCCTGATTATTCCTACTGGTTATGTGCTTGGTTCCCTCAGCTTCTATGGGTATCGACTACATCCGTGTGATGCTGCCTCCGCAATCCCGCCAGGCCTATAAGGCCTAACAGACCTATCCAACCGTACTCATGGTGAGGTTCGGTTTCAGTCTGTCGGCTGGTCGTGTTTGAACCTGAGCCGGAAGTGTCCGAGTTCCCCGTTTGTGCTAATGCGCTGCCGGTCAACACTGACGCGACAAGTAGAGCGAAGAATCTACGTTTCATTTGAGAGGTATACCTCTTCTTTCCGGAGCTAAATGCAATCACGTTCGTTTAACTCGTCTGAAGCAAGGGTGATTAGGTTGTCTACGCAAGACACGTGTCTCTCAGACCTGATACCTGTTCGAAACGTAGAGTGAATCCAGCCAGCGTCGCGTTGCCGCTAACTTTCCGGTTAGCTCACGTGACTTGTAGGAAACTTTTCGAAGATCTTTTCGACGGACTTCTGCAGTTTCTTGCTGTTCTTCTCTTCTTTGCTGGAGAGCGTGTCGCTCGCAACACCTCGGAAAAGAAGCTGGTGCTTCGATCCGTCGTATACATCGATGACCAACGTGCCGACTGGAATGTTAATCACTTGCGTGTTCGTGATGCCATCACTTCCAAAGCCACCTCCGAAGCCACCGAATCCACGGCGGCCGAATCCTCCGCCGCCCCATCCGTATCCGCCACCGCCCAAACCCTCATAGAAGCTGTTATATTCCTGTTGATTCTTGCGAGAACCAATTGCGGTCACTGCCAAATCCCCGCCCTCTGGTACCATCCGGATGCCCCGCGCCACGAGATCATGGGTTAAGACGTCGCGAAGCCGCTGCTCGACGAGGGTAGAGGACGCTTGAAGTTTGTAAATGCTGAACGTGTGGTACTGCTGAAAGTCTGCTTTGTGGTCGTAATCTGTCGACACATGCTGAGCTACTGCAGGTGCGGTGACAACAAAAGCAAGCAACACGCCCTGGAAGGCGGCACGCAGTGTGCAAGTCGGGAGAAAAGAGTTTGTCATAGATCCTTCTAAAGGCCAGTCGTAAGTCAGCTGCTCCAAAGGAAGTATGTGAGCGGCACTGAACTAAGCTTATGGGCTGTACCGGGTGCTTATGTGATGCGTTCTATAACCTCCCGTCATCCTTGGGTGCATATTCGCAGCAGTCATTCTCCGCCGGGTCACTAATATGGATCATGCTGCACATTGCAGCGTTCGAGCCGACTGTTTTCGTTATCCTGCAACACATCATCCTAGCGTCCTATCAGCAGAGGTGCCTGTGTGTCGACGCCTGCACATGATGGTTCATTGCCTTTGATCAGCGTGGGCCGACCCTGCGCAAGCCGGACGCGCGCGTAGATGTTTCTCGCTAGCTTCGTAGAATGTGGACAAGGTAATCAGGGCAATGTCGACGCGAGAACGACTCACGTTCAATCGTTCCCACTCCTGGTGAAGATATTTGGCTTTGCGTTCGTGGGTTGTAAGTACGGGATGGTTACTGCACGTTGCAGAGATTATGCAGGAGTAAGAAGTCGGCTGAACCTGACGCGATCATGCGCAACATAAGGCGGGATCACTGCCTCACCTAGGAGCGGGAGGAAGCGATCCCTTTATCACCTCTGTTTGGCATCGCAGCCAACCTGCTCACAGTTCACTAAGCTAGTCAACACGATAGAGCCGTAAGCCGTGCTATGGTTGCCCCGAACCACCGGCCGATCCATAGACCTGCCCTGTTGCATAGCTGGCATCACTCGCGGCTAACTGCACGTAAATGGACGCCAGCTCGGCAGGCTGGCCTGCTCGACCCAATGGAGTATTGCTCCCAAAGGTCACAACCTTGGCAGGGGTCGCTCCGCCACTAACCTGCAGGGGAGTCCAAATAGGACCAGGCGCGACACCATTCACGCGAATGCCTTTGGGGGCAAGCTGCTTACCTAACGACTTAACGAAGTTCATTGTTGCTGCTTTGGTTTGTGCGTAATCATAGAGGTCGGCCGAAGGATCGTAAGCCTGCTCGGACGTGGTCGCGATGATCGCAGAGCCGGGGGAAAGATGGGGCAATGCGGCTTTGATGATCCAAAAGGGCGCATAGATGTTGGTCTTCATCGTCCAATCAAACTGTTCGGTGGAAATGTCGAGGATCGAAGCATGGCTTTGCTGTCTCCCCGCGTTACTCACGACGATATCTAGTCCTCCAAGACCCTGAACAGCCTTTGCCACTAAGCCCTGACAAAACTCTTCATTGCGGATGTCGCCGGGTAGCGCAATGGCTTTGCGTCCCTCCGCCTTGATGAGGGATATAACCTCTCGTGCGTCTGGTTCTTCCGCCGGCAGGTAGTTGATTGCAACGTCTGCACCTTCACGCGCATAAGCAATAGCAGCCGCGCGACCCATGCCAGAATCGCCGCCCGTAATGAGAGCCTTCCGCCCTGCGAGACGGCCGGACCCGCGATAGCTCGTCTCACCATGGTCTGGCCGTGGGTCCATCCGTCCTGCAAGCCCGGGCCAGGGCTGCGACTGCGACTTGAATGGCGGCTTGGGATACTTCGTTGTGGGATCCTGCAACGTCTGCGGGGGGTGCGAGGCGACTGCACTCTGACCAACGGCGGGCGACACGACAGCTGCGCCGAGAGTCGCTCCTATCCCGCCAAGTATGTGCCGTCGAGACATGGAATCTTCTTTGTTGTTTTTCACGGTGCTCCTTAGAAGAAGAGGCGTTCAGAAGCACGTTAGCCATGAAGCGGATGTGTTGCTGAGCGCCCAACGTTCATTGAGATGCCGTGGCAACGGCACATCCGGTCCTTGGCGCAAGAAGACATTCGTTGCGTTTGGAGGCCGATGCGGGCTACACGATTATGAGAGCGATTCCGGGCAGCGCACCCGTCATTGCGACGGCCCTCACTGGAGCGAACGGCCACGGCTTGGCGGCCGTAAACGGCGTGAGGTTTTGCCGGACAGGACGCACTTAGAGGAGTGACGTCAGCACGTCGAGCTCTCCCTAAACGTGTAAGGAGGCGATGGCCAGCGTGGCTTGGCTGGTTTCGAAAACAAGGATGGTACAACGTCCCAACCTTTTCAATGCAGACGTCCACTGCCGCCTAGAAGAACAGTTCCAGTCATGCATGTGGTTCAGCAATGTGCATCTTCGTACAAAGGCGGAGCAAGGACTCTCAACTTGTGAACGCTTCGACTGACCTGGCCTGTTCAGATCGGGGTAGGTAAATCCACCTGTGGCAAGACCGTCGCTACATTCTCTACAAAAGGTGACGGCAATGAAAACAGCAAACTTCGACGCCTCAACCCACACTTTTATGTCGAGCGTTTGGCAGAACACAATCGCCTTCGGTACCTTGTTACGTATGTGATCCCGGTATGCTTCGGCCTTCATGACTGAAACCGCCAAGCAACCGAGCTGTTTTGGGATCTCAACCGCGTGCACAGCAGCATCTGATTATTGCCACAGCACGGACCGGGAGGCGCAGGCAGATGTTCTAAGGGGAGGGCACGGAGTGGCGTCGCCTGTTCGCATCCCACCAACGTGGCAGATCTCCTTGAGGCAATATGAGCGCTACCGCGCGGAAATGGACACTATCTCGCTTTGTTCACCTAAGCGGAGTATCGAGCAAACGCTTCGCTTTATACAGGAGGACTCGAACTGGCGGGGCAGTCATATCGTCTGGGGGCTTGGCATGTGCGTGTCAATAGTCTTCTGGCGGGTCACAGCTCCCTGGTTGTTCTTCGTCACAAGTGTAGAGAGGTGAGCGAAGTACCTGATTCGCATGGACTATTAGCGGCGTCTCAGCCGACCAAGTGACCGTTGTACCGTAGGACACTTTGGATGATTTCATCTTCCAGTTGAGGACACTTGATGTTGATTGCTCCTCCATACTCCTTGAAGATTGGTAAGGATGGTGAGCGTGCAACTCTTCCTTGTCCCCCGGGATCGCCATGGGAGGAGTTTACGACCCACGTACGTAATTGCTGTAAAAACGACTGGTGTTCGGAAAGATCCCGTTCGCCAGCTTGCAGGTCTTCGAAGTAA
>JBPBPZ010000364.1:0-4550 GCA_050954525.1 Janthinobacterium lividum
CATCCAAACCTCTATGAAATTTCGCACCACAATTGCCATTGCCAGCCTGCTGCTTTCTGCACCACTCGCATCGTTTGCCCAGCGCAACAACGTCGCCGCGCCCACAGACAAGGTGGTCGGCAACCTGGAGACGGTTGCGACTTTCAACGGCCCCATGCCAACCGGTGTCACGGTGTCGCGCAGCGGTCGCATTTTCGTAAACTTCCCCCGCTGGGGTGACGACGTACCCTTTACCGTCGCCGAGCTGGTAAAGGGCAAGGCGGTCGCCTATCCGAATGCGCAGGTCAACGACTGGCAGGGACGCAGCAAGCCGAATCCGAACGCCTACCGCAACGAGGCGGAAAATCAGACCCACTTTGTCAGCGTGCAGTCTGTCGTGGTGGATCCGGAAGACCGCCTTTGGGTGCTGGATACCGGCGCACCCCTGCTGAAGACCGTGGTTCCCGGCGGGGCGAAGCTGGTGTGCATTGACCTGCAGACAAACAAGATTGTGAAGACGATTCTTTTGCCGCCAGAGACCGCCGGTCCAAACAGCTACATGAACGATGTGCGTTTCGACCTGCGCAAAGGCCAGCAGGGTGCGCAGGATCCGCAAACTGCAATCGGCAGCGCACCGGCTCCGAACCCGGATGCTGCTCCGAAGGACGCTATGCACCCTACCACAGAGCGGACGCCAGGACAGCCATCCACAGATTCAATCCACGGCACGGCCTATATTACCGATTCGTCCTCGCAGGGACCGAATGCCATCGTCGTTGTGGACCTTGCCACGGGCAAGAGCTTCCGCCGCCTGAACCAGCACAGCAGCACGTTGGCGGAAGACGGCTTCCTGATGTTTGCCGAGGGCCAGCCCGTCTACCAGACGCTGCCAGGCTATCCGCCAGAGCCTGTGAAGTTTGCTGCTGACGGCATTGCTATCTCTGCCGACGGCAGCATCTTGTACTACTGCCCCATCAACTCCACCAAACTGTACGCCGTATCCACCGATGCTCTGCGTGATCGCACCAAGTCAGAAGCTCAGGTGGGCGCGACGGTACACGTGGCTGCGGGCAAAATGCCGTCGGATGGGCTTGAATCCGATGCAAGCGGCGCCGTGTACATGACGGACCCAGTGACTGACAGCATTCATCGCTGGAATCCGCAGACCGGCCTGACGGAGACGTTGGCCCATGATCCGCGCATCCTCTGGCCGGACACGATGTCCGTCGCGGCGGATGGCTACCTCTACTTCACTGCAAATCAACTGCACCGTCAGCCAAACATGCACAACGGGCAGGACCTTCGCGTGAAGCCGTATCAGCTATTTCGCATCCGCATCGATGCGCAGCCGGTGAGCCTGAAGTAAGTCGAAAATCAGCTGCCGAGTAGGTGTTGCAGCACTTCGGAAGCGCAGGGCTTCAGCCCGCCAATAATCGATGCATTGCCATACGGCTTTAGCCGCTGAGGAATTCCCCTCAGTGGCTAGAGCTATTTCTTAGATAGCTAACGGCATGGCTGAAGCCATGCCCTCCGAAAGATTTCCAGAGAGACGTTGGCGCGCATGCAAGCACCTGAAATTGTCATCGGCATCGATTGGTCGGGCCGTGTAGACCTGCCGGGCCAGCGCCGCCACATTGTGGCCGCGGTATGGCAGGCGGGCAAGGTACGCGTGGAGAGTGGCCGCACCCGTGATGAAGTTACCGACTGGCTGATCGAACTGGCAAAGAAGAATCCGGCGCTAGTAGTGGGCTTCGATTTCTGCTTCAGCTTTCCTGCCTGGTTTCTTCACGAAGTGGGTGCCGAATCTGCACCAGAGTTCTGGCACATCGTCAGCGAGCGCGGCGAGCGCTGGTTGTCGCGCGAGAGTGAAGATCGCCGCTTCTGGGGCAAGCCGCACAAGCGCCCCGCCGAGTTTAGCGGAGAACAGTTGCACCGCATGTTGCGCGCCACCGACATCGACTGCAAGATCATCGCGCACATACCGGATGAAGAGCGCGCCCTGCGCGTGAAGGGCATCACCCCGAAGTCAGTCTTTCAGATCGGCGGCTCAGGATCGGTCGGTACCGCGTCGCTTCGCGGTATGCGCACGCTGCAGCGCCTGCATGCCGCGGGCTTTCACGTGTGGCCTTTTGACAAGCCAGAGGCGGGTAAGCCGATCGCGGTGGAAATGTACAGCCGACTAAACACCGGCCCTGTACATAAGTCGAACCCGGATGCGCGGAAGGTTTACCTGGGACGCAAGTGCGCAGAAGACCCTGCCTACGCCGCGCTCGGCCGCACTGCGCTGGCAAAGGCAAGGGCGGGCGAGGACGCCTTCGATGCGCTGGTGTCATGCATGGTCATGGCCGAGCATCGTGAGCAGTTCTACAACCTGCCGCAACCGCGCGATCCAAAGTACCGGCTTGAGGGCTGGACCTGGGCCGCGAAGTAGCTACGCTGGATCGAAGTAAGCGCCCCACTCTGCCAGGGCGACTGGTGCTGCTGCTTCACTTACACGCAGCCGAAGCGCAGATGTTGTCACAGGTTGCGAAAGCCGCAGAATGCGGCAGTTGCCGATGCTTTCGTCCTCGCCGATCTTGCTCCAATTACCATTTTCCGACTTGGCCTCCACGACCCAGCGGCGCACGCGCTGGCCCAGCCGAATCGCTTCGCGCATGCGGATCAGGTTGATCTTCGCCGGCTGTTTGAAGTTTGCGAACACGGTTGCTTCGCCAGTGGCGTCAGCCGCAAGCCAGCAGGTGTCTGGATCGCCATCCACGAGGTTGCTGGGGCGGTACTTGCCGCGTGCCGTGCTGGACGCGCGCAGTGAAGCGCCTTTCAGCAGATTCGTCTGGAAGCCACGTTCGATGCGTTCGTGGAACGCCTTTAGCGACGCCGCGTCGACGGCAGGGATGCGTCCGCGTGTATCTGGCGGCAGGTTCAGCAGCAGGCCCGCGCCTCGACCGACAGACTTGTCATATAGCGTAACCAGCTCTGCCGGTGTCTTTACCTTGGCATCTTCGGCCTGGTGGTAGAACCATCCTGGTCGGATGGACACATCGCATTCTGCCGGGATCCACGTGGACCCACCAGCTGTTCCGTTGTTGTTGATCTTCGTGTTGGAATCGCCAGGCGACGCGGGGCCGCCATGTTCGCCTTCCAGGCTGACGGTCGCCCAGCAGTTTTCGCCAGCCTCACCCTTCTCGTTGCCCACCCAGCGCAGGTCAGGTCCAGCATCGCTGAAGATCACAGCGCTGGGCTGCAGCTTGCGCACGAGCGCCCACGTTTTCGGCCAGCCGTAGAAGTGCAGCTTGTCGATGGTGCGCTTTTCCTTCGCGCCGCCGTAGAAGCCGTCGCCGCCGTTCGCGCCGTCGAACCACACCTCGGTGATCGGGCCGTAGTTCGATAGCAGTTCGGTAATCTGCGCGCGGTAGATGGGCAGGTACGCGGGCGTGCCGTACGCAGGGTTGTTACGGTCCCACGGCGAAACGTACACGCCGAACTTCATGCCCAGTTTCCGCGCTGCGTCAGAGATGGCGCGCACCACGTCGCCCTTGCCGCCCATCCATTTGCTATTGCGGATGCAGTGTTCCGTCGTCTTGGTGGGCCACAGGCAGAAGCCGTCATGGTGCTTGCACGTCAGGATCACGCCGCGCATGCCGCCCGCCTTCAGGTCGCTGATGATCGCGTCGGCGTCGAAGTCGGTCGGCGCGAAGATGTTCGGATCTTCGTCGCCATAGCCCCATTCCTTGCCGGTAAAGGTGTTCACGGTGAAGTGCAGAAAGGCGCACGTTTCCATGCGCTGCCACTGCACCTGCCGCTCGGTGGGCACCGCACCAAAGGGCTTGGGAGCCTGTGAACTTGCGCTTGCTATCCACGGCGATGAACCCGCCAGCAACGACCCTGCAACAAACTGCCTTCGGTTCCAGACCACAGAGGTTCTCCCCGCTCCGTTTGGAGCTATCAAGCAATCGTACCGAATGGTGTTGGCCAGCCAGCGTGCTTGTCCCTCCGCAGACCGTGGTACAAGGACGGTATGCCGCCAAAGCTTAGTTGCGTATGCGCCGCCATTGTCGCGGCTGTTGCAGGTGCCTGTGTCCACGCCCAGACGGTCCCCATGCCGAGCGCTTACCCGGTGCCGCTGCGCACCGACGTTCCGCGGCTCGCACCGAAGCAGCAGGCCAGCATGGACCGCGACCTGATGGAAACCTCCATCCCGCAACTGCACGCGCTGTACGCGAAACATCGCTACACGGTGGAGCAGGTGACGCGTTGGTACCTGGACCGCGTTGCGCGGTACAACGGAATCTATCGCTCGGTGCAAACGGTCGACGTGGAAGGCGCACTTGCGACCGCGCGGCAGCAGGATGCGGATAAGCACGCGGCGCACGGTCCGCTGTGGGGCGTGCCCATCGTCATCAAGGCGAATACGGCGGTGAAGGGCCTTCCGGATACGGACGGCTGGGAGGGTTTCGCGATCCCAGGCCACGCCTTTCTCGCGCCGAAAGATGCGGCAGTCGTTGCAAAGCTGCGGGCTGCAGGAGCGGTGATCCTTGGCATCACCAACATGCCCGATTTTGCTGCCAGCGACA
>JBPBPZ010000065.1:0-4532 GCA_050954525.1 Janthinobacterium lividum
CGCAGCCGCATGTACGCTGCCGCAACTAACTGCGCTGCTGCGCCGTACGCAACTCGTGATCGCCGGCGACTCTGGCCCGCTGCACCTGGCAGCAGCCCTCAGCATCCCGGTGGTGGCGCTGTTCGGGCCTACTGATCCCGCACGCACCGGACCCTACGGCACGCAATCCGCTGTGTTGCGCCACGCTTCCAGCCGCACGGATCATCGTCGCCACACCGCCGTCGAAGCTGGTCTTGAACAGATCACGACGGAGCAAGTGCTGGCGGCGTCGTTGCCGATGCTGCAGCAGGGAAGCGCTGCACCGCCCGCGCGTGGATAATGGCAGAGGCATGAACGCAGGCAACACCCAATGGGAAGAACGGTGGCAGAAGGTCGCGCGGCGCATCCGCGTGCCGCTGGGCTTCGTCTTCGCTGCACTTTTTCTGTGGCTTGCAAGGCCGTCGGTGCAGTCGTTGCTGCTAAGTCTGCTGCTGGTGGTCCCAGGGCTGTTGCTGCGCGGCTATGCAGCGGGCTATGTCCGTAAGAACGCCGAACTCACGCAGACGGGCCCTTACGCCTACACGCGCAATCCGCTGTATCTGGGCTCCATGTTAGCCGCGTTCGGCTTCACGGCCGCTTCGCGCCAATGGCCACTGGTCCTGCTGCTGGCAGTGTTGTTCTTGTTCATCTACCTGCCCGTAATCCGCTCGGAAGAGAAGTTTCTAAGGGCGCATTTTCTGGAGTTCGAGGCCTATGCAGCGCGCGTGCCACGCCTGCTGCCACGGCTGGCGGTTCCGGCAGGGGAACGTACCGGAGCCTTCTCGCCAGAGCAATACAAGAAGCACCGCGAGTACAATTCCCTTGCGGGCGCGTGTGCCATCTATGCTGCGTTGATCGTGCTCATGGTGGTACGAACACGCTTTCACCTGGCGTAATCGGTTGGGCGGGCGTCCTTTGCCGCGGCTCATACGTCTTGCAGCAAGCGGTTCAGGTGTCGTGGTCGCCAGGCGGCGTGTGCAGCCGGTAAAAAGTTCAAGGGTAAGGGGCGACTACCGATTGAAGCTGTTTCGAAATGTTCTGCTGACGGGCCTGTGTGCGTGGGGAATGGCAGGCGCGCAGAAAGAAGGCGTGCCCCCGGCCCAGGCTCCACCGGTGGCCGCGCCCATGCCGGGCTACAGCTTTCCGCAGCACCAAACGCTGACGTTTACGGTGGATTGGCGTGTGTTTACCGCTGGCCGTGCCGTGTTTCAACTGGACGCGCAGCCCGGCCTGATGAAGGTGCAAGCCACTGCCGACACGGTTGGCGCGACCAACATGATCTACCAGGTCGTCGACCGCTTCCAGTCCAGCTTTAACCCGCAGACGGGTTGCTCCGCAGGCTTCAGCAAGCAGACGCAGGAAGGCCGCCGCAAGATCTCGAGCGACCTTGTGTTTACACCGGGGTCGTCTGCTCCGTCGCCCGTTGGTTCCTCGACTCCCGTGCTTGGCACGCAGGCACTCACCGAGCGCAACCTGATCAAGAACACTACCAAGCAGCAGCAGGGTCAGATACCCGCCTGCGTGATCGATTCGCTGTCCGGCATCTTCTACGTTGGCTCGCAGAATCTGGTCATCGGGCAAGACTTCAAAATGCCGCTGGCCGACGCCATGCGAACAGTCAGCGTCACCATGAAGGTCGAAGCCCGTGAAGAGGTAAAGACGCCAGCCGGTACCTTCAGCGCCATTCGCGTGCAGCCGACGGCAGACGCGGGTGTGGTCAAGAATCGCGGCACCATCACCATTTGGTACTCCGATGATGCCCGCCATATCCCGGTGCAGATCCGGGCCAAGCTGCTGTGGGGCACCATTACGTTCCACTTGCAGTCCATCGAAACCCGTTAATGAGTGGCAAGCAAGGAAAAGGGCAGCGCGGATGCGCTGCCCTTTTCCTTGTGTTCTCGCTGAACTAGCCTTCGATACCGTTCAGTATGTGGTCCTTAATGTCTTTGACCTTTTCCATCATGCCGGTTGCTGTGCCGATGGCTTGTTCCTTCTGGCCAAAGGTGTCCGGACGTCCAAAACCAAGGTTTGGCACCTCTCCCAGCGGTGACGCAATGGTGGCTGAGAACTGGCCATGCCCATCTGGCGCCACACCCGTGGTCCAGGGCTGCCCCGCCTGCGTACCGGGCTGACCGTCTGCCGTGGTGACAATGAAGTTGTAGGCGAACTCGCTTTTTTCCTTGCTCTGCGGGAAGCTGTTCGGGATGGGCAGGTGCGACGGCCCAAGCTCTTCCAGAACGGCCAGCCACTGCTGCTGGTGCATGGTGTCACGCGCAATGTTGAACGACAGCATGTCTTTCATGCCTGGGTCGTCCGTCATGTTGTACAGGCGAACTGCGAGAGCGCGGCCGGTGGCTTCGGCAGCCACGTTGCAGTACATATCTGCGGCAATGTTGCCGCTGGCATAGATGTGCGACATATCGAACGGAACGCCATCTGCATCCGCGGGAAGTGCAGACAAACCTGTGGACAGGAATTGGCGGAAGTTCATACCGCCCATGACTGCGGCCACGGCAGGGCTGGCATTCACAGCTTCTTCCTGCAGCGATACGGGGGCGGTCTCAAGATTCAGAGCAACCGCAGTCGCCAGCATTTCGATGTGCGAAATCTCTTCGGTGGCGGTGTTCAGCAGCATGTCGCGGTACTTGACCGGACCACGTGCGCCCCAGGCCTGAAAGAAATACTGCATGCAAACGCGAATCTCGCCCTCAACACCGCCGATTGCCTGCTGCAGGGCACGTGCAAAGATGGGATTTGGCTTGTCGACCTTAACGGGATACTGCAGTTTTTTGTCTGTGTAGTACATGGCGTGCTCCTGAACTATTTGCGGGCTTGTGCCCGGTCTTGTTGCTGGGAGTCACGGGGGCAGCAGAATCGTTGCGCGGGAATTATCGAGGGCGAGAAGTGGCACAATACTGTCCGAAGTGACGTGGACCGTAGGCAACGTTTTGAAGCCAGATCAGCCCGGCGGCCACCCCAGAGCCTTGCCGCCGATCACGTGCAGGTGCAGGTGATGGACCGTCTGGCCACCGTCCCCACCTGTGTTGACGACGACGCGGAAACCATCCGGGGCGTGTTCTTTTCCGATCTCAGCCGCGCGGTGCAGCAGGTGACCCAGCGTGGCAGCATCGGTCTGCTCGACGTGGGCCAGCGACTGAATCTCACGCTTTGGGATCACCAGGATGTGAACCGGCGCAACCGGTGCAACATCATGGAAAGCCAGGCACAGGTCGTCTTCGAAAACTTTCTTGCAGGGGATTTCGCCGGCAAGAATGCGGCCAAAAATGGTAGTTATAGGCATACTTCGCAGTGTAACCAAATGCCCCAAGTCGTTTAATCCAGCCGTACCACATAAGGCAAGGCATCGGGTTCTGCGGTGTGGATAGCTGCTGCCACTTGCAGCGCACGCGTGCGATCCAGGCCAGCCGGGTTGATGCGAACCCAGTAGCCGGTCGGTCCCTGAAACTGGATGACCTTGGCAGGAGCGGCGTACCGCCGCTGCAACTCCACCTGCAGATGGTAGGCATTCTCACGATTCAGAAAGGCCCCGATCTGCACGCACCACTTGCCGCTCAGGTTGGCGGCTGCGCCAGGTGCAACCACGTCAATGCGCACCTGTGCCACACCCGCGCGGTATACCCCTGCTGCTTTTGCGGCACCCATGGACAGATCCAGAACGCGCCCATGAATAAAAGGCCCGCGATCCGTGACCGTAACCGTGACTGCCTGATTCGTCAGCAGGTTGGTTACCTGCACCACCGTACCCATGGGCAGGGTGCGATGCGCGGCGGTCATCGCATTCTGGTCGTAGATGGCGCCGTTTGCACCGGGATGGTTGGCGTAGGGCGGTCCGTACCAGCTGGCAAACCCAACCTGCGTGGCTGCGATCTGGCCGGATGCGATCGCATTGTCGTCGACAGGGCCCTGTGGGATCACGACGGGCGGTAATCGACGGACGGCCACTTCGCTTGTACGACTCCGCGGAGAGGCCACAATGGGTAGTTGTGGCCGACGGCTCACCTGCGACCGGTGGTGGCAGCCCGTCAGCAGCGCCACCAGCAACAGCATCGCAGTGGCCGGGAAGGCTCGCCAAGGCCGTGCACCGGCACACCAGTGTGTACGCTTACTTGCGATCATCCAGATTTTTCGCCAGTGCCTGCAATTGTTCCGCGGCTGCCCGCAAAGCAGTTGAACTTTGCCTGCGCACGTCCGGCACGACTTCGTCGTTCATGTAGCGGATCAGCCGTCGAACTTCCGCCTCTGCCCGGTCCGTCGCGTCTTCCACCTTCTGGTTCCAATCAGTCACGTGTTGCCTCACCGGTGCAGCGTCTACGCAACTGCTTCTGAATCAGACGCAGAAAGAGGAGCATCCTCGCGGAAAATAATCGTCAGCGCTGGGCTGGTTAACACTGTCCTGTCGTTCCGAAGCGGCACGACTGTCTGCAAGCACAGGCACCGGGTTGTAGCAGAAATGCAACTTGCCCGGGTGTTGCCGACTCAAATGCCTATCGCCA
>JBPBPZ010000309.1:0-4473 GCA_050954525.1 Janthinobacterium lividum
CGTGGCGAGAACGAGAGCTTTCTGGCCTTCACGCGACGGCACACGGTCGAACAGTTGCGTGGCCTGTGCACAACGGAGAGAGCACAGGCATGACGATTCCCTTCATCCCCGACAGTGCTCCCTTCAGCGCGGAGCAGCGCGCCTGGCTCAACGGATTTCTTGCCGGCATCTTTTCGTCTGCACCGCAGGCAGCGACTGCCCCCGCGCCGTCTCTCAAGTTCACCGTCTACTTTGCGACGCAGACCGGCACGGCGGAGCGCCTGGCGAAGAAGGTTGCAAAAGAGCTCAAGGCGCTGGGCCACACAGCAGAGACCGCATCGCTCGACAAGACGGCGCCTACGCAACTTACCGGGCGAAGCAACGCACTGTTCATCGCGAGCACGTACGGCGAAGGCGATCCGCCGGAGGGTACGGTTGCCTTCCGCGATGCGTTGTTCAACGAGAGCGCGCCAGAGTTGAAGACGATGCGTTACTCCGTGCTCGCCCTGGGCGACAAGCACTATGAGCACTTCTGCAAGTTCGGCATTGACCTGGACGAACGCCTGCAGGCGCTGGGCGCAACGCGCTTCATCCCGCGGGTGGAGAGCGACATCGATGTAGACGAGCCGTTTGCGCAGTGGATGCGCGATCTGCAGCCACACCTGTCCCACAAGCATGACGAATCGAATGTCGCGGTCCAGACCGACCGCTCTGCAAAGCCGGCGCAGCCTGCAGAGCCTGAGCACACCCACACCCGCGACAACCCCTTCCATGCGACGCTGCAGGAACGTACACCGCTAACCAGCGACATTTCCAGCAAGCTGACCATGCACCTGAGCCTGGCGCTTGAGGACAGTGCCATGCACTACCAGGCAGGCGATGCGTGCGGCGTTATCGCGCAGAACGACCCTGCGCTGGTGGAGGAGATACTGACGCTGCTGCCGTTCGAGGCCAACACAACCGTGCAGCTTGCCAGACTGGGCAGCACCACGGTGCGCGAGGCGTTGCTGCACCATCTGCAGCCCACGCGGCTTTCACGCAAGATCGTGCAGCACTTCGCGGACAAGACCGGCGCGAGGGAGTTGGTGACGCTGCTGGTGCCGGAGCAAGCCGCGCACCTGGAGACATTTCTCTACGACCGCGGTCTCGTTGACCTGCTGCATGCCTATTCGGGTGCAATCACGGAAGCAGCGGAGCTTGTCGGCATACTGCCGCGCCTTGCACCGCGTTTGTACAGCATCTCGTCCAGCCCGACGGCGCATGGGCGCGAGGTGCATTGCACTGTTGCCGTGGTGCGCTACCATTCGCACAATCGCGAACGCGGCGGCATTGCCAGCACTATGCTCAGCGATCGCGTGGAAGTGGGTGCGCGCGTACCCATCTACATTCAACCCAATAAGAAGTTCCGCCTGCCTGCCGCCGATGTGCCCATGATCATGATCGGCCCAGGCACCGGGATTGCGCCCTTCCGCTCGTTCCTGCATGAGCGGCAGGCACTAGGTCATAAAGGACGCAACTGGCTCTTCTTTGGAGAACGCAGTGCCCGGACCGACTTCCTGTACTGCCGCGAGCTGAAGACCATGGCAGAAGACGGACATCTCACGCGGCTGGACACCGCCTTCTCGCGCGACCAGGCGCACAAAATCTACGTGCAGGACCGCATGAAGGAGCACGGCGCAGAGATGTGGCGCTGGCTGAACGATGGTGCGCAGGTCTACGTCTGCGGCGATGCAACCCGCATGGCAAAGGACGTCGACGCCGCTTTGCACGACTTAGTGGCACAGCACGGCATGATGAGCGTCGACACTGCGAAGGATTACGTTTCGCAATTGCATGACGAGCGCCGATATCACCGCGACGTCTACTAACCAATTCGTACCCCAGGCTGGAGATACACTTTGGGATTGTTACTGCACGATCGAGCGATGGAGACAGACAGCACCGATCTGGTACGCATGACACTGCTAGAAGGCGGAGCGTCGGCGCAACTGGTCGAGATGCTGATTCCGTCACGCCCACTGGAGGCAGGTGAGCAATATCGGTTTCACTTCGACATGACGAAGTGCATCGGCTGCCGGTCCTGCGAGGTGGCTTGCAATGAGCAGAACGGCAACCCTGCAGACATCAAGTGGCGGCGTGTAGGCGAACTGGAAGGCGGCACCTATCCGACTACGCAGCGCAGCTATCTTTCCATGGGTTGCAATCACTGCATCAGCGCGGATTGCCTAAAGGGCTGCCCCACCAACGCGTACACCAAGGATCCGTTGACGGGCATCGTTCTGCACAATACCGACGCGTGCATCGGCTGCCAGTACTGCGTGTGGAACTGCCCGTACAGCGTGCCCGTCTTCAACCCGGAGCGCGGCGTGGTGGGCAAGTGTGACATGTGTCGCGGACGCCTGGAAGAGGGGCTGGAACCGGCGTGCGTCAACGCTTGCCCTGAGAACGCGATCCAGATCGAGATCGTCAACAAGATCGAGTGGAGCGAGAACTATGCTGCGGCAAATTCTCCCGGCCTGCCTCCCGCGAGCCAGACCGTCTCCACGACGCGGCTGACCTTGCCCGAGCACAGCACCGCTTGGCTGCAGCGTGTGGATAATGGCACCGTGCCGCTGGAACACGCGCATCTGTCACTAGTGCTGATGACGACGACCATGCAGGCGACCTTTGGCGCACTGACAGCACTGGTGTTACGCGGCGCTCTGGACACGCTTCACATTACCATGCTGGTTCTGTTAACCGCGTTCGCGCTAAACGTGTCTGTCTTTCACCTGGGCCGTCCTGCATACGCATGGCGTGCGATGAAAATGTGGAAGCGGTCCTGGCTCCGCCGTGAGGTCGTCTGCTTCACCCTCTTCTTCGCATCCATTGCACTGTGCGCCGCAACATCGTGGATGTCGGCGTTGGGCACGGCGGCTGCGACGCGCTTCGTCCTGCCCGCGGCAGCAGCAGGTATCGTCTTCGGCGTAATGGGGACGTTAGCAAGTGCATACATCTACCTGGTCAAGGCGCGGCCCGCGTGGAACACTGTGCATACGCCGCTGGATTTCCTGCTGTCCGCCGGACTCATCGGATCGGTGCTGCCCGCTGTGATGCAGGCTCCTGTGGCACTGCTGGCGAGTGTGCTCAGCCGCTTTCATCTCCTGTTGACCCATCCCGCACTCCCCGTCGATGCACGCCCCGCGCTGGTGCTGGCCGCACTGTGGGCGACAAACCATGTGGTGCGCATTCTGCGTCTGCGCCGTTCGCAAAACTTCGAATCGCGCGCGTCCTACAACCTGCTGCGCAGCGAAGCGCTGTGGTGGATCGTGATGCTTTCCCTGCTGTGTGCGGCAGCAGCGGCAATCTTTCTAGGCGCTCCCATCCCGGTGCTGGCGCTGTTCGCCGCAGTCGCGGCGGTGGCCCTGGGGCGCTATCTCTTCTTCGTTTCGGTCGTGCCACTCAGCATGGCGCTTACGTTTCTCAAGCCCCCAGCGCGAGGTGGCCACGCATGAAGCTCTTCAAGGCAACGACCGTCGATAACGCACCCAATGCATCTATGGCTGACGCCATAACTCACGAGCGTTTGTCGTTGCTGACGCGGATTAAACGCGCGCTCGGCATCGACACTGCGCAGCAGAAGTATGCCTACGCGCAGGACCCTCGGTTCGGCTACATCTCTGAATCCCGCGTCGCGGACAAGTGGACCAAGACGACGTGCGGCTACTGCTCCGTTGGTTGCGGCATGCTGGTGGGCACGCGCGACGGTGTGCCGGTTGCGGTGCGCGGCAATCCCGATCACCCAGTGAACCGCGGCAAGCTTTGCCCCAAGGGTTTGAGCGAACACCACATTGTGCGTGCGCCCGGCCGCGCCACCACGCCCATGCTGCGTCGTAACGGCCGCGGTTCACCGCTGGAACCCGTCAGTTGGGACGAAGCAATGTCGACGATGGTCTCACGCATTATCAACATTCAGCAGGAACACGGCCGCGAGGCCCTGGGTGTCATTGGCACGGGCCAACTGTTGACGGAAGAGTTCTACACGCTGGGCAAGCTGGTACAGCTCGGCTTCGGTTCGCGCAACTATGATGGCAACACCACGCTGTGTATGGCAAGCGCCGTCTCCGGTTACAAGCTTAGCTTCGGCAGCGATGGGCCGCCAGGTTCGTATGCCGACATCGAGATGGCGGACGTCATCCTGCTGGTCGGTTCTAACATTGCGGACAACCATCCCATCCTGTGCAATCGCCTGCACAAAAAGCCCGGTCAGGTACTCATCGTCGCCGATCCGCGCGTGACCAAGACAGCCATGCTGGCGGACATACACCTTCCGGTGAAGCCAAGATCTGACATCGCGCTGCTTAACGGCATAGCGCATATCCTGCTTCGCGACGGCCTGATCGATCGGGCCTACATCGACGCACACACCGAAGGGTTTAAGCAGTTCGTCGAGTTCGTTGCAGACTTTTATCCGGAGCGTGTCAGCGAAGTCACGGGGCTGCCGGTTGCCACCAT
>JBPBPZ010000115.1:0-4452 GCA_050954525.1 Janthinobacterium lividum
CATTTCGATCACATGGCAGGGGCTGCGGAAGTGGTCCGCGAAAGCCACGCCAAGAACATGGTAATGGACGGCGACGTTAGCGTTGCCGAAAGCGGGGCGAAAGCAGATTTTCTCTCACCTTCCCCAAACCTCCCCACATACGCTCCTGTACACGTGGACCGCATTCTTCACGATGGAAACACCGTAAGCCTTGGGGGAACAACACTGATTGCCCACAAGACGCCAGGACATACGCGCGGCTGCACTACATGGACGATGCGCTCCCATCTTCCTGGAGAACCAGCAGAAACGGTGCGAGATATCGTGATCGTTGGTGGGACGGGCTTCTGGTCGGAATATCACTTCGTCGCCACAACTGGGCATTCCGTAAGCTATCCCGGCATCGCTGAGGATTTCCAGCATACCTTATCACTATTACGCAGCTTGCCCTGCGATGTCTTCCTGGGGGCTCATGGTGGATATTTCAACATGCTGACAAAGCTGAAAAGCTACCCGCAAGATGGTCCCCATGTGTTTATCGACCCGGCTGGGTATAAGGCGTTCGTGGCTGATTCTCAGGCGAAGTTTGACAAGGCCTTGAGCGAACAGCGAACCGATGCTAGCCGTTGATCCACTCCAGCTGAGAGATCAGGTTCACTCAGATCTTTCCCTCTATGCGGTAAAGCGCGAGAAACTTCGGTCTCGCGAAGTCGCACAGGCGGAAGTTGACCACCGGATTGCGCTCTTAATGATAGCGAAGGCAGTCAAAGAGCGTGAGAAGCGTTTTCAGGAGTTATCTGGTCGTTAATAGTAGAAACGCTCGTCAGCCCAATCGAAGGGTGCGGATGATTTGCGGTTGCGAAGCAGGTAAACGCTTCGATGCTCAAAGGGCATGGAATAGGGATCTCTGTTGCGGCCAAGGAGGGTGACGGAAGCATATTTGGTTGCAACATCTCTCGGGGAGTCCGAAATGATCGCAATAACGAGATTCGGATCGCAACCATGTAAACCCCAGCTCCAGTAACTGTTTTGTCCACTTATCGCGGGTGGCAGTGTGTCTCGGTGCAGACGGTTCCGGAAGTCCAGATTGCCGGCTTCCCCATAGTCCTTCCCGAAAATACAAACTCTTTGCTGATCAGCAACGGGAAGCGAATGAAAAGCTTTGGAGACGATGTCGTATTGTTCCTCCCACCCGAAGCGGTCGGCAAAGAACTGCGGAAGCGGTCCGGTATCACTTGTTTCCGTCGGTTTGGCACGCAGGTGCAGTGCGGCGGTGTAGTGGATCCACGCAGGCGGTCGTAGAACTGGACTACTCATGGGAAGAACCAGCAAGCCGGTCAGGACAAGAAGCGACTCATACGTCGGAAAAGCGAAGGTGCGGTCGCGCTGCACGCCGGACGAGGAAGCGAAACGGCGTTCCCATGCGATAGCACCGGCGGCGAAGAAGGCAGGGTAAATGCCTTCAAGATAGTAATCCTTCGCGTGCGCGGCCCACATGACGGCGAAGAAACCAAGGAACGTGAAGCCGAGCCAGCGTGCATTCTGAATGGACTTGCCGCGAACTAATGCGAAGACACCCGTCATCCAAAGGAGTGCGTTCAGTGGATGCATATTTGCGAACTGGGCAAGAAAGAACTGAACCGGGCTGAGAATGACGTTCTTGCCCTCCGCGCGGCCATTACGAAGGAACTCGACCGTGGGCCAATGATTGTGGATTTGCCAGAGGACATTTGGAAGTGCGATGAGCACGAGCAGCGTGAGGCCGAATGCGGCCCAACGCGTTGCGAGTAGGCGGCGCTGAGGCGTTAGAAGTAAACCGATTCCAACCGAGGCGAGGAAAAAGACCATGGACGGCTTGTTGAGAATGCCAACGCCAGCGCTCACGCCGAACAGGGTCCACCACTTCGCCATCGAGGCCCCTCGCACGATCATGATGATGGCAAGCAGGCATGCGGACCAGAAAACAGCTTCAAATGAGTTCATGGACAGAAAACCGTCAACACCGATGTATTGCGGCGTGACAATGAGGCCTATGCAGGCGAGGACCTGTGCAGGGCGGCGCCCCCCAAGTGCCCAGCAGAGTATCCCACCAAGGAGGATGGTGAGCGCGCCGGCAAAGGCGGAAAGAACGCGGATCCCGAAGATGGAATCACCAAAGAGAAATTCTCCAAGCCGGGCTTGGAGGGCAACGATGGGACCGTGGTCGACGAAACCCCAGGCCAGGTGATGGCCACAAGCGATGTAGTAGAACTCATCACGGAAGTAACTATAGCCCAGATGCTCGGTCCATAGCGTAAGGGCGAATTGCACAAAGAGCTTGAGGGCCGCAAAGAAAGCCGAGAGCTTGAGGGCGCGCACGAGTTCTGTATGAGCGAAATCATTCTGAATGGTGGAGGTCATCTCTCCGAAAGCCTACGACGGGCAAGGATCAAAAGTTCCACATTGTTGTTCGCCCCGATGAATTTAGAACATTGATGCCATTAGGAACCTGAAGTCGCGCATGCGGAAGTTTGCCGCCCCAAGATGCCATTTCCGTGTTGGCTTCCTCTGACTGGCGTGAGCGGCGTTTAGCGGTACCTATGAGGTTTCATTTCTTAACAACCGGCAGCTGACAGCAGTTAGAATGCGGACAAACAGGAGGACGTCGATCAAATGAAACGCCGCCAAATGCTTGGAGTGCTCGGGGCCGTCGCCGGAATGGCAATCCTGCCCGAATCTATGTCAAGTGCCCAGCAGAAACCCTCTGCCGGGAGTGACCTGCCGAAAGAAAGTGTGACGGGCATCGGCGGCTTCTTCTTCCGGGCAAAGGAGCCAAAGGCGCTGGCGCAGTGGTACCAGAGCCACCTCGGCATTTTTGTGACTCCGCAGAGTGCAGGTGACCCAGTGTGGAATCAACAGGCTGGACCAACGAGCTTTACGCCTTTCTCTGAAAAGACCAGCTATTTGGGTGACCCTTCGAAGCAGTGGATGATCAACTTCCGTGTCGGCAACCTGGACAGATTGGTTGCACAGCTCCAGGCAGCAGGCATTGCGGTCAAGGTGGATGCTGCGAACTATCCGTATGGCCGTTTTGCCCATCTTCAGGACCCGGAAGGAAACGGGATCGAGCTCTGGCAGCCGGTCTAGGTTGGGCGTCAGCAACGGAGCCAACACAACGCAGTCGTCTCCAGGAACGTTCTCCCAGGGCAGAGGCGTACAACTGCATCTTGCGTAGAGATGGAAGCCCTCAACCGGAGTGACCCCGGTGAGTCGCAGTGTTGCCGACCCTATGATGAAATATCTTCTCGCGGCATTAAAACTGCAGCGATCCTGACGAACTCTTTTATGCTATCTGGCATGCCGCTCACGACTGCAGTTCCAACAGGATTTATACCCACCGCGAATGCCGAAGCTGCTCGCGCCTTCTATGAAGGCACGTTAGAGCTTCGCTTTGTAGCCGACGAGCCATTCGCCCTTGTGTTCCGCCTCGGCCCTGATCCGGGTTCCGACTTGCGAATTGTGCGCGTAGGTGCGAAGCATCAACCCGTCGAGTTCACCATTTTCGGTTGGGAAGTCGCGGGGATTGAGCAAGCTGTGGATGAACTCACAGCTAAGGGCGTTCAGTTCCGCCGGTATGCCGGCATGGAACAAGACGAGCGCGGAATCTGGCACGCTCCCGGTCGGGCGAAAATCGCTTGGTTCCAAGATCCGGATGGGAACACCCTTTCGCTCGCTGAACACAGCGCCTAATAAGGACCACTACGCACGGGCTTTCAAAGCAGCGGGGGCCCGTCCTTGGTCAGAGTGGCCAGTTACAACGCCGCAAACAGTATGGGAAGTGTGGGTGTCTGCGATTTGCGCTTAAACGCCCATGCTGTTCGAATCAGTCCCTCCAAGTCGCAATAGCGGAGGTTGACCCAGCTTAGACGGCTACTCAGAAGTTTTCAGATTGCATATCGCCTTTCCTTCTCCTAGCCTATTTGAATGGGCTTCATGAAAAGGCAGGCTGCCCGCGAGGCACAGGAATCGGAAGCGAGGGGGTACCTGCTGCATGGCGGACTGCATCCGCCCGCTTTCCGGCCTTCACATCGCCTTCTGGACTGGCCTGAGTGCCGTCTCGAAATGCGCTGCGGCTCCTGTGGGTCAACGGTCCTGTTCCCCACGAAGCTGCTTGCCGAGAGGCATGGGAACAAAACGTTTTCTGAGACGTTGGGCCGTGTGAAGTGTGGGCGCTGCGGGAAACCGCCTGAAAGCGTCTACCTGTGCGCGGGTAATCGAACCCGGCACGGTGGACCGCCTGCCGATTGGGCAATCGAGCTGCTGGCCCCATCACGGTAGACGCTTTCAGGTTGTCTATATAAGGATGAGCCGATATCGGCTTAATCGACATCAGCTTGCGGGACGCCCCGTAATCCGCTCTGGCAAAACCAGGACGATCCCAGCGGCCAGGATTGCAAATCCTGACCATTCCTGCCAGGGTTGCCGAGAGACACC
>JBPBPZ010000244.1:0-4436 GCA_050954525.1 Janthinobacterium lividum
TAGCAGCCAGGTCGTGGCTGCTGGGCAGTTTGTCAGTATCGATGTGACCTCGGCAGTGCAGCAGTGGATGAATTCGCCGAGCAGCAACTACGGCTTCGCGCTTCTGTCATCGGACGGCAACGTGCTATTCGACTCCAAGGAGAACGACCAGACAGCGCACAGCGCCCATCTGGAAGTTTCGCTCGTGTCGCAAGGCGCGGTTGGGCCAACCGGGGCGACGGGCCCAGCAGGCCCCGTTGGTGCAACCGGCCCCGCAGGCCCAATTGGTCCAGCAGGTGCAACGGGCTTGGCAGGACCTATTGGTGCAACGGGTGCCACAGGATTACAGGGCCCCCCAGGTGCCACTGGACCAAGCGGCGCCGCAGGTGCTCCTGGTCCACAAGGGGCGACAGGGGCCACAGGTCCCGTGGGAGCGACGGGTGCGACCGGACCCTCTGGTGGCCAGGTCTACTCAGCCAACTTCAGAACTGGAGGCCAATCCTTCGGTTCCCAGGTGTACGCTTCTCCATCCGGCGTCTCAACAGCCAACAGTTCGAACTCGCTCTCCAATGTCCTCATGGTTCCGCAAGGCTGTACTGCACTTTTGTTGCGCGTGCAGGCGTTGAACATCGGGTCGGGCGCTTCGGGTGCGACTGTAACTTTGCTTTCAGGCAGCGCGACCGCGATTGGTTCCATGTCTGCGACGCGCCTTAGTTGTACCCTGGGCGCGATTACTGGGTCGAATGCGAGTTGTATCAACAGCGTGGATGCCGCGCCGTTGAATGCAGGGGATGTGATCACATTACAGGTCACGTCGAACGTAATCGGCGCATACAGCCAGGCTACTTTTCTGGCCAGCTTTCGATGTCAGCAGGGTGTGACCTTTTAGGTGACATTCGACACGTCTGGCGGGCTGCTAGGTTGAGGATCACGAGATACCGCTGTTGTGGAGAAATTGTGTTGTCGGTCAGTGGAACCACATGAAGCAGGCGGGCCAGACCATCTGTCTGTGCATGATCGTCAAGAACGAGAGTCAGGTGATCTCTCGATGTCTGCGTTCTGTTCTACCTCTGCTCGATGCGTGGGTCGTTGTGGATACCGGGTCGACAGACGGCACCCAGCAACGTGTGACGAACGAATTAGGCCATCTCCCGGGCGAGCTTCTCGAAAGACCCTGGATTGATTTCGCTCAGAATCGCTCCGAATCAATTGCTCTGGCTTCCAGTTGGGCGGATTACCTCCTGATCATCGATGCGGACGAGTTTCTGGAGTTCGCTTCGGACTTCCAATTACCCCAGCTTAGTGCGGACGCTTACGACCTTGAACTGCTGTCTGGCGCCGTTACCTATTACAAAACTCAGCTAGTCCGGTGTGCTTTGCGGTGGCGATATGAGGGTGTTGTTCACGAACACATCGTCACTGACGCACAACCTACCCGAGAACGCCTTCCCGGCATTAGAACGATTCGGATTCTCGATGGTGCCCGTGCGCGCGATCCCCTCACTTTTCGCAAAGATGCACTTCTGCTGGAAGGGGCTTTGCTGCAGGACCCGCAGAACGCACGCCACATGTTCTACCTGGCCCAAAGCTATGCCGATGCGGGTGAGCTTGAGCTTGCGATTGATCGCTACAGGAAGCGGGTGACCATGGGGGGCTGGCACGAGGAAGTTTGGTCGGCGCTGTACCAGATTGCCCGCCTCAGGGAGATGCAGGAGCTTGATTGGCCGATCGTCCTTTCTGCCTACCTTGACGCGTTTTCCTACCGGCCTGACCGCGCTGAGCCTCTCTTCCGAATTGGTATTCACTATCAGGGTCGGCAGGAGTATGCAGCCGCCTACCTCTTCCTCGCGCAAGCTGTTCAGATTCCGTTCCCGGCAACGGACATCCTCTTTGTGGAGCGGGATGTGTATCACTTCTATCTACCATTGGAGTTCTCTGTTGCCTGCTTTTACGTGGGCAGACACGCTGAGGCAGTCGATGTTGCCAATCAACTGTTAGCAGGCGGCAGCCTGACAGAGGAACGCCAGCAGCAGGTCACAAGGAATAGGCAGTTCAGCCTGGATGTCCTTGCCACTGCGACGCAGCAGTAACGGCGGATTACAGTTACCAGTCCACCTGTCGAAGGCGCCTGAGGCGGGCCGGTGCAGAAGGGTTTGTTCACAGCATCGAACTCCCGCATGCAATTCAGCAGATCAAAAGTCGCATCCTGACCCACGTTCTTCGGGCATAGTATGAGGTTTCCGGCTTGAAGTTTGGCGGAGGGCAAGAACATCAACCGCTTACAACATGTTGTATCTCCAGCGCTTAAGGCGGGCGGACGTGCGGCCTTCCGTTCGGAACTGCTCGCATCGGTACGTCTGGGCGGACCCTTGGCTCTGGGTGAACTGGGATGGATGTCGACCTACATCGTTGACGCGATCATGGTCGGACATCTTCCGCACTCGGCACTCTCTATTTCTGCTTCTTCCCTCGGAAATACGATCTATTACGCCATCGCCTTCTTTGCGATCTACCTGCTGAACGGTCTAGAAACCTTCATCGCTCAGGCAGCGGGACAGGGCAACCGGTCAGAGGCCGTTCGAATGCTCATGCAATCCATGTGGATTGTGGGCGTCGGCACGCCGGTGGTCATGGTTGCGACCCTCGCATCCGCTCTCCTGCTTCCACACCTTGGAACATCTGCGGAGATGTTTGCAGAAACACAGCGGTACCTGCACGCGCTGGTCTGGTCCACGGCACCGCTTATGCTCTACATGGCCATTCGACGTTTTCTGCAATCGATCAATCGTGTCCTGCTTGTGTCTGCTTCGCTCATCACGGCGGGTCTGGTGAACTGGTTTTTCGATTGGTGCTTGCTGTATGGCCATTTTCACTTCCCCGCGCTTGGTATCGCCGGCTCTGGCTGGTCCACGGTACTGGTGCGCTGCTGGATGCTGGTTGTAATAGTGCCCGGTGCGGTGCTTGCATTTCGCGAACTGGATGTCTGGCCCGAAGTACGGATGCTCATTCCAGACGCGGTGCGCCTTAAAGCTCTGCTGCGGATCGGCTGGCCGTCCGGCCTGCAGTTCTCGTTGGAACTGGGCATCTCCACATACATGTCTGTGCTTTGCGCCCGCCTGGGAACCACGTATCTTGCCGCTCACCAGGTCACGCTTGACCTCAACGCATTTGTCTACATGGTTCCCACAGGTCTGGCTTATGCCGCAATGATCCGCGTTGGACAAGCTGCCGGCCGCAACAGTTTAGACGAGGTACGGCGCTCAGCGAGTGCCTCCTTAACCCTGGCCCTGGGCTACAGTTCGTTCGCGGCCGTGCTGTTCCTGGTGTTTTCGCAGCGCTTTGCGCACCTGTACACAACGGATCCTCATGTCGTAGCAGCTGCCGTGCCGCTGTTCCGGCTTTGCGCACTCCTTATTTTGGGCGACGCTGCTTTTGTGATCCATGCTTCCGCGCTGACTGGTCTTGGTGACACGCGTAGCCCTATGTGGATAAGCATTACCTGTAACTGGGTCCTCGGCATGCCTGCTGCTTACCTGCTCGCCTTCCCGTTGGGTCAGGGTGTGTACGGTCTTTGGGTCGGACGAGCGATGTCATCCGTCGTGTCTGGCGTAGCCATGTCTGCCTGGTGGTATTACCGCATGCGCGTGGAGAAGTCCGCTTCCTCTTCCGCCAACATCAACCTGCTGACACCTTTGCGAGCCCGCTAGAACGGGCCGTTTCTAAAACTTATTCCTAGGGGCTACACGTGAACCGGTACCATGCTTCGTCTTCGTTGCGCATTCTTCTTTCACTGGCAGCAGTATCCAGCTTTCCAATTGCTTCTCTGGCGCAATCCACATTGGGCAGCATTTCCGGCACGGTGCAGGACAGCACCGGCGCAAGCATTCCGCATGCAGCCATACGGCTCCACAGGACGGATAGCAATACCGACCGCACGGTTACTGCAGACGACAGTGGGCAGTACAGTGCTTTGAACCTTGAACCCGGCAAGTACGACGTCACCGTTCAGAGTGACGGGCTCACGACAGTTACTGCGGCAGGTGTCACCCTGCAGGCTCGGCAGCAGTTACGCTATGACGTAACGCTGAAGGTTGGATCGACGCAGAGCATAACGGTCAATGCGTCGGACGCCGGCGTCATCAACCTGGAGAACGCCCAGATCTCCTCCGTGCTGACGCCGCAGGCTGTCATTGATCTGCCGGCGAACTATCGGGGAGCAGGTTCGACCTCGCCCCTGAGCGTTGTGCAGGCGCTGCCCGGCGTGCAGCCTGACAGTGGTGCCTACCCGCCCACACCTTCCACGCGCCCCGTACCTTCGGTGCGCTACTCCATTCAGGGTGGGCTGCCATCACAAACGGATACGACGGTAGACGGCATCTCGGCGCAGAACCAGACAACCAACAATGTGCAGGCGGATGCGTTTCCGTCCGCAGAGTCCATTGCAGAGATCCGCGTAG
>JBPBPZ010000209.1:0-4413 GCA_050954525.1 Janthinobacterium lividum
AGGAGTACGCGCGCGAGAACAAGTCCTATGGCCTGACCACCATGCTGCACAAGCATGTCGAAGTGAGCGGGACAAAGATCACCTTCGATTTCCAGGGCTAGAGCCGCGTACACCACACCATCAACCTGCAGGATCGTCGATTGGCGAAAATCCTGAAGCAGGTTTCAGATCTGCCCGGCCAGGAGTTATTTCAATTCGTCGATCACGATGGCAATCGTCACCACATCGACTCGTCCGACGTGAATGAATACCTGCGTGAGATCACGGGTGAGCACTTTACGGCGAAAGATTTTCGCACATGGGCAGGGTCTGTCCTGTGCTGCGATCTTCTCAGTGAGTTCGAGCCTGCCAGCACAGTAGCGCAGGCGAAAAAGAATGTGGTGCAGGCTATCGCACGCGTCGCTTCGCAGCTTGGGAACACGCCATCCGTGTGTCGCAAGTGTTACGTGCATCCTGCCGTGCTGGAGACGTACATGGGACGTATTTCCGCTGCGGACGCCAAGCACGAACTGGAGAAGGAGATCGCTGAAGAGCGCAAAGAGATTGCTGACCAGCATGCTGTCTTACGTCGCGAAGAGCAGGCCTTGATGAACCTGCTTCAGCAGAAGAGTCTCTTGGAGAAAGCGGCTTAGGGCTGGCAGCAAAGCACGGTCCTGCCCGCGCGTTTATGCTTAATCTGTCGGAGTTTGCGGTTCATCCACTTAAGGAGAACCAGCAGGCGCTGACACGCAATAAGGGAGTTGTCGTGGCATCTGTCGATCGCACCATCCAGCTGATTCGCATTGGCGAACAGACAGGCAATGTTTCCGCAGGCAGCACGTGTTCCTCGGCCCTGGCTGATGATCCCTGGGCCATCGACCCGCTGCCTGGCTACGGACCCGGTGCATCCATGCAGGACCACATCCCTGCAGACGCACCCAGGCAGGGCGTGCTGCCGCGCGAGTACCGCAATGCTTCCCCTGCAGAGTTGGACCTGCGCATACGCGCTGCAAAAGCGTCCCTGGGTAAGCGCCTCGTGATGCTTGGTCACTTTTACCAGCGTGATGAAGTGGTGCAGTACGCAGACTTTGTCGGCGATAGCTTCCAACTGGCGCAGGCCGCACGTACCCGGCCTGAAGCCGAAGCTATCGTCTTTTGCGGTGTTCACTTCATGGCGGAAACGGCCGACATGCTTTCGCGCCCGGAACAGGTGGTTATCCTTCCTAACCTTGCGGCAGGTTGTTCCATGGCTGACATGGCAGACCGCGATACAGTTGAGGACTGCTGGGAGCAGCTGACCGAGTTGTACGGGACTGCACCCGATGAGCATGGCCGCGTACCCGTCATTCCCGTGACTTACATGAACTCATCCGCAGCCTTGAAGGGCTTTTGCGGCGAGCATGGCGGCATTGTTTGCACCTCGTCCAACGCGGCTGATGTTCTGCAGTGGGCGTTTGCGCGCGGCCAGCGTGTGTTGTTTTTCCCCGATCAGCACCTCGGCCGCAACACGGCCAAGGCCATGGGCATACCGCTTGAGCAAATGCCGGTTTGGGACCCGGAGCTGCCCCTGGGCGGCAGCAGCGCGCAGACTCTGCAGGATGCCCGCGTGCCGCTGTGGCATGGCTTCTGTTCGGTCCATAAGCGCTTTACCGTGCAGCAGATTGCAGCAACGCGCATGCGCCATCCTGGCGTCAGGGTGCTGGTGCATCCAGAGTGCCCCATGGATGTGGTCGACGCCGCAGACGAGTACGGCTCCACCGACTACATCAAGAAGCGCATCGAGGCCGCACCGCCGGGTTCTATCTTCGCTGTCGGAACAGAAATCAATCTTGTGCAGCGCCTTGCGAACGAGCATCCGGAGCATACCATCCTGTGCCTCGACTCCATCATTTGCCCATGTTCGACGATGTATCGCATTCACCCCAGCTACCTAGCCTGGGTGCTCGAGGCTCTCGAACGCGGTGAGGTCTTGAATCGGATCACCGTGCCAGAAAACATTGCTGCGCCTGCGCGGATCGCGTTGGAGCGGATGCTGACCATCACACCCGGTTCGTCCAAACCGTTGCCGCTGCCTCGATGAAGCTGGCGCAGGACATCATCGAGCGCACGGTGCGCATGGCTCTGCTGGAAGATGCACCGTGGGGCGACATCACGTCAGAAGCACTAATCCCCGCTGCCGCGCGCGTCCGTGCGCACTTGATGGCGCGTGAAGATGGCGTACTCAGTGGCGAAACTGTCTTTGCTGCTGCCATGTCGCTGACCCATAGCAGCATAACGACCGCCTTCCACACGCACGATGGGGAACGCTTCTCCGCCGGGGCTGTGTTGGCGGACGTAGAAGGTCCCGCACGTGGCGTTCTGCAGGGAGAGCGTGTTGCGTTGAACTTTGCGCAACGCATGTCTGGCATCGCCACCATGACAGCGGCCTACGTTGCCGAGACGGCTGGCACAAAGGCCCGCATTGTAGACACCCGTAAAACAACGCCGGGGCTTCGCGCTTTTGAACGCTACGCTGTGCGGTGCGGCGGTGGCTTTAACCATCGCTGGTCATTGTCAGACGCAGTTTTGGCCAAGGATAACCATCTCGCGCTGCTGACGAATGGCAGAGGTCAAGAGCTTACCGCAGCACTGCAAGCAGCGCGTGAAAGACTGCCGCACACCACACACTTTGAGGTAGAGGTCGACCGCCCTGACCAGATCGAAGCGGTGCTGGCTGCAGGGGTGGACACCATCATGCTCGATAACTTCAGCACGCAGCAAATGTTGGAAGCGGTCGCGCAGATAGCTGGCCGCGCCCTGATCGAAGCCAGCGGCGGCATCACACTGTCGCGGATTCACGAGATTGCAGAGACGGGCGTGGACCTGATCTCGGTGGGTGCCCTGACGCACAGCGTGCGCTCCCTGGATCTTGGGCTGGATATTCTGCCGGTCTGAAGTTCGCGGCCTGGTTTGAACGCAAGCCGAGCCCTAAGTAGGCCGCATAGGAGCACTCAGGGCTCGGTCCTTCGTTCAATGAAGCCTCACGCCAACGATGTCCACGCCGATGCGTTTTTGGACGAGGCGATCGCCGCATCAATGAAGCGCAAGCCTTCTACACCGTCTGTGACACCCGGCAATGTAAGGGTAAAAGGATCGGCATCACGCTGCTCCAGGCGAGCGTAAATCTGCTCTGCCATGTCGCGATAGAGCTGCGCAAATGCTTCCAGGTAGCCCTCTGGATGGCCGGAAGGGACTCGTGATGCATGGGCTGCTGCCTTGCCAACGCCGTGCCCGCCGCGCGTCAGCAGACGTGTCGGTTCGCCCAGGGGAGAGAAGTGCAGGTAATTGGGGTTCTCCTGCTCCCATGCCAGGCCGGCCTTTTCGCCGTAGAGGCGCAGACGAAGATAATTCTCGTTGCCCACGGCGACTTGCGAAGCCCAAAGGCTGCCCTTGGCTCCGCCCTCGAAACGCAGCATGGCCTGCACGTTGTCGTCCACGCGACGGCCGGGAACAAACGTGGAAAGCTCCGCAGCGATCTCTGTCGGCTTCAGGCCTGACGTAAAGCACGCAAGGTGGTAGGCATGGGTTGCAATGTCGCCAAGGCAGCCGCCCGGACCGCTGCGCTCGGGATCGGTGCGCCACTCGGCCTGCTTGTTATCGACCGGTGCTGTGAGCCAGTCCTGCGCGTACTCCACCTGGATCATGCGCAGCTTGCCCAGATCGCCGGCAGCGCACATGTCGCGCATCTGGCGAACCATTGGATATCCGCTGTAGGTGTGCGTCAGTCCAAACAGCAGGCCCGTGCGTTCCACGTCTGCCTGCAGATCTTCTGCATCCGCCAGTGTGGTCGTCATGGGCTTGTCGCAGATCACGTGGATGCCAGCGGCAAGAAATGCTTTTGCGATGGCATGGTGCGTGTAGTTAGGCGTCACAATGGCGACTACGTCAATGCCATCGTTACGCTTCGCCTCGGCGTCTGCCATCTCTTGAAAGCTGCTGTATGGCCTGGCGATGTGCAACTCCGCTGCTGCGGCACTGGTCTTCTCTGGATTGGAAGAGAGCGATGCGGCGACCAGTTCGTACTGATCGTCGATTCGTGAAGCTATACGATGTACCGCTCCGATAAAGGCTCCGGGGCCACCGCCTACCATGCCGAGACGCAGTCTCCGTCCTAATTTCGTGCTCATGCTTTCTCCGGATCAAGACCCAACAGCTTTGAGATGGCGGCGGGGTCAGTTTTTGCATCGGCAAAGTCGTCAAACGCACGCTCTACCGCCTGAATGATGTGTTTCTGAATGAACGGTGCGCCTTCCTGCGCGCCCTGCGTGGAACTCTTGATGCAGCATTCCCATTCGAGTACGGCCCAGCCGTCATAGCCATACTGCGTCAGCTTCGAAAAGATGGACTTGAAATCAACCTGGCCGTCGCCCAGCGAACGGAAGCGGCCTGCCCTAT
>JBPBPZ010000342.1:0-4402 GCA_050954525.1 Janthinobacterium lividum
AGTCCGCAGCGTTCCGTTTACGGATCATCTCGAAGAGCTTCCGCGCAGCAGCGCCCAGCAACGCTATCTCTGGAGAGCACTGATAGAGCTTCTTCAGGTAACGATGCCGTGTAAGGTCAGCCTTCAGCATGAGCCATGCGACCCGTTGCGGTGAGACAGGAAGAGGTCTCCTCGCGAAGGCTTGCGTACTCGCGTTTTTTGGCGAGCCGAAGCGCAGCCTTAGCCAGTGACGGACAGCAGTTGCCTGCCCTTCGAAGCCCATCGTCTTCACCTCCTGCCAGAGCTGGGCGATGTTCCGGCAGCCTTCTCTGTAGCGCTTCTCTAGGTATGACCTGTATGCGTTGACGATGCTCGGGTAGACGCGATGCTTGCGCTCCGGGAAGACGCCATACGAAAGCCAGCGTTGCACCGTGCGGAGTGGCAGGCCCATGTGCCGCGCGGCCTCGGATCGATTCATGCCGCCGTCTAGTCGTGTGAGCAACTCCTTATACCGCACCAGTCGCCGCTCCCGGTTCTGCTGCTTGCTCTCCAGTGCTTTGGTAAGCTGCTTCGTTTCTACGCTCTTGATCAGCTGCGTTCTGAAGCTTGGTTTTGTTCTCTGCGCAACTTCGCCCAACGTATGCCGGTGACGCTCGAGAGAACGTCCTAAGGTGTCGATCAGGTTGTTCAGGAGATGCCAGCGGTCCGCAACCTGCGTGGCTGCCGGCGCGCCCTTCCTGATCGCATCCACGAACGCACTTGCCCGGTCACGACTCACTACCTGCACGCTCGGGTGCTGCCGCAGCCAAGCTGCGACTGTCTCGGCGCTGCGGTTCGGCAACAGATCGATCACGCGGCCCTGCTCGAGATCGCAGAGGATCGTGCCGTACCGGTGCCCTTTCTTCCAGGCCCATTCATCTATCCCAACCACACGCGGCTGCGGGCTGAGTACCGGCTGTGCTCGCCTACGCAGCGCGCGTAGCAGCGTCGATCCGCTAGCAAGCAGACCGAGCTTGCGGGCCAGGCGTGCTCCGGCGCGACCTCCAAGTGCGAGTGCCACCCAGCTGAGTGCCTCACTCGAGCGGCTGCTCCTGCGTGCGTAACGAGCAACGGTGCCCGGGGGGGCGTTCCGTAAAAACTCGCTGCGAGCAGACCGCCCGTACGCAAAAGAACTTGCGCGTCTGAAGCACGATCCGTACCGGAACTCCCGCCCAGGGCAGATCAGCAAGCTTGCGTCTATAGCGGCTGTGGATTCGTGCCGAGTCGGTTCCACAGTGCGGACAACTGGCTGTACGCCGACGTGTGCGAAGCTCTACCTCGATAGCGCCAGCCCTCTGCCGCAGGCACATCAGCTCCACTTCAGCAGAATTCGGTATCAGCGTTCCTTGATGCATTCCCAAGGTCTACTCCTCAGGGTGCGGCTTCACCAAATGTGAGCCAGAGCCCAAACAATCTGAACATCCTTGCGCCACATGATGGGAGAGACAACAGTCTGGAATCTCGGTCGGGTGAATCACTTACTTGAGGGCTCCACTGACGGCCTCGATATGTCCGATCTAGCGCGAGCTTGATCACCTTATGATTCAGTAATGCTTTCGGATCTACCCAAAACAGTAATCCTCAGTCGCAAAGGTTTCGACTCTGTAGCCGGTGGTTGCGCCAGTCCAATATTTGAAGACGGACGAATGTTCAGCTTTCCCATTCCAGAGCGCGCGCGACACGCAAATGTCAGCACCACCTTCGATAGCCTTCGCACAGATCATCCTGATGAAGTCGCGTCTGTACTCGGAAGTTTAAAGCCGAGATTCGATTTAACCCGAAAGGTGCATCTTGATCCAGACATCCGGCCCGGGCTGCGCCCGTTCAATTTTGAGAACGCTCTGATGTACTTCGGTCAGAACGGAAAGGATCAGACGGAGCTTAATATGGGCGGGGTATCAGATGCGGACAACAACCCACTCTTCCTCTTCTATGGCTGGTTCAAGGGCATAGAGCGACGATCGGATGGAGGACTTCGTTATGCAAGAACCGTACAGGATGACGCCAGAAGTCACGATCAGCACGTGATATGGGGCTGGCTCCAGACGGACTCCGCTCCGAGGCGGATTACGCAGGAAGAGTTGACAGGTGACCTCATGAGTGCAGTTCACCATCCTCATATCGAGGATCGGCATCGCGGACAGAACAACTGGCTGTACATCGCCCGTGAACGCCTGTCTTTCGCTCATGCAATTGCAGGAGCGGGAACCTTTGAAAAATATGCCCCCGCTCTACGCCTAACCTGTGACCTTCAAAGCAGCCGCCGGAGTTCCTGGAGCCTGCCCTCATTTTTGCGGAACGCCGCACGAGGAAGGATACGTAATGCTCCCTGGCAGACCGACGGTGATCGAGAGCGGGTGTTCTACAAAGGGTACGGACAAGAATTCCTCTTCAACACCGAAGGTCACGAGAAGGAGACTTCAATCTGGCTCTCATCTATCTTCAAACATGCATCCACGCTTGGCTGATCACGGCATGGGAGAAACCGTGTAGGTCTTCCGCGAATCCCAGGAGCCGCGCCGTGTGAGAGGCCAAAGATTGCTTCGGAGCAGGCGTCTGGTGGCCTGAGAGAACCTAATTCGATTTACCTCCGACAAGCGCAGGGCGGTTGGTGTGGCATGCCTGCTGTGGCGATCGCGGCCCGCCCATGCGAGGGCTAGCAAGTGCCTTGCGGTGTAATTGGAAGTGAGAGAAGAAAGACTCCAGCGGTTCCTAGAGTCGGTTTGACAAAGTACTCTCACTGTTCGCCGACAGGACCAGGTCTTTAATCTCTTTCCGCTGTCAATCGTCGCTGATCGTAAACGACAGACCAGCTTTGAGACCGTCAACGCGTGCTACGCGCGCCCTCACACCTATCAGATCGATACCGAAATGAAGATCCACTTCCCCGCGCTCCCAAACTTCCAACGCCTTCGCAAATGTCGCCAACAAACCGGATTCGCTCAAATTCTCACAAGTTCCAGGTATCCGTTCACCATCCACGACGAACTCTAGGGGAAATGTAAATCCCTTTCTTGTTGCACGGTCGGCAAACTCCGACATGCGTTTATCTCCAATCAGTCAGGTTATGGATTGGAGCTTGTTCAAATGAACAGCCATTCGCGCTGCATGCAGGCAGCTTACCGCGCTGCGGGTGCTTTTCGGCTTCTTCTCGTGATCACTAGGGAAGTCTTCGTTCCTGTTTTGGTTCTGGCGTCTACCGGATGCCACAGCTCACCTTCGGATGTTTTCCCAAAGTGGCTCGTCAACCGACATCGTGTGTCACGCCCGCGGTTGCTCAGCCAGCGAGCCACGAAGCGGTCGCACTTTCCTCGAAGCCTCTGGAGACAGAGGAAACACCGGCAAGAACCGAAGCAGTTCCGCGCGACCGAGCCGCGCAATCTGGAAGCCAGACTTTCTAGGGAGGCTCTGCTCCCACGCGCGCGCAAGCTGGTGAGAAAAAGCTCCGTGCAGCTCCAGGTGTTCGCTTCCTCCGGGCCTTGCAGGCCTGCCCTCCCAGGGCACTTTTCCCACAGCGTTGCACTTGCTACCCCTCGCTGGCGTGGGCCAGGGCCAAGGCGTGACTGAACACAGCCACAGCCTTTCCATTCAAAAGCCCGGAGAAGATTTAGAGAGCGGTTCTTTGCGGTGAAATACAGAGCAGCAGTCAGAGAAGACGACGGCTCCCACTTCGAGTATCTAGCACCTGAGACCTACACAGCCAAGGTGAATGACGCCGCAGTCGCCCACACTACCTGCAGCTCGAAGCTCATGAGCATGTCCATTCCGCTGCCTGCCTGGCAAGATGCTGACCTTGCCGCCCGGAAGCAGTCAACATGATTACCGGACAAGGGATGAGAAGAGCAGCCGGCTTAGCCGGGCCCTTTACGCGGCACGATGGCGTTGGCGGCCGGTTATTAGCGGCGGCGGAGCAGAAACCAGAGCACGATCATTAGCAGGAACACGAGACCTAGGCCGGCGGGCCACACAAAGGCACCCCCGTGACCGGTGTGTCCAGCAACAAGACAGCCTGACAGCGCAGAGCAGGCGAGCAGTCCCATAATAGCCGCACACGCGTTCCAACAGACCCCGGCGATAGAAACGTGCTTTTTCAACGGCATGGCTCTGCTCCTGAATGGCTGCCTAAAGCTGATTTCATATTTGCGTGCAACGGGTGCAGTTGAAAGACTTACTCACGTACTAACCTGCTTCGCTTTTGTACCGCAGACCATTCGGCCTTGCGGATGAAATTACAGGCAGTCGCAGTAAGTGCTCGCTGGGCCACATGCACCCGGGACTAAGGGGGCCAATGCCGGCACCATTTCAACCAACAAGCTGAGGAAGACAAACTCGCAAGCTCCACTCTGTGTTGCGGACCGGTAGAAAGGGAGTTCACATCCCCTTT
>JBPBPZ010000258.1:0-4362 GCA_050954525.1 Janthinobacterium lividum
AGGGCGACTGAGAAGGTGACGTCGGATGTCACGTTCACTGTTGTGGAGGCAGGTCCATTCAGTGTCAGCGCTGGTACGGCCCGGTTGACCGTGTGCGTAACCGCGGCAGAAGTGGCGTTGGTGTAGTTCGCGTCGCCACCGTACACGGCGGTGACGATGTGGCTGCCGACTGCAAGCGACGTTGTGCTGAACGTAGCAACGCCGTGGGTGTCCAGCGTTCCGCTGCCCAGTGTTGCCGTTCCGTCACGGAAGCTGACGGTGCCGGTTGGGATGCCCGTGTTGCTAGAGACCGCGGCAGTCCAGGTTGCGGTGCCGCCCGCCAGGGTGGTGGCGGATGCATCGCTCAGGCCGATGCTGGCTCCCGTTTGATTCACAATTACGTTCAGGGCCGTATTGCTGCTGGCGTAGTTGGTATTGCCGCTGTAGAGGACGTTGATCAAGTGTGTGCCCACAGGCAGATTGCGGATGTCCGTGGCAGCCTGTTGGTTCGCATCAAGGGGCACCGTATCGTATGTGGTGGAGCCTTCGCGAAAGATGACGGTTCCCGTGATCGGCCCTTGCGCAGCTGTCCCAGGCGCCACGGAAACCTGGGACGAAAGATGCAGTGTGGCTCCGGCACTTAGGGGATTGCTGCTGGCCGATGCGGCGATACTTGTCCCGATTTGCTGGACAGTAAGCGCAAGCGGTGCGGATGAACTTGTGGCGTCGTCCACATCGCCCTCATACACTGCGACGATGGCGTGGCTGCCCGGTGTAAGTGACGAAGTGGAGACGGAGGCGGTGCCCGTAGTATTGAGCGCTGCCGTGCCAATGACGGTGCTGCCGTCTTTGAACTGCACGGTTCCGGTCGGCAGCGGTCCGTTGCTGCTGGAAACATTTGCTGTAAAGCTCACCGGCGTTCCCACCAGAGGGGATGAGTTATTGGCTCCGAGCATGGTGGTGGTACTGGCCTGCTGCACCTGCTGCGCGAGTACGTTGGACTGGCCGGGCGCATCACTGGTGTCACCGCCGTACTGTACGGATAGGTTGTGCGTTCCGGGTACCAGTGACGAAGTGGTAAACGACGCTTGTCCAGAGGCCAGCACTGCCGTGCCCAGTGTCGTGGTCCCGTCCAGAAATGTGACGCTGCCAGTGGGTGTACCTGTCGCCGACGAGGCAACGACCGTAAGGGTAAGCGGAGCGGTGACAGTGACTGGGTTGCTGGAGGAGGTCAGCCGCAGGGTGGTCGGCTGCTTCACGACCTGCGTCAACGTTCCGGAGGTTGCTGCAGCGTTCTGCGGATCGCCCGCATACTGCGCGACGACCGCATGAGAGCCGAGGGTAAGGCTGGATGTGGTGCAGCTGATCGTTCCGTCGGACCGTAGCGGGACGGTGCACAACGATGCGCCGTCGCTGGTAAGGGTCACATTGCCGGTACGTCCCGCGTCATCGCTCGTGACCGTTGCTGTAAAGGTAACGGCACGGCCCAGGATGCTTGGGTTTGTACTGGAAACCACCGCGACAGATGTCGGGTTGACGTCCAGCACCTCACCGTCCAGACGTACAGTCGGTGTAATCCTGGGTAGATTTGTGGGAATACGAAGCGTTCCGATCACGTCCTGACCCACAACGGTAGGGGCAAACTCCACGCCAAGCTGGCATGTCTGCAGGGTTGCAATCGGCGTGGTCTGGTTGCAGGACGTGGTTGTGCTGTCCAACGCAGACATGTCGAAGACGAAGCTGGAAAGGGTGAGGGGACTGTTGCCCCTGTTCACCAGGGTGGCTGGCTTGGGAGCGGATACCTTGCCACGTCGAATGGTCGGATAGGTGAGCTTGAGCAGGTTCGTCACAATGCCGCGAATGCGCATGTGAAAGAAGTCGCTTACATACAGCGTTCCATCCTGAGCAAAGAAGAGGCTGTAAGGGCTGTACATACTGGCAAGGTTCGCTGGGCCGTCATCCCCGCTAAAGCCCTCGCTATCTGTACCCATGATGGTAGAAATCTGCTGGGTGTCTGGAGCGATCAAGCGGATGCGGTTATTCCCGGAATCTGCAATGTACAGGTTTCCAGCTGGATCGACTGCCAGGCCGATAGGAGCTTTCAAGCTTGCAGCCATCGCAGAGCTTCCGTCGCCCTGAAATTGCGCCGCACCATTGCCTGCAATGGTGGTGATCTGGCCAGACGCGTCAATGCGCCGAATTCGATTGTTGTTCGTATCCGAAACGAGAATGGTGCCATTCGGCAGGGCGAGCGTGCTAGCTGGAGCGTTCAGTTGCGCGGAAGCCGCGGACCGGTTGTCGCCGTTGTAGCCAGCCGTCCCGGTACCTGCAAGGGTGCGGATGGTCCCACTTGTCGCATCCACAACGCGGATGACGTGATTGCCGCTGTCTGCAATCAGCAGGTTACCGCGAAGGTCGAAGGAGACACCCAGAGGGCGGTTTAGTTGTGCGCTGGTAGCGGGGCCGCCATCGCCGGCATAGCCGCGGGTGCGGCCCGTTCCAGCTACAGTCGTAATGACCTGTGATGCGGCATCGATACGCCGGATTACATTGTTCAACTCATCTGCGAAGTAAAGATTCCCAGCTCCATCCAGCGCTATGCCCGCTGGTGCGTCGATCTCGGCGGCCGTTGCAGGTCCGCCGTCGCCGGAGTAGCTGGCCGAACCCGTCCCGGCTATGGTGGTCATGGCACCCGTCTGCCAATCCACCCGGCGAACGCGGTTGTTGCCCGTGTCTGCCAGAAACGTGTTGCCTTGAAAGTCCAGCGCGACGCCCCGCGGCGTAAAGATCGGCGAGTCGGTTGCGGGTCCACCGTCGCCGGTGTAGATCCAGTCACCCTGTCCCGCAAACGTTTCCACGGTGCCAGGAACAAACATGGCGAGGCTGCCAGTCGCGCGGCCGGTTACAAGGCCAACGCCAAGCACTGCGCCACTGCTGTTCTTCGCGACCAAAGCGCCCGTCCGTGGGCCTGCGTACAAGGGTGAAAAGGTGATCGCAGCCGTACACTGCGCGCCGACAGCATACTGCTGCGAAGTGGTACAGCTTCCGCCAGAGCCGAGCGCGAAGTCCCCGCCGGTATTGCCAGAGGTCACAGGAACAAACTCGGCCACAGTCCCTGCTGTCTGAAACGTTACAACGAGTACCGCCGTCGTAGAAGCTCCGACGGCGGTGGTGCCCGGCAGGTTGGTGATCGCCTGGGTCTGGGCACTTTGGAAAGAAAGGATCAGTATTACGAGAACGAAGATTGCACCCGGGCTGAGCCACTTTGCAAACGTACTGAGCAGGCGACGAGAACCGGTTCGGGAAGCGCAAGTCATACCGTTTTTATCGGCACTGTCCTAGATCGCTTCACCCCTGTAAAGCGGGCAAAGAAGGGAAGTTGAGCGGCATAAAAGATCACACGCCACTTTGTAAGGCGCTTGTGGATCGGCCTAGCTCACAGGCAATATTGCGACTCTGCGGCGTGCTGCGCCTGTCTAAACAGACGATTCAACAGGGTGTCTTGTATTGCAGAAGTCTCTGCCGATGCTGAGGGCAGGCGCAGAAAAAGGTGCCAGCAGGCTACAAGTCATCAAGACTAGAGTTGAAATGAAAGGGGAATGCTGGCGGAGAGACAGGGATTCGAACCCTGGATACCTTGCGGTATACACGCTTTCCAAGCGTGCGCGATCGGCCACTCTGCCATCTCTCCAGCGATTTGATCTTAACACGCCACCGGTCGGCAGTACCCGGTGGCGGATAGCTAGAGGCGCTCCTCTTCCATGTGCTTTGGCAGGCGACGCGCCATCAGCGGCGTCAATAGAAGGATGGACAGAACGGTTGTGATCATGCCGCCGACTACTACACGTGCCAGTGGCTGTTGCGCCTGGGCTCCGATGCCGTTGTTAATCGCCGCAGGCAGAAGTCCCAAACCTGCAGACATACACGCCATCAGCACGGGTCGCATCTCGTCCAGCGATCCCTCGCGGAGACCTTCGAGGCGGCCATGATGCTGTTGCGCTCGACGGATGCCGGACAGGAACACCACCGCGCCCAGCGTTGCGACGCCAGTCAGTGACGTGAAGCCTACAGCGGCCGAGATGGAAAAGCTGGTGTGCGTTACCAGCAACGCCAGAATGCCGCCTACCGCCGCGAATGGCAGCGTACCGAGCACGATTAGAGCGTCAAGCCAGGTGTTGAACTGCGTGTACAGCAGGATCAGCACGGCGAGCAGGCTGATTGGAATGATGACAGCGAGTCGCTTCTGCTCCTTCTTGAGCGAGTCGAATTCGCCCGCCCACGCGTAGGTGTAGCCATGTGGCAGCGTGATCTTCTGCGTAAGCTGCTGCTGCAAATCGGTGATGGTTGCGGCAAGGTCTCGTCCACGTACGCTGCACTTGATTG
>JBPBPZ010000066.1:0-4273 GCA_050954525.1 Janthinobacterium lividum
AAACGAGGGCTGCAAGCGTAACGCATGCCGACTGTCTTTTTCTTACCGCTTTGTCTGGTCACGGGTGCCGTGCCGGCGTAACAGCGCAAAGCCTTATAGTCCCGTTCACGAATCGGCCTGGATGCTTCCGTCAGAAGGGCTGCGGCGACCGCAGGACCGATGCCAGGGACAGACAGGATTACTTCGACGTCACACGCTGGCTGGTCCTCTCCTGTCGGTGCCTCATTCATCTCGCTCAGAAGATGCTTGATGCGGTTGCCGATTGCCAGGAGTTGCGCATCCAGCAGCTTCACCTGAGGAAGCAGGAGCAGAACGTGCTCACAGGCGGCTTCAGCTGCGCCTGGCGCCAAGGCAAGCGGTGCTGTCTTCAATGCGGAGATCACCTCGTCCGCTGAAAGCTTGCGGATCCGGTTCGCCTTGAGGATGCGCTGCACGCGAAGGGAGCTGATCCTTGCACCTTTCGCAGGTGTAGGTACCACCGTGAGTAAGTCCCACATCAATCGATCGTCCGCGGCGGGACTGATCGTCAGCATCTGCGGGTAGTACCGATGAAGCTGCTGCCACAATCGGTTGGTAGCGCGCCTGAGTTCAATCTTCAGCTCGTCCTCGAAGCGAGAGAGCTCTCGCAGCCGGAGCAATTCGGGGCGATCGATTTCTACGCGCTTATAGCTTGGCCTGTCTGTGCGCAAAGAGCTGGCCAACACCAGAGCATCCCGGGCATCGTCCTTCGCTCCGGCAACGGTGAAGCGGTCACGAAACCGGTCTACTTGTTTCGGATTGATCGAGAACAAGCTGAAGCCACTCTCGACGAGAGTTTCAACAAGTGCGCCCCAGGCGACCTCGATGCCGATGGCGACCGGTGCAGGCCCGCACGCGGTTCGTTGTTTGAGTTTGTTGACGAGGGCGACTAGCCCTTCGCCGCTGTGAGCTGAGTCATACTGCTCGATCACTCGTCCATCCTGATTAAGAACGGCCACGCGGTGCGCTTGTGTTCCCCAGTCGATGCCGACGAAATATCGGAATGGTTGTTCCATGCCACGCCTCCTGAAGTAGCTCTGTGATGCTCATGTCATCCCTGTACCGGCACTCACCCGAGTGATGCGGTGGTGCTACTCCCCACTGGACCTTGCATCACCGCTCAGCCGTCAAGGTGCAAGTCCCCGAATGGTGATCGAGTCACTGCGTTGCGGAGGCACTCTTGACGGCCAGCTACGTGAGACTCACCCGCGGTTACGGGAAAGTCTCAAACAGCGTACAGGCGTTGCGGGGTACCTCCGCTCTGGATGGGGAGTCTCCAAAATTGCGCCGGTGCTCTTCCGGCGCTGGCTGGAGGGGGAAGGCAGAGCCTTACTCTTCTAAAACGCTAAAAGGCTGGCGCTCTAAACTTCCCAATGACTAAGACGCCTGAGTACGCGGAAGCCCACCCTGTAGCCAAATGCCCGATATACTCAGGCTGCGCGTTCTTCCCCCCTGACCTATTCCAGCGTGCGTACACGGCCTCGGGAGGCCACATGCGTCTTTGCCACAAGTCTGCCAGAACGGAACAATTCTGAGATCACAGCTGCTGCCACCCGGCCGAGCGCATTTAGATCTGGTTTGCGATGCAAGTATGCAATGTGGCGGAACGAGTTAACGAAAAGCCGGGACTAGCCGATCTTCCCCATGATTATGCCGCTGCCGGAGATCGCAGGCCCTCTTGCTGGTTCCAAGCTGCCAGCGAACACTAAACGCGCTCAGGCATATGCCTATACGGTCGCCGCGACCTTGCTTCTTGTCTCAGTGATCCTGCTTGCTCGCACTCACAATCTTATCGATCCGACCGGGCATCCTCTCGGAAATGACTTCGTTACTTTCTGGTCTGCGTCCAAATTAGCCCTCAGCGGTCACCCGGCGGATGCATACAGCCTCCCCCTGATCTCAGGTGCCGAGCATTTGGCCATACCTGCGTCAAGCAATACGTATGCGTGGTTCTACCCCCTCCCATATTTTCTACTGGTCCTTCCGCTTGCTTACCTTCCTTACACGCTTTCTTTTGTCGCTTTTGAAATTCTGACCCTGACCACCTTCCTTGCGACTTACTCCCATTTATTTCCGAAAAGGGCAGATCGTTGGCTAATGGTCGGGTATGCGGCGATCTGGATAAATTTTTGGGGAGGTCAGAACGGGTTCATTACTGCGACTCTGCTTGGAACGGCAGTCTTCTTGCCCTCAACACGTCCCAAGCTAGCTGGCTTCACACTGGGTCTTCTCGTCATAAAGCCGCATCTTGCGCTGATCGTGGTTTTAGCGACGGTGGGACGTCGTGCTTGGAAAACGTTGTTCACCGCTTTCCTAACGGGGCTACTGTCAACAGGAACAGCCATATGGTTTTTGGGGGTAGACACGTGGCGCGCTTCTTTTGCGAGCCTAGGTCTAGCTCGGCATCTTCTAGAAACCGGTCTACTCCCGTGGGCAAAAATGCCAACGATGTTTGCATTCTCCCGCCTCTTAGGTCTCTCCACTACATACGCCTACGTCTGTCATGCTCTGGTCATGATAGGAGCCTGCGTTATCGTAATTTGGGTGTGGAGGCGATGCAGAGACGAAGACCTGCGAACCTCATCAATCTTCTTCTTAAACCTGTTGATTAGCCCTTACCTCTTTGATTATGACCTTGTGTGTATGGCCTTCCCGCTGACGATGTTATATGGGCTGAGTTCACAGTCAAAGTGGCTTAGAGGAGAAAAGACTCTACACTTGTTAGTCTCATTCGCACCCATTCTTATAGAGCCCGTCGCCCGTTTGACATCAATACAACTCGGTCCGTTTTTGTCGATCATCATGCTCTTTGCGGTTGCGCGTCGTGTGCGCACCTTACCTTCGACCCAGCAATGTCTGAGGGAACTGTACTCGGCGTAGTTAACATGACTATGCCTAAGGACTATTGGCTGTTGTCTTTCCCACAAGTGGCGTATCTTCTCACGCTATCTGGCGCAAGCGCGACCTCATGCTTGTCCGATGAAGAGGTTCATACGTGCGGTTTCGACGACAGCGGGGGTGAGTAGAATGATTTGGTTGATCCGAGCCACACGTTCCATTGGGTGAGTAGCCGAGAAATGAGCCAAAAGTCCCCACCGTTGATGAGTGGAGTGCCCGGCTTGAACTGTGCCAGTGGATGAGAGAGAACTGGACAAGGAGAGCGTATGGGACGGGGCAAGAAGTACCAGCCTGAGCAGGTAGTGAATCTGTTGCGACAGATCGAAGTGGCAGTAGCGAACGGGAAGACAACAGCGCAGGCATCGAAGGAAGCCGGAATCGTGGAGCAGACGTACTTCCGTTGGCGCAAGGAGTACGGCGGGTTGCAGGTGGACCAGGCGAAGCGGCTGAAGGAGTTGGAGCAGGAGAACTCCAAGCTGAAGCGCTTGGTAGCGAACCTGAGCCTGGATAACCTCGTGTTGAAGGACTTCGCCTCGGGAAACTTCTAAGCCCTGAGCGACGACGGATCGCAGCAGATCATGCACAGCAGACGCATGGGATGACGGAGCGCCGGGCGTGCCGGTTGGCCAACCAGCCACGCGGCACGCAGCGCTACCGAACGATACGGCGCGAAGACGAAGATGCACTCACGCAGGCGATCATCCAGCTTGCAAGCCAGTATGGCCGATATGGCTATCGCCGGATCACGGCGTTGCTGAAGCGGGCCGGCTGGCGGATAGGCAAGGACCGCGTGGAGCGTATCTGGCGTCGCGAAGGGCTGAAGGTACCGCAGAAGCAGAAGCCACGGGGCCGGTTGTGGCTCAACGATGGATCGTGCGTGCGGCTCCGACCGGAGCGGCGGAACCATGTATGGAGCTACGACTTCGTCAGTGCACGGACGCATGATGGCCGCAGCGTTCGGCTTCTCAACCTGATCGACGAACACACACGAGAGAGCTTGCTGGTGCGTGCGGAACGTCGCTGGTCCAGCGCCAGGGTCATCTCAGCACTGGCCGATGTGATGGTGATGAAGGGAGTGCCGGAACACCTTCGCTCCGACAATGGGCCGGAGTTCGTCGCCAAAGACTTACGTAAATGGCTGGCGAAGACAGGAGCGAAGACGTTGTACATCGAGCCCGGTTCGCCATGGGAGAACGGCTACTGCGAAAGCTTCAACTCGAAACTCAGGGATGAGTTCCTCAACGGCGAGATCTTCCCCTCGATCAAAGAGCTCCGCGTGCTGGCCGAACGCTGGCGCGTCCACTACAACACCGTCAGACCACACTCCTCGCTGGGCTATCGACCACCAGCACCCGAG